>CAYGMW010000020.1:9878-20590 GCA_964350975.1 uncultured Acidimicrobiales bacterium | reverse complement strand
ACCACACCGCGTTGTTCGAGCAGGTCCATGAGTCGCCCGGCCCGAGCGAAACCACCCTTGAGCTTGCGCTGCAGCATCGAGGTCGACCCCAACTGGCTTTCGACTACCAGCTTCATGGCCTGGATCAACAGTTCGTCGTCATCGGCGTCGCCGGTCGAGCCACCGGGCATCATGGCCGCCCGATTTTCGTCGTCGGAGCCCTCGACACCTTCGACATAGGTGACCTCGGGGGCTTGACGACGCCATGCCGCCACCACCTTTTGCACCTCAGCCTCGGTGACCCAGCAGCCTTGGATCCGCTGGGCCACGTTCGAGTTGGCACCCAGCAACAACATGTCGCCCTTGCCGACCAAACGTTCGGCGCCGGGCTGATCAAGGATGACGCGGCTGTCAGCGAGCGACGACACTGCAAAGGCCATACGCGACGGGATGTTGGCCTTGATGACGCCGGTGATCACGTTCACCGACGGGCGCTGGGTCGCAATCACGAGGTGGATGCCAACGGCTCGGGCCATCTGGGCCAAACGGGTGATCGATTCTTCGACGTCGCGGGCCGCGACCATCATGAGGTCGTTCAGCTCGTCCACAACAACAACAATGAACGGGATGCGGTCATAGGTGCGTTCGTCGCCCGGCGCGGTCACCAACTGGCCGTTGTCGTAGGCCTCGTTGTAACCAGTTACGTCGCGGAAGCCGCACTCGCTCAGCAGGTCGTAGCGGTTCTCCATCTCCTTGACGGCCCACGCGAGCGCGTTCGCAGCCTTCTTCGGACTGGTGACCACCTGGGTCAACAAATGGGGCAGGCGTTCGTACTGGCCCATCTCGACGCGTTTGGGGTCGATCAAGATGAGGCGCACCTGATCGGGCGTCGACCTCATCAACAACGACGTGATGATGCTGTTGATACACGACGACTTGCCAGCACCCGTGGCGCCAGCGATCAGCACGTGGGGCATCTTGGCCAGGTTCGCCATAATCGGGCGGCCCGCGATGTCTTGGCCAAGGGCAACCTCGAGCGGATGGGTCGACTCGCGTGCGGTCGAACTTGCCAAGATGTCGCCCAGGGCAACCAGGTGCCGATCGTCGTTCGGCACCTCGATGCCAATCGCTGACCGGCCAGGGATCGGCGCCAGAATGCGAACGTCGGACGCGGCCATGGCGTAGGCAATGTCCTTGTTGAGGCTCGTGACCCGGGCGACCTTCACGCCGGGTGCGAGCTGCAGTTCGTAGCGGGTGACGGTGGGGCCAACCGTCATGCCGATGACCTTGGTCTCAACCCCGTGGCTGGCCAAGGCCTGCTCAAGGGCACGCGCTCCGGCATGAACCTTACGCTCGTCGACGGTCTGGGCTCCAGCGCGGCCGAGCACCGACGGCTGAGGCAGCGTCCACTTGGTCGCCGACGGGCCAACCATCTCGATGGACAACTGCTCACCATTGTCGACCGGCGCGTCGGGCACATGGACCTTGGGCTTGACCACGGACGGCTCAGGTTCGGAGGCGGCTGCGGCCTCAGGCACCAGATGGACCTCAGAGGCCAGATCAAACAGGTCCGGTCCGCGGTGGACATCGTCGTCGATGACTTCCGGAGGCCGACCATCGGTGAGATCGAGCACGGTGTCGCGGCTGGCCCGCGGGCTGCGTTGGGCACGCTCGCGGTCCTGGGGTTCAACCAGGGCGGCGTACCAACCGCCGACGACCTCGGCGACGATGTGGCCGCCGTCGGCGAGCACGTCGACCACCATGGTCAAGGTCAAGTCGAACAGCACCAGCAGGCCAAACAGACCAATCAGCAGGCACACAATCCAGGCGCCAGGGGTCGCGACCAACGACGCAATGGCCTCGGCCACTGCGGCGCCAAGCACGCCACCACCGCGGCGCAGCTCATCTGATGCCGCGTCAAACCCTGCGGGACCGCGCGACAAGTGCGCAATCCCCAGCCCTGAAACAAACACACACGTGGTACCCACCCCAACGCGGACGCTGCGTTCGGTTTCGACGGTGCGGAGCAGGGTCCAGGCAAACCAAGCCAATACGACCGGCACGAGATACCGAAAGACACCAACGCCCAGGCCGATGCCGTCGCTCAACGCCCGCCCGACCGGACCGGCCCGGTCAGCCAGCAGGCCGAGCAGGCTCAGCGCCGCCAACCCGAACAACACGAGGGCGGCAACGTCGCGGCTGCGGCTTCGCAGCAAGCGAACCGTGGGAGACGGCTGACGAGGACCACGCGCGGCTCCGCGACGCTTCACGGTGGTGTTGCGCGTCGAGCGGGCCCGAGTTGACTGGCTGCGCTTGCGGGCCGGCGCCTTGGCACTCGTGCGGCGCGCACTGGACGCGGTCCGTTTGGCAGGCGCAGCCGTCCGCTTCTGAGAACTCGACGCCGGAGTACGACGCTTTGTGGTTGAGGGACGACGTGTGGTGGCCACGTCGAACCACGGTACCGAACTTGGCCCGCCCTCGCGGGCCAGTCAGGCTCTCAATGTCCGCAGTGCCAACGCGGTAGCGATCAGTCAGCGACCTGCACGACAGCAACAATCGGGGGCCGACGACGGGTCTTGTCAGACACGAAACGACCGGTAGCGCGCCGAAGGGCCCGCTCCATCTCGGCAGTAGTGGACTTTTTGCCGTCGATCACCGCGCGGGCGACCCGAGTGAGGTCGGCTTCGAGTTTCGGTGCCAGCTTGTCCAACTCATCGTCGGTCGCCCACCCCTTCGACACCACCGTGGGGCCGGCCACAATCTTGGTCACCTTGGCATCGACGGTGATCAGCGCCATGACCACGCCCTGGCTCATATTGCGGCGCTCGGCGATGACATCGTCGTCGATGAGGTCACCCGATCCATGGATGTACCGGTACTGGTGCGGCAGCTTGCGGGCCAGCCTCACCCCGTTGTCGTCGAGCACGACCTGGCTGCCACCGGTGGCAATGATGGCCCGCTCGGGCGGCAACCCCATCTCAATGGCGAGATCGGCGTGACGCTTGAGCATCCTGAGCTCGCCCTCGATGGGCACGAAGTACTCGGGGCGCACCGCCTCGTGGAGGATCTTGAGCTCGTCGCGTTTGGCGTGACCTGACGTGTGCACCAGCTCTTGGCCCGAGTGCACCACTTCGGCGCCCTTGGCGACCAGCGCGTTCACCACCGCGAACACCGAGCGCTCATTGCCCGGAATCGGGTGCGAGCTCAGCAAGACCACATCGTTGGGGTGAATGCTGATGTCTCGGTGATCGCCCTTGGCCAACAACGCCAGCACCGCCATCTCTTCGCCCTGGGAACCAGTGCACAAGATGCAGACCTTGGCGGGGTCGTGTTTGTCGACGTCTTCGATTGCACCGATCGAGGACTCCGGGATCGTCAAGACCCCAAGTTCTCGGGCAATACGGATGTTGTTCAGCATGGATCGGCCGAGAGGGAAGATCTTTCGTCCTTCGGCGATCGCCACATCGGCAATCTGTTGTACGCGGTGGAGGTGGCTGGCGAAACACGACGCGATGACCCGACGACCGCGGTACTGCGGGAACAAGCGCCGAAGAGTCACACCGATCTGGGTCTCGCTCACGGATCGCCCTGGCAGGTCGGCGTTTGTGCTGTCGGCCATGAGCAGCCTGACGCCGGGACCCTCGCTGAGCTCGCTCAGCCGGGCCAGGTCGGTGAGGCGGCCATCGACGGGGGCATCATCGATCTTGAAGTCGCCGGTGTGGACAATGACACCCTGAGGGGTGTGCACCACGATGCAGTTCGAGCCAGGCACCGAGTGGGTGATCGGCAAGAACTCGACCTTGAACGGGCCAACGTTGACGGTTTGGCCGTCAGCCACACTATGCAGCCAGGTGCGCTCGGTCATGCGAGCCTCGGCCACCTTGTGACCGGCGATGCCCATCGTCAGCGACGAGCCGTACAGCTCGGTTTCGAACTTGCGAAGGAAGTGCGACACCCCGCCCACATGATCCTCATGGGCATGGGTGATGATCAGACCATCAATGGAATCCGCGTGATCGACCAGGTAGCGGTCGTCAGGCAAGATGACATCAACACCAGGCATGGACGAATCCGGGAACATGAGCCCGAAGTCGATGACGATGACGCGGCCTTGATATTCAATAGCGGTGCAGTTGCGGCCGACTTCGCCGACGCCGCCGAGATAGGTAACCGTGACGGGTGAACCCACGTCAGCGGCTGCCCACGAGGGCCGCATAAATCTCGCGAGCCCGATCTTCCAGGCCATCGGGCGTGGGGCCCATTGGCAGTCGAGGTTCGCCTACGGGAAGGCCCATGGTTCGCAACATTGCTTTCGTCGGCACCGGATTGGGCGCCCAGTTCGATGTCTCAAAGTCGTAGCTATCGAGCATCTTGGTGTTTGCAGCTCGAGCCGCGGCGAAATCGCCCCGCTCTGCTGCATCGAACATGTCGACCATCTCAGGCGCCGTCCAGTGGGCGCACACGCTCACGACGCCAACGGCGCCGACTGCGATCAATGGCAAGGTCAGGGAGTCGTCGCCGCTGTACACGTCAATACCCGAGGTCCGGGCGATGACCTTTGCGGTCTCGTCAGGGCTGCCGGCAGCGTCTTTGAGCGCCACCACGTTGGGGATCTCGTTGCACATGGCAATCAAGGTGTCGGTCTCGATGTTTCGGCCGGTTCGTCCCGGAATGTCATAGACCATGACCGGCAAGTCGGTCGCCGCAGCGACGGCTTCGAAGTGAGCCCGGATTCCGGCCTGCGATGGCTTGTTGTAGTACGGCGTGACCACCAACAGTCCATCGGCACCGCACTCGGCGGCTCGGATCGACTGGGCAACGGAGTGTCGTGTGTCGTTGGTGGTTGACCCAATCACGACCGGAACGGTGACGGCTTCGGCGATGGCGCGCCACAGTTCCCAGTCTTCTTCGTCGGTGAGGGTTGGACCTTCGCCGGTGGTACCGGTGACCACGAGACCCTCGCAACCCTGTTCGACCAGCCAGCGGGCCAACATGACCGACGCATCGACGTCGAGTGAGCCGTCAGCGGCAAAGGGCGTGATCATGGCCGGAACAACGCGACCGAAACGTGGACTCATGAACTTCCTTCGGACGCCCGGTCGATACCGAGCGTCGCCAACAGGTCTTCGTGCAACTCAAACCACACGGTGTGGTAGCTGGCAATGATGGGCTTGGTGAAATACTCGAGCTCTCCCGCCAACAAGCGGTCGAGCGCAGATCGAAACCGCGGCGCGTAAGCCTGGTAGCGGTCGAGTGTGCCACCAAGAGCGGCCAACACCGACCTCAGTTGACCATCAAGGTCAACAAGGCGTGACAGCACCGCTTGGTCGTAGTCGTCGTCTGAGTGGTCGTTGAGCGTCTGCTCGGCGGTATCGGAGCGGACCTGCCAGTCGGTGCACAGCTGAAGCATCGGCCCATTGAGACCCAAGAACGAGCGGTAGGCCGCGTCGACCGCAGGGCGCGCGCCGGCAGCATCGAGCTGTGCTGCCAGCAGCTGCTCACCCATGGGCCGACCTGTCGCCGGATCAAGCAAGTACACCGCACGAGCCTCGTTGAATCGCACGAGCCCATCAGCGACGGCAGCGTCGAGCGCCTCAGTGATGACGGCTACATCTGCGCCGACCACTTCGGCGACCGCATCAGCGGCCGCGAAACCTTTGAGGCGCAAGCCCAACAGGGCCAGCGTCCGTGATGAGTCAACGTTAGACATGGGTCAACACCGTAGTGGCAACCGCACGGCGGGCCCGAACTAGTTCGCGTCAAGCTCTCGCGTGAGAGCGAAACTGTCGACCTCCTCGGAGGTGTCGATCCAGTCTTCGTACTGGATAACGCCAATCTCGCCGAACTTTTGCCGCAACCAGCCATCGCCAGCGTCGAGCAGGCCCAACTTCTTGCAGTTCGGGACAATCTTGGTGAACAGCAGGTGCTGGAACTCCTTGCGGTCCGGGTCGTTGAACATGACCGGCACCACCTTGGCGACGTCGGCGCCCATGCGTTCCCACACCTCTTGCTGCAAGAAGCGGTCACGCATGCGCACCGCAGCTTCGAAAGCAAACTCTTGACGCTCGAGCAATTCGGCGGAGGTGAGTTCTTGGTAGACCTCTTTGAGGGTCAGCACGCCGAAGGCCACGTGGCGGGCTTCGTCGCTCATCACATAACGCAGCAACTGCTTGAGCAGTGGCTCTTCGGTCTGTTGATACATGAACCCAAATGCAGCAAGGGCAAGACCCTCGACCATGATCTGCATTCCGAGATAGGTCATGTCCCAGCGGGAGTCTTCGACAATGTCGTCGAGCAGCATCCTCAGGTGGGCATTGACCGGGTAGTAGCCGGTGAGCTTGGTGTTGAGGTACTTCGCGAAGACCTCGACGTGCCGGGCTTCGTCCATGACCTGGGTCGAGGCGTAGTACTTGGCGTCGATCCACGGCACGGTCTCGACGATCTTGGCCGTGCACACCAGGGCGCCCTGTTCCCCATGCATGAACTGGCTCAAGCTCCAGTTCTGGGATTCGACGTTGAAGTCAATCCACTCCTTGCGCCCCCACTTTTCGAGGCCAGTGCCGCTGAGGTCCATGAGCTGGTCGAGTCCGCCGGTGGCGTCGAAGGCCTCGGTGGCCTGCTGGTACGGGTCGACAACGGCGTCCCATGGCAGGTCGGTCTCGCCATTCCACTGGCCGTGTTTGGCCTTTTCATACAACTTTTCGAGTTGTGGACGCTGACCCTTGTTGTAGTCCCAGGTGTAGATGGTGTCAGCGTTGTTCGTGACCTGGTGAATGGTGGCGTTCATGTCGGTGTTCGTGATCGCCAGGATCGCATCAAGATCATTGGCATGGTCACGGCCGAGCAATTCGGCATCAGTTACACGCGATGTTGGGGACATATCGGCCTCGCTGGTTCGTTGAGAGATTCAGTGGACGGTGGGGATGGTCGGGATGGTCGGGATGGTCGGGACCGGGCACCTGGAGCGCACCAGCGCCAAGGCAACGTCGGGATCAGTCACATCGATCGACGGATCGGGCTCGAGGGTGTAGGAAATCACGACCCGGCTGGCCCATTCGGCCAGCTGGTTGGCCTCGCTGCGGTCGACAAAGGCCAGCAGCTGCGACCCGACGAATACTCGTGATGCGGCCAAGACTCGCTCGAGGCCGTCGAAGGTCAGCATGCGCAGTACTTGGCCCGGGTCATGGGCGAGGTGATGCTGGAATTGTTCGTCGTTGTTCAGGTATCGGCTAGCTGCTGCAATCGCGCCTGCCAGGACCGTGTGCAGGTCGTTGCCCCCAGCGAGGTGGGGTCGCAGCTCGTGGAAGAAGTTCAACAGTCCATGGCGCTGGGTGGCGTCAATCAGCGCGTCGCGCCCGCCGGGAAACATCCGGTACAACGTGGCCCGGCTCAGACCCGACTCCTTGGCAATGTCGCCCATGGTGGTCTTGGACCACCCCCATCGGACCACACAGCGCTCGACGGCCTCAATGACCTCACGTTCGAGAGAGTTCGGCGGCGCCAGATCGACCACGGGTGAGACAATAAGGCGCAACTTGTCTCATTGTCAACGACCAAGCGGCGCGTTGGATCAGATGGTCGGCACCGTTGCCACAAAGGCGGTGCCGTCCCCCGCAACCTGAACTGAGGTTCCGGGGGCGACAAAGACCGAATCGGTTGGGTGAAGCACGGCACCACCTACGGTCAGGTGCCCATGGGTCACCACGAGGATCTGGGGAGCATCGGCCAGCCAGGTCGATGGTTCGTTGGCATCGATGCTCACATCCAGAACCTGCAGCTCGAACTCAGGAGCAGGCGTGACGTACCGGCCAATGCGCAGGCCACCAGCCGAGCTCACCGGCTCAGCGTGCAGGACACCGACCGGGCCGGTAACAAACTCAAGCGCATCGAGCAGCTCGGGTACGTCGACGTGTTTTGGCGTCAGGCCCCCCCGAAGCACATTGTCCGACGACGCCATGATTTCGACCCCGAGGCCATCGACGTAGGCGTGCAGCAGCCCGGCGCCGAGATAGATGGCTTCGCCTGGAGCGAGCGTGATGGTGTTGAGCAACAACGCGGTCACAATGCCAGCATCGCCGGGGTAGGTGTCAGCAATAACTCGCGCCACCCCACGAACATCGCTGTCGGGACCATCGATGCGGACCGCAGCGGCCACCTCGTCAGCTAACGCTGCGGCCTCGGCGGCCGGCAGCGTCAGCACATCAGACAACAACGCCCGCCACTGATCGGGTCCGGGACCCGATTCCAAGACCTCGATCATTGGAGCGAGCGCCCGACACCCGAGCCGGCGCAGGAGAGCCGCCGATTCAGCCGGGTCACGGAACCCTGCGAGAGCCCGAAACGGTGTGATCGCACAAATCAGCTCAGGCTTGTGATTGTCGTCTTTGTACGAACGCGCCGCGGCATCCAGTGGCACACCCTGGGCGTTCTCTCTCGCGAAACCGGCCCGAGCTCGGTCGATGGTCGGATGGGCCTGCAACGACAGCGGCGTCGCCGCAGCCAGGAGCTTGAGCAGATACGGAAGCCGACCAAACCTGGCATCCACCGCCAACCCAAGCAGCTGCGTTGGATGGTCTGCGATGAGCTGATCGAGAGCGACGTCGCGACCACCGACATCGACAACAGACGGAGCACCTGGGTGAGCACCCAGCCATTGTTCGGCTTCGGGAGCGGGGCTTGGACCCTCGCCCCTGAGTTCTGCGAGCAAGCTCGTCGAACCCCAGGCATAGTCACGCACAACACAGCGCAGTCGCATGATCGAAGATGTCACAGCTGCTCCATCGGCACGGTCACGGCACGACCCAAGAATTGGGTAGCGACAAGTTCGCGAACCTGGTCGATGTCTTGGAGGTCCCAACTTCCCGCAGCCGACACATACGACAAGAACATCCGGGCCAGATAGTCGCCCAGATCGGGGCCCTCGGTTGCCGCGAGGGTCTTGTCGCGGTCGAGGTAGGGCTCAAGGAACGCAACGATGAGCTGCCTCATCTGCTCGGTCGCCACCGTGAGGTACGGCAGCACGATTTCGGGCTCGATCGTGAGCGTTCGCTGCAACAAACGATGGTTGGCCACCAGCCGCCGCGCCGCCATCAGGCCCATCACCAACAACTCGTCCAGCTGATTGATGTCGCCGACGGCTGCGGCCAAGGCGTCGAGAAAGTCGTCGACCTCGCTGTTGACCATCTCGGCGATGATCTGGTCACGACCGCCGGAAAAGTGCCGATAGATAGTGGCGCGGCTGACACCACATTCGTGGCTTACATCCTCGACGGTGAGACGCTGCAAGGAGAACTTGAACGCGGCAACCCGAGCGCCATCAAGAATTCGTCGTTGCGTCTCGTTCACGAAGTACCACCGTAGGCCACCAGATCGGGTCGGGGGTTTCTGCAGAAAATCTCTACAGCCCGACGAAACAGTGTCCGATCCACCAACCAGCGGCACTACCAGGAGACCCCCATGAGCACCGTAACGATCCCAAAGTCCGACCTCGAAGCAGGCATGTTGCCACTGGTGTGCGTCGCCAGCGGCGCCCCAGTTGAGTCCTTGAGCACCCTCGCAGTAGGCGTGTCGAAGGTCCCGGCACTTGCTGGGCTTCCGTCGGGCCTCATCAGCAAGGCAATTCACACCAAGGTCAGCGGGCAGTCCTATTCGGTGCGGATCGGTCGAGCCAACTCGGTCAAGACCAAGCAACTTGCCGTGATCGCCGTGCGAGTCCTGATTGGCATCTACTTCACCCTCAAGTTCGTGGGCGCGCTGAGCGCCGCAAGCATCGGTGGGATGCTGGTCGGCCTGATCGGCATCGTCGGCATCGCAGTAGTCGGTGGTGCCTTGTTGTCGAAGGCGCTGACCGTCGGATTCGCCTCGACCGAAGAAGGCGTCACCATCACCGGAGCTCATGCTGACTGGGTCGAGGCGTACAACCAGGCCAGTGCCATGGGCCACCAGGCCAGCCGGTCGAGCGCACCTCGTCGACGCCCGGTCGTTGCAGCTGGGCTGTACTAGCCCACCAGGTGGCCACGGCTGGGTGTCCGGGGGACCTAGTCTGCCCCCTTGTGACTGAGCCCTTGCCGCCGTTGCAACTGTCGGCCGACGATCAGCGTCGGCTTCAACGGCTTGCAGCCGTGCCAGCCGTGATCGCGGTCGCCGCGCTGATCGGCCAGGTTGCGAGCGCGACGCTCGCGACACAGGCTCCCCTGCTACTCATCGCCATGACCCCAACGGATCCGTTCTTGATCCTGACGGTCACCTCGGTGCCCACATGGGCGTTCTTTACCGTTGGGTTCATCAGGTTGGTATTGCCTGATCCGTTCTTGTATCTGATCGGTAGCCAGTTCGGCCCCAGCGGCCGAGCCGCGATCGACGCCCAACTTGGCCCCCGCAATCGGATCACCCGGTCGGTGAACTGGCTGGGCAAGTGGTTCCCGCGGTTTGGCCTGGCGTTGATCGTGCTCTTGCCGAACTACGCGGTGTGTTTGTTGTCGGGCCTGGTCCGGGTACGCCCCGTCGTGTTTGCCGTGCTCAACGCCGTCGGCACTGGGGCTCGGCTCTACATCATTTGGCGTCTCGGGCGTTTGTTCTCAGGCCCGATTGCCACGGTGCTCGACTGGTTGACCCGCTATCAGCTGCCATTCCTGGCAGTGATGTTCGCCCTCGTGGCGAGCCAGGTGTGGTCGAGCCAACGACCCAAAGAGGCTTGACCCAGCCATTGGACCCAGCGATTGGATCCAGCGATT
>CAYGMW010000020.1:0-9778 GCA_964350975.1 uncultured Acidimicrobiales bacterium | reverse complement strand
ACGACCCAAAGAGGCTTGACCCAGCCATTGGACCCAGCGATTGGATCCAGCGATTGGATCCAGCAATTCAGGGCTGCAGCTGTTCGCCTCGCCTCAGCCGGTCGATCACCTGAGCCCGATGAGGCAGTGCCGGTTGGGCCCCTTCACCTTCGACCGCGAGCGAGCCCGCGGCATTGGCAAATCGGGCCGCATCGGCCGGGGTCATGGCCTCGGCCAACCCGACGGCGAGCGCTGCGGCAAAGCAGTCGCCAGCTCCGGTCGGGTCGACAAAGTGGGCCTCGAAGGGCTCCACATGGGTGCTGTGGCCGGCAATCGTCACGTCGCAACCGCCAGCACCAAGCGTCGTCACCAGCATCTCGATCTCCGACAGCACACATCCGGCGCGTTCCAGCTCGGCGGCCTCTTGGCGGTTCACGATCACCACGTCAGCGAACGGGATGACAACGGGTGCAACATCGTTGAACGGTGCCGGGTTGAACACGACGCGGGTACCGCTGGACCGGGCGTGTTCGGCGGCCCGCCGAGCCGCCGACGCCGGTACCTCCCCCTGGAGCAACAAGACGTCAGCATCAGCAATGGTGTCGGCCGCTTGGTCGACCAGTTCGGCACTCATCAAGGCGTTGGCGCTCGCCACCACCACAATGGAGACATCGTTTGGGTCGACGGTGATGATGGCCACCCCGGTTGGTGCGTCGACCCGTACGACCTGGCGATGATCCACCCCATCGGCGTCGAGTCCGGCAATCAAGAAGTCGCCACGCGAATCGGCTCCAACGCAGCCGACCATGGCCGCAGTGGCACCGAGGCGGGCCGCGGCCACGATCTGATTCGAGCCCTTACCACCGCGGAACTCTGCGACCCGGTCGCCATGGATGGTCTCATCAGCCAGCGGGCGGCGGGGTACAAACACGGTGATGTCGTAGTTGAGCGAACCCACACACACCACTCGTGGTGCGCGTCGTGCAGTATTCATGTGGTCGGGGCCCATCTCGGCGAAGCTCATTGGTCAAGCACCGCGTCGAGCCCCACGGATACGCCAGCACCAAGACTCCGGACCCGGCTGACCGACAACAACACGCCGGGCATGAACGACGAATGGTCGATGCTGTCGTGACGAAGAGTCAACGCCTGCCCTTGAGTGCCAAAGATGACCTCTTGGTGGGCCACCAGACCGCGCATTCGCACCGAATGCACCGGTATGCCGTCGACGAGGGCACCACGAGCACCAGCGACGAGCTCCTCGACCGTTGGATCGGGGTCCCACCGGCTGCTCGCGGCCGCGATGCGCGATGCGGTGACACGGGCCGTACCTGACGGGGCGTCGCGCTTGTTGTTGTGATGCAGTTCGATGATCTCGACGGTGTCGAACCAGGGCGCCGCAAGCTCGGCCAGACGCATCATCATCACTGCGCCGATCGCGAAGTTCGGCACGATGAGACAGTGACTCGTGGTGAAGTCTCGCTCAAAGGTGGCCATCTGGTCGTCACCAAACCCGGTGACGCCGACAACTGCGTCAATTCCGTGGGCAGCGGCCCACTTGAGGTGGCCAACCGAAGCCTCGGCGATCGTCATGTCGACAATGCAGTCAATGCTGGCCGGGTCGAGTTCGTCGACGGAGCTCGCGACGACCACGCCGTCACGGTGACGGCCGCGTTCGGTTTCGGGGTGGCGGCTCACCACTGCGACGAGCGCGACATCTGTGGCGTCGGCAAGGGCCACCGATGCGGCGCTTCCCATCCGCCCTGACGCTCCGATCACGGCAACTCGTGTTGTCACATCTGCTCCAAAACTGTCACTGGCCGGGGCGTTGCCCCGGCCAGTGATCATGTCATGTCTTGTGGTCGATCTCAGCGACGACGGCGACGACGACGAGGACCGCCACCGCCTCCGCCACCGGTGCCACCAGCTGGAGCGGGGCCAAGATCGCCGAACTGTTCGGCAGCAACAGCGTCGAAGGTGTCAGCGAAGTTCACTTCGACCCGGTCAGCCTGGGGGGCACGAGCAGCAGGAGCTGAGGCAGCAGGAGCGGCCTCAGCTTCGGCTTCCGGGCCCTGCGTCACCTCGGCTGCTGGCGCAGATCCGCCTGCCGATGGGGCCGGGGCCGCACCTTGCAGCGACAACGACAGCTTGCCGTTGGGGTCGATGTCATCGACCTTGACCGGGACCACGTCGCCGAGGCTCAGCACGTCTTCGACCTTGTCGATTCGCTTGCCGCCGCCAATCTTGGAGATGTGCAGCAGGCCATCGGTGCCCGGAAGGATGTTGACGAAGGCACCGAACTTGGTGATGTTCACCACGCGACCGTCATAGACCTCGCCGACGTTGGCCGTCGGCGGGTTGATGATCAAGCGGATCTGGCGTTCGGCTTCGTCAACCACAGCGCGATCAACCGCCGAGATGGCGACGGTACCGACAGTGCCGTCGTCGTCGACGCTGATGTCAGCACCGGTTTCTTCCTGGATCTGGTTGATCACCTTGCCGCGTGGGCCGATGACCTCGCCGATCTTGTCAATCGGGATCTCGAAGCTGATGATCTTCGGAGCAGCCGCACCAACGTCGGCACGAGGCTCGGCGATGGCTGCGTTCATGACCTCAAGGATCTGCAAACGTGCGTCGCGGGCCTGGGCCAAGGCGTTGGCCAACACGTCGGCGGGGATGCCGTCAATCTTGGTGTCGAGCTGCAACGCGGTGATGGTGTCGGCAGTACCGGCAACCTTGAAGTCCATGTCGCCGAAGGCATCTTCAGCGCCGAGGATGTCGGTCAGGGTCGTGTACTTGCCATCGGCGTGCACGAGACCCATGGCGATGCCCGAAACCGCACCGCGGATCGGAACACCAGCGTCCATCAGCGACAGCGACGACGAGCACACCGAGCCCATCGAGGTTGAGCCGTTGGAGGACAAAACGTCAGAGACCAAACGCAAGGCGTAGGGGAACTGGTCCTTGGGTGGGATCACCGGAACGAGGGCCCGTTCGGCGAGCGCACCATGGCCGATTTCGCGGCGCTTGGGTCCACGCATGAAACCGGCTTCGCCGGTCGAGAACGGCGGGAAGTTGTAGTGGTGCATGTAGCGCTTGCGATTGACCGGGTTGAGCGTGTCAATCATCTGCTCCATGCGGGCCATACCCAAGGTGGTCACATTGAGCACCTGGGTTTCGCCACGCTGGAACAGACCCGAGCCATGCGCGGTCGGCAACAAGCCAACCTCAGCCGACAGTGGACGCACCTCGTTGGTGGCCCGGCCGTCGATACGGAAGCCGTCATCGACGATGCGCTTGCGCACGATCTCTTTGGTGACCGAGCGGACGGCGCCTGAGATCTGCTTCGAGGCATCGGCAACGTCGGCCATCTCGGCTTCGAGTTCGGCCTTGATCTCGGCGGTGACATCGCTCTGGCGAGCCTCTCGCTCAGCCTTGTCGGCGATCGCCATGACCTCGCTCAGGCGGGGCCAAGCGACCTCGCGAACGCGGTTGAGAACCTCGTCGGTGTAGTCCGAGGACTGAACCCAGTCCATGACTCCAGGGTCGCCCATGGCGAGACGCAGTGACTTCTGCAGTTCGCAGATGTCGTCGATCCACTGCTTGGAAGCCTCAAGGCCAGAGGCCAAGACTTCCTCGGTGACCTTGGGGGCACCCTGGTCGAAGTACTCGAAGGACCTCTCAGTGCCACCTGCTTCGACCATCATGACAGCGACGTCGCCGTTGTCGAGCTGGCGACCAGCAACCACCATCTCAAAGGTCGACGCATCGCCCTCTTCGAAGGTCGGGAACGGGATCCAGGTGCCGTCGATGGTCCAGGCAATCCGGACCGCAGCAACTGGGGAATCGAACGGGATGTCGCTGGTCCACAAGGCAGCCGAGGCGCCGTTGAGGGCCACGACGTCGTATGGATTCTGGCCGTCAACACCAAGGATGGTGCCAACAATGTGGGTGTCGTGGCGGTACTTCGCCGGGAAGTTCGGGCGCAGTGGCCGGTCGATCAGGCGGCACGCCAAGATCGCGTCTTCTGAGGCGCGACCTTCACGACGAAAGAACGAGCCCGGGATACGACCAGCGGCATACATGCGCTCTTCGATATCGACAGTGAGCGGGAAGAAGTCGGCACCATCGCGCGGCTTGCTTGACGCAGTCGCAGTCACGAGGACTTGGGTGTTGCCGATTCGGGCAGTAACCGCACCGTTGGCGAGCCCGGCAAGTTTGCCAGCCTCGAACGACAGGGTCTTGTCGGTTCCAGAAATCTGGCCCGACACGGTAATGGCTTCAGCCATCGTTACTCCATTTCGTGGGCAGGACCTTCCCGCCCCTTCATTTGTTTTGGGATTTCGTGACGCAAGACAACCACATTGCGGGGGCGAGATCGCGGAGCCTGAGCTTCAACGCAGATCTGCCTGCCGCGAGCGCTCTCGCGAAGATTGGTGGGGCAGACGCGACGAAGCGGCCCCGAGGGCCGCTTCGACGTCAGAGAATTAGCGACGAAGACCGAGCTTGCCGATGATGGATCGGTAGCGCTCGACGTCGTTGGCCTTCAGGTAATCCAGAAGGCGGCGGCGCTTGCCGACGAGCATGAGGAGCCCTCGGCGACCGTGGTGGTCCTTCTTGTGGATCTTGAAGTGCTCGGTCAGGTGCTGGATACGACCAGTGAGCAGTGCGATCTGCACCTCAGGAGAACCGGTGTCGGTCTCATGGAGGCGAAGCTCGTCAACGATTGCGGTGTTGTCTGACATAGAAACTCTCGATACCTCAGGCCGCGGCAGCGGCCACATCAAATACGTAGGGGCGAATGCAATACTGCGCCGGCCGACGGCTGGTCTGCAGTGCGCCGAAGCAGGCTTCGACTGCGATCTGCGTGATCGGTGCAACGCCCCGGGCACGCAAGGGGTGAATGGTATCAGCCCTGGGCTGGTTCCACCACCGCAGCCGACCATTGAGCAGTTACCCGAGCGCAACCCTGGCTGCGTCGATGTCCTTATGCAGCTGGTCGGTCAGCTCCTCTACCGAATCGAAGCGCTGTTCTCCACGTAGCCGCTCAATGAAGCGAACCTTGGCGGTCTCGCCGTACAGATCGCCCCGAAAGTTGAGCAGGTGGGCTTCGATCAAAGGCCGATCGGCGAACTCATAGAACGTGGGCCGACGGCCAACATTGACCGCCGCGCCATGAACCGTGCCGTCGGGCCGCTCGTAATGAGCGGCGTACACCCCTTCGGCCGGAAGCTGATATTCCGGCCGGGTCGGCACATTGGCCGTAGGGAACCCAATGGTTCGGCCCCGACGATCGCCGTGTTCGACCACACCGCGCGCCTCGAAGGGTCGCCCGAGCAGGCGCTGAGCCTTGTGCACGTCGCCACTGGCCAGCGCAGCCCGGATCGATGTCGATGAGATCACATCGCCCTCGCCGGTGATCTGCTTGACCAAGGGCAACCCCCGCACGTCATAGCCGTGCTGCAGCCCAAGCTCGTGCAACATCGCAACATTGCCTTGGCGGTTCTTACCGAAATGGAAGTCGGCGCCAACAACAACGGAGCGAACATTGAGGCATTCGACCAGCACCCGGCGGACGAAGTCCTCAGGTGGGACTTGCGACTGAGCATGATCGAACGTGATCACGACCGCATAGTCGACGCCGGTCTCAGCGATCAGTTCGAGCTTTTGGTCGAGGTCGCACAACAGCAACGGGGCTGACTCGGGGCGCACGATTGATGCCGGGTGGACATCAAAGGTGACGACTGCAGTCTTGGCGTTGCGTTCAGCTGCAATTCGGTGCATTTCGGCAACAACGGCACGATGACCGCGATGCACGCCGTCATATTCGCCAATCGTCACCACAGTCCCTTGATCGGGACGGGGGCACCAGTCGATGTCACGGATGATCTCCACGGCGCAAGAGGCTACTCGGCGGGGAGCACCACTCCGGGCCTCACGCGACCATCGGGACCTCGCTCATGGACAGCGAGCAGCTGTCCGTCGGGGTCCACCAGGCGCCACGGGCCCGCACCGGCGGGCTCTGGGTCGAGCCAGCCGCCGTTCATGACCCGTCGAACATCGTCTCCGGGAATCTCGATCGCGTCGAGGTCGCGGAGCCCTTCGGTCATGGTCAACAACTGCAGCGCTCCGAGTTGATCACAGCTATCGGCCGCGAATGACCCGATGCGGGTTCGGCGAAGCGTGCGCAGATGGGCCCCGCCACCGAGCATTTCGCCAAGGTCGGCGGCGAGTACCCGGACATAGGTCCCCGAACCACACACGACCTCTGCCTGCCAGATCAGGGGGTCAGCTGTCGGTGTCACCTCGTACCGATAGACATCGACGGGCCGAGCCTGGCGTTCGATCTCAATTCCCTCTCGAGCCAGTTCGTGGAGCCGTCGACCATCGACCTTGAGGGCCGACACCATGGGTGGCACCTGTTGGATCGAGCCGGTCAGGCGCGCCGCCGCGGCCGTTACCTCGTCGAGCGTCGGAGCCATGTCGAAGGTTCCGGTCACTACCCCACTGTCGTCGAGGGTGTCGGTCGTGGTCCCGAACACAATCTCGGTGGTGTAGGTCTTCGGCAGGGCAGTCAGGAATCGACCCAAACGTGTCGCATTGCCAACGCCGAGCAGCAGCACCCCGGTGGCGTCAGGATCCAGCGTGCCGGTGTGCCCGATCCGACGTTCGTTGAGTTCGCGACGAGCCCGACCCACCACATCGTGGGACGTCATTCCTGCGGGCTTGTCGACGGCGACGATGCCATGAATCAAACTCGGACGGCGGCGCGCCATGTCAGGCCTGTTCGGGGTTGGCTTGCTCTGGGTTGGCTTGTTCTGGCTCCGGTTCGGCCGGCGGAATGCTCAGCCCGCTCAGGATCTCTTCGATGCGGTTGCCAGTCTGCACCGACCCATCGACCTTGAACTCGAGCCGAGGAGTACGGCGCAGCCGAGCCTGGCTCGACACGGCCTTACGCAGCGCTCCGTAACGGGCCTCAAGGGCCTCGAGCACACCGGGGCCGTCGTCGGTGTCGATAAACACGACGGCCTTTTCCAGCTCATTGTCGACCTGAACGCCAGTCACGACCGCAGCGAACAGGCGCGGGTCGTCAGATCGATCGATCTCGACGGCCAAGATCTCGCGCATCAACTCGCCAACGCGAGCCGAACGTTCGTAGTCACGCGATGCCTTTTGGTTCATTGGACTTGCTGTTTCATTGGTCGATCTCCATCCAGTGCCGAGAACTCGTCACGACTTCAACATCGGGGCGTGACCAGATCATGCGCTCTACAGCGTCCATCACTTCTTCAGCGTGCTCGGGGTGACCGCTCACGACGGCAACACCAAGCCCAGCGCGCTGCCACTGATCTTGGTAGTCGGTTTCGGCGACCGACACCTGATGTCGATGCCGCAACCCGTCGATGATCGGTCGGAGCGCGCCCCGCTTATCTTTCAGCGAGGTGCAGCCCGGAATGCGCACCTCTACCTCAAGAGCCAAAACGTGCATGACCGCTACCTTCCCGTGAGGACGAACGCGGCCAGAACCGCTCGGCCGAAACCCGCAGCGTCAGACCCGTGGGATCTCACGATCTTCGAACGTCTCGATGATGTCGCCTGGTCGCAAGTCCTGGAAGTCCGACAGACCAATGCCGCACTCGTAGCCGGTAGCAACCTCTCGAACGTCGTCGGTGAATCGACGAAGCGACGACACGGTGCCGCGCCACAAGATGTTTCCATCTCGCAAGAAGCGGACCTTGGAGTTGCGTCGAATCGACCCGTTGAGGACATAACAGCCAGCAATCGCCCCAATGCGTGGAACCTTGAAGACCTCGCGGACTTCGGCGTCGCCAGTGATGACTTCTTCGAATTCCGGATCGAGCATGCCGACCATGGCGTTTTCGATGTCTTCGAGCAGCTTGTAAATGATCTCGTAGTGGCGAATCTCGACTCCGAGCTCATCGGCCAGCGAACGACCCTTGCGGTCGGCGCGAACATTGAAGCCCAGGATCGTGGCATTCGACGCTCCAGCGAGCTGCACGTCGTTTTCGGTAATGCCACCCACTCCACGAGACACGAAGCCGAGCTTGACCTCGTCACGCTCGAGCTTCTTGAGGCTCTCGGTGACAGCTTCGAGCGAGCCATGCATGTCGGTTTTGATGATGAGGTTCAGCGTTGCTGCCTCGCCCGCCTGGATCTGCTGGAACAGATCTTCCAGCTTGGCGCCGCTGCTTGCCGCAGCCGCCGCGTTTGCGAACGACGCTTGACGCTGCCAATGCTCGCGAGTGTCGGCAACCTTGGCTGCAGTCTTTTCGTCTTGGGCAACAATGAACGCCGCGCCTGAGCTGGCGACGTCGGACAAGCCGAGAATTTCGACTGGTGTTGACGGACCAGCCGTCTTCACCTGCTCGCCTCGGTCGTTGACCATTGCTCGGATGCGACCCCATGCCGCACCGGCGACAACAGGCTGACCAACCCGAAGCTCGCCTCGCTGAACGAGGATCGTGGCCACGGGGCCGCGACCCTTGTCGAGGTGGGACTCAAGCACGACGCCCGACGCCCGACCGTCAGGAACGGCTCGGAGTTCTTCGAGTTCGGCGACGACCAAGAGTTGTTCAAGAAGGTCGTCGATGCCGAGGTTCTGCAATGCAGACAACTCAACCGTGATGGTGTCGCCGCCGTAGGACTCGGGCACGAGGCCCTTTTCGGCCAGCTGGGCAAGCACCCGGTTGACGTCGGCGCCTGGGCGGTCGATCTTGTTGATCGCGACCACGATCGGCACTTCAGCAGCCTTGGCGTGGTCGATGGCCTCAGCAGTTTGAGGCATCACACCGTCATCGGCGGCGACGACAAGCACAACAATGTCGGTCGCCTCGGCGCCACGGGCACGCATTGCGGTGAATGCTTCGTGGCCAGGGGTGTCGATGAAGGTCAAGAACTTGCCCTCGTGCTCGACCCTGTAGGCCCCAATGTGCTGGGTAATGCCGCCAGCTTCGCCAGCGATCACGTTGGCGTTGCGAATGCGGTCGAGCAGCAGGGTCTTGCCGTGGTCGACGTGACCCATGACCGTGATGACCGGGGAGCGGATCTCGCCTCCGTCGTCGGCGTCAGCCATCGTGTCGAGGCCCAGGATCTTCTGGAGCGCCTCTTCTTGCTCGGCGCCTGGGTCGACGATACGAACCGTTGCACCAACCTCGACGGCGAACAGCTCAATCATCTCGTCGGTGAGCGACTGGGTGGCCGTCATCATCTCGCCCTGTTGGAGCAAGAAACGAACGACGTCAGCGGCTGAACGATTCAGCAGTGGTGCCATCTCTTGAGAGGTAGACCCACGCTCGATAACGATCTCTCCGCTTGGAACCGGAGCGTTCGCTGGCGTGTAGGCAGCCAATTCTTGTGGCTGCAGCTCTTCCATATTGCGACGACGCCGCTTGGATCGACGGGGACGACGAGGAGGTCCGCCTGGACGACCGCCGCCACCGGGACGACCACCGCCACCGCCGCCTGGGGCTGGAGCACCAGCTCCACCGCCGCCAGCGCCTGGAGTCGACGGCGCACCAGCGCCGCCTGGAGCCCGACGAGGGCCAGAGAATCCGCCGGCACCGCCGCCTGGACGGCCAGCGCCACCGCGCCCAGCGGGCATGGGGCGTCCGCCAAGGCCTGGGGGCGGCGGGATCGGCTTGCCCGATGCCGAACGCGGCGGTGCGGGAGGCGGAGGAATCGGCTTGCCGCCAGCGGAGCGAGGCCCGCCGGGAGGCGGCATGGGCGGCGCGGCTGGCCGTCAAGACACTGCGCCAGCCGCTGCTGCTGGAGCCCCAGG
>CAYGMW010000019.1:16215-21321 GCA_964350975.1 uncultured Acidimicrobiales bacterium | reverse complement strand
ACGGCCAAGGCGACCTTGTCGTAGGTGCCAAAGACCCGGATGCCAAACTTCACGACGGCAGGAGGCGACCAGTCGATCACGGTCTGGCCCACGGCGTCGATGAGCGATGGAACTCGCTGGAACACTCCAGCAACGAGCTCGGTGGTGCCAAGAGCAATACCGGCGCCGATCAGTCCGCTGACGCGATTGGTGTGAGTAGCCATGTGAGCACCGTAGAGATTTCGTGGCGATTTGGGCAGCCCTGATGCCCCCTGTTCTCACTTTCTTCAGAAGTGGGCTACAACATCGGCCATGGCTGGCGACGAGCAAATGTACGTACGGGCACCAGATCGCCACTATCGAATCGACAGCTCCGGTGTCGCCATCGCGGTGTACGAGTGGGGCGACGCAGACGCGCCGCCGTTGTTGTTGGCCCACGGCGGCTTCGATTTTGCTCGCACCTATGACGGTTTTGCGCCGCGGCTGGCCGAGGGTGGCTGGCGAGTAGTGGCATGGGACCAGCGTGGTCATGGCGACTCCGACCACGCCACGCTGGGGACGTGGGACGCCGACCTTCGCGACGCCTGGGCTGTTTTGGCTCAGGTTGGTTCAGGACCATTGCCGTTCGTGGGCCACTCCAAGGGCGGCGGCCTCATGATGTCGCTGGCCGATGTTCGCCCCGACCGTTGTTCGTGTGTGGTGAACCTCGACGGTTTGCCGTCGCGTCGACCCCAGCCCGATGTGGCCGACCGAGATCGCACCAAGATGCTGGCCAAGGACATAGAAGGCTGGCTCGACCATCGCCGGACAGTGAATGACTTCCAGCGCAAGCCGGGCACGCTGCACGAGCTGGCGAAACGGCGAGCTCGCATGAATCCGCGGCTGTCGGCCGAATGGCTGGAATACCTCGTGACCGTTGGCGCGCGCGAAGACGCTGACGGGTGGCGTTGGAAGCTCGACCCGGCGATGCGGTTCGGCGGCTTTGGGCCCTTTCGAACCGAGTGGGCGCTGTCGCGTCTCAAGGGTTTGGCGGTTCCGTTCCTCGGGATCATGGGCCTCGAGCTCGAAGAGATGGGGTGGGGAACCAAGCCCGAAGATCTCGATGGCTGGCTTCCCGACGGAGCCGAACTCGTCACCCTGGCCGATGTTGGTCATTTCGTGCACGTCGAGCGGCCAGATGAGGTTGCAGCGCTGGTGCTCGATTTCCTCGATCGCAAGGTGCGCTCGGTCCCGCGTGGCGAGCCTCGCACCACGGTCATGTTGTCGCACCGCAAGGTCGAACTCGCCCTACACCGATACACGCGACCCGACGATGGCGTCACTCGTCCGTTGCTGTTGTTGCACGGACTCGGAGAGGCAACCCCCGCCGCGTGTCCAGGATGGGCTGAGGCGTGGCCAGGCCCGGTGTGGGGGCTTGACGTCACCGGTCACGGCGGGTCAACCGTGCCGAACGGGGGTGGCTACTTCCCGGAAGGGTTGATGAGCGACGTCGACGCGGCCCTGGCCCATCTGGGTGAGGTGACGGTCGCTGGTCGCGGTCTTGGGGCTTACTTGGGGTTGCTCATTGCCGGTGCCCGACCCACCTTGGTTCGCGGCGTCGTCCTCGACGACGGTCCGGGCTTGTTCGGTGGTGGCCCAGAAATGTCGTCGGGCATGCTCATCGACATCGATGGCGTCGACGGGACCTCACCTGACCCGTACGCGCTGGTCGAGCTGAGTTCTGATGTGCGTCCCCCCGACTATGCCCGCGACTTCGTGCGCCAGGCCGTGCACTTGTCTGGCCTCGATCAACCGATCACGATCGCTGCGGTCTCGGCCCCGGCGTGGCTGGTCGCAGTTGGAGCGGACCCCAGTGTGGTGCGGCGACCTCTGGCCGAGGCGCTCGCGTACTACGCCTCGATCTGACGGCTGCGAGCCAGCCACAGCTCCCCAATCACCACGCTGGGCGTCTGGCGACTACTTTCCGTGGACTTTTGCCACTGTGGCCGACTAGTTTCCGGCCTGTGATGCGCGCCAAGAAGATGTTCGTGATGTTGGTCGTGGTGGCCCTTGCGTCGGTCCTTGCCCCGACGAACGCTCAGGCCGCGAACCAGCGCGGGGAGCAGTGGGCCCTCGATCGCTTGGCCCTTGAGGTGGTTCATCGCGATGTGAACGGTGCTGGCGTGGTGGTGGCCGTTGTCGACACAGCCATCGCTGTGGGCCACGACGACCTCGTGGGTCGGATGGTCAATGGCTATGACTTCGTCGACAACCAGCCGATCGATGTCCGAGCGGCCGCCAATGCTCGGGCCGGGATCGACCACGGAACAATGGTGGCGGGCATCATCGCGGCCGACGCCGACGGTGATGGGATCACCGGAGTTGCCCCTGGAGCGCTGATCATGCCGGTCCGGGTCGTGGCCGACGGTGGTCAAGGCAGCACGGTCCAGCTCGCGGCGGGCATCCGTTGGGCGGTCGACAATGGCGCTGACGTCATCAATGTGTCGATCAGGTCGACAACCGATAGCGCTGGTGTCCGCAGCGCGGTGGAGTATGCGGCATCTCGCAGCGTGATCATTGTTGCATCGGCTGGCAACACGACCGTCGAGGGCCCGTTCTATCCGGCCTCGCTTCCGAGTGTCATCGCGGTCGGCGCTATCGACGTGAGCGGGGCCCACTACGCAGGTTCGCCACTGTCGTCGTCGATCGAAGTGGTGGCGCCTGGCGCTGATGTGATCACCACGTCAGGAACCGACCCCTCTGGATACTTGCGCGGGTGGGGAACCTCGTTCGCGGCGCCCCACGTCGCCGGCGTGGTTGCCATCATGCGCCAGATCGCACCCGAGGCCACCCTTGCCGAGGTGCGTGAAGCCCTGCATCAGACCGCTCGCGACCTCGGTACACCTGGACGCGATGACCGGTTCGGTTTTGGCGAACTCGACGCGGTCGGAGCCCTGATGTGGATCGACCGTCGCACCCCAGAGCCGGCCAACACCCGCGACATCTCCGCCACGACCACCCAGCTCAACCTGGTCTGGCTGCCCAGCCCCTCGTTCGATGTGTTGAAGTACGAGGTGGTTGTCGATGGCCGCGTGGTCGCGACAGTCGACGGCTGGGCCACCACCGCGGCGGTCCCTCGCCCGGCTGGTTCCAGCGCCAGCGTCAGTGTTCGTGCGGTCGACGCGTCGGGCCGAACCGCAGACAACGCCCCGACCACGGTCCAGTTCGCAACCACGCCGGTCAACCGCGCTGGCGTCGCACTCGTCGCGTCCTCGGGTCGGGTGGTGTCATCTGGCACCGCGGTGCCTTTCGCCGCGACCACGGCGGCCGCGGTCGGGTCGGCGTCGGCGTCGAACGCCGGGTACTGGCTGGTTGACGCCTCGGGCCGCGTGACTGCGAGAGCTGGCGCAGTCTGGCTTGGTGATGCATCTGCTCTGCGGCTGCGGGCCCCGATCGTCGGCATGGCTGCAACCCCGCGTGGCGATGGATACTGGCTCGTGTCGTCCGACGGAGGCGTGTACGCGTTCGGAGCGGCGGCCTTTGCCGGTTCGGTCGCCGAGCTCACGCTCGCAGCGCCGGTGGTCGACATTGTCAGCACGCCGAGCGGTCGCGGCTACTGGCTGGCCGGCGCCGATGGTGGCGTGTTCGCCCTCGGCGACGCCCGGTTCGTGGGGTCGGCAGGGTCCTATGGCGTGGCCCAGCCGGTGGTGTCCATGGCTGCGGCCGGTGACGGGTACCTGCTTGTGGGTGCTGATGGTGGCGTGTTTTCGTTCTCGGCCCCGTTCTATGGCAGCGCGGCTGGTTCCGGTGTTGTCGCCGCGGCGCTCGTTGTGGTGCCGGGTGGATACACGATTGTTGGCGCCGATGGCCGCATGCAATCCTTTGGCGCGGCGGTTTCCACGGCCGGAGCGTCGATGCTGCCGGGTGAGACCGTCGTCGGCGTCCTGCAGCGCTAGCGTTCGTCCATGGCCGACACCAAACCAGCTGAGTACCACCAGAAGCGTTTCGAACGACCGCCTGGAGCGACCGAGATCCTGCTGGTCCGACACGGGGCGTCGGCCCCACTGGTCGAGGGCCAGCCGTTTCCGATGCTCGACGGACAGGGCAACCCTGGGCTTGCTCCCGTGGGCCAGGAACAGGCTGTCAAGGTGGGCGAACGTCTCAGCCGCGAACGGATCGACGCGGTGTACGTGTCGACCATGCAGCGCACCCACGAGACTGCGGCGCCATTGCTCGAAAAGCTCGAAATGTCACCCATCGTTGACGCCGACCTGCGCGAGGTACACCTCGGCGACTGGGAAGCAGGTGTGTTGCGACGTAAGGCTGCCCAGGGCGACCCGATCTATCTGCAGATGCATGCCGAGCAGCGTTGGGATGTCATCCCCAACGCCGAACCATCTGAGGTGTTCGAAGGTCGAACCGTCGGAGCGATCAGGCGCATCGTCGAGCGCCACCCCGACCAGCTGGTCGTTGTCGTTTGCCATGGTGGTGTGATTGGGGCGATCTGCGCTCACGCAACTGGCAGCAAGGCGTTCGCGTTCGGTGGAGCCGACAATGGATCGGTCAGCCAGATTGTTGTCAGCGGCGATCGGTGGCTGCTTCGACGGTTCAACGACAGCTCACACCTGTACGACACCTTGAGCACCGCGCCAGATCAGATGACCTGAGCTAGCCAGCGAGGAATGCGCCGATAGCGCGGGTCAGATAGGCGGGGTCATGGGCGCCACCGAGCTCGCGGGCCGAATGCATCGACAGTTGGGCGCTCCCGACATCGATCGTGCGCATGCCCAGGTTCGACGCGGTGAGCGGACCAATCGTCGATCCGCACGCCAGGTTGGTGCGATGCACGTAGTTCTGGGTCGGCACCCCAACTGAAGCTGCGGCCTGTTCGAACAGGGCCTGGCCGTGGGCCTCGGTCGCGTAACGGACATTGACATTGACCTTCACCACCGGACCCTTGTTCAGATAGACGAGGTGGTCTGGTTCGTAGCGGTCGAGATAGTTGGGGTGCACTGCGTGGGCCCCGTCGGCGCTGAGGCACCACGACCCGGCGATGCTGCGCAGCAACGACTCGCGGTCGCCACCTGCGCCGAGCTCGATGCGTTCGAGCACATGGGCGAGCATGGCTCCATCGGCGCCGGTGGCCGA
>CAYGMW010000019.1:0-16115 GCA_964350975.1 uncultured Acidimicrobiales bacterium | reverse complement strand
GCGAGGTGCAGCTGGCGGTCGAGGGTGAGCTTGTCGTTGACCTCACGGTCGAGATGGATGGCCAGCTGGGTAACGCGCGCCAGCGGCTCATTGATGCATACCAACACGTTCGACAACGTCCCATTGGTATCGGCGATGACCAGGCGGCCGGCAATACCCAGGTCGCGGTCGAGCCAGGAGTTCAACAAGGTGCCGCCATAGACCTCGACGCCGACCTGGCGGTACCCGGCCCGGCCGGTGTCGGGTCGGGGCTTGACCCTGAGGTTCGGGCTGTCGGTGTGAGCGCCAGCGAGCCGCATGGGGGTCCCGGCTGGCGCACCCTCGGGTCGCTGCCAGGCAATGAGCGCACCATCACGCTTGATGAACCAGCGACCCGACACGTCGTCCCATGGTTCGGTTTCGGAACGCTCTCGGAACCCGGCCGCCTCGAGCCGACTGGCCGACGAGGCCACCGCGTGATGCGGTGATGGCGACTCGTCGATGTAGTCGAACAGATCGGCGGCAATCGGGTCGTCGGGCCGGAGTGTGCGGTCTGCGATGGTGCTCATTGGGCCTCATTGTGTCACCAGCATCGAACACGAGAACCTCACAACCTCCTCATAGGTCCATCACAACTCGGCCTCATCGTGTCTGGTGCACCGACGAACAGCGTCGAACGACCAGATGGAGGACGGTTGTGCAACTGCTGCGAAGACGGGCTCAGGCCCAAATCTCTCGTGCTCAAGCAGCGTGGCTTGCTCACCATGCGGGATTCGGCACGACTCCCGAAGGGCTCGATGCGCTCGCTGCCATGACCATCGACGACGCGGTCGACTCCTATGTCGAGCCCGATCGATTCGGCCGCGCATCGGCGCCCGACCCGTGGCCCGACATTGACGCACTCATCGCCGAGCCCGGCCCCGATGCTCAGAAGCTCACTGCGCAGGCGATCGGCAGCTGGGTTGACGCCATGGTGACCAGCCAGCATCAACTGCTCGAACCGATGACCTGGTTTTGGCACGGTCACCTGGTGTCGGGCGTTGACAAGGTGAAAAGCCCGGCAGTCATGGCCACCCAGATTGCTCGATTCCGTCGCCTGGGCCTCGACGGCGACTTCGGAACCTTGTTGCGTGAGATCACGACCGATGCCGCGATGTTGGGCTATCTCGACGGAGGCACATCGACATCTGAGGCTCCCAATGAGAACTACAGCCGCGAACTGCTCGAACTGTTTGCGATCGGCATTGGTCACTACACCGAGGCCGACGTTGCTGCTGGTGCCCGGGCCCTGACTGGATGGGTTGCACCTCAAGGGTTGGGGTTCGACGTTGCAGACCGCCGCGGTGGCGCCGCTACCGATATCGCAGGCCGATTTGTGCCTCGTCGTCACGACCCGAGCCCGTCGACCTACCTCGGTTCGTCGGTGGACGATGTCGACTCCGTCGTTGACGCCGTCCTCGGCCACCGCGAGTGCGGACCCTTTGTCGCCAGTCGCATTGCTCGCCATCTCATCGGTCCGGGAATTGCCCCTGAGATCACCGCCGGGTGGGGCGCCGAGTTCGCTTCCGATGGCTATCGGTTGAGGCCCCTCATTCGGTCCATCCTGATCTACGGGGTCAACAACTACAGCAATCTGACGGCCGAGGCGACCGGCCCCGTTCAGTGGACGGTGTCTGGGCTGCGACAGTTGGGGTTTGACGCTGTGCCCTTGGCGGTCCTCCAGGGATTGAGGCGAACGGGCCAAGTTCCGATGGCTCCGCCGAACGTCGCCGGGTGGCCTCGTGGGAGTGCGTGGTACGACGCCACATCGATGGTGGCTCGGGCGAATCTGGCGGTGACGATTGCCCAGAACGCGCCAGGTGCAGCCGTCGATGCAGCCCAGAGCGGCGACCTGGCTGCACTCGCTGACGCCCTCGCAGTTCCAGACGGTTTCGGACCAGCCACTGCCGCGGCTCTTGAGTCAACGACCGACCCGACCACACGACTCGCGACCGCACTGCTGGCCGACGAAGTCATCAAGCGCTGAAAGGCCCAGATCATGGATCGCAGACGATTCCTTTCGACGATGAGTGTTGCCGGGGCAACTGCGGCGCTCGGCTACACCGGCCTTGGAGGCCTCAGAGCTGGGCCCGCGGCGGTGTCGGCTCCGGCTGCCGCCCCATCGATCAGCACTGCTCCCGCGACCACGACCACGACCACGACGGCGGCCCGCGGTAGTCGGGTGTTGGTGGTGGTGCAGATGAATGGGGGCAACGATGGACTCAACACACTGGTGCCAGCCGACGGTCGCTATCGCGATGCCCGTCCGACGATTGCAGTGCCACCAGCCGATCTGTTGTCGCTCGGCGGCGTCTCAGACAGCTATGGATTGCACCCGGCGTTGGCCCCGATGCTGAACCATTGGAATGACGGCCAGGTCGCTGCCATTGCGTCAGTGGGATACGAAGGGTCGAGCCGTTCGCACTTCGCGGCCATGGACGACTGGGCCTCTGGCATGCCAGGAGTAGTCAGCACCACGGGATGGCTGGGGCGTTGGCTCGACGCCACGGGGCCCGGCACGACCGACGCGGACCCGTGGCGGGCCGTTGCGCTTGGAGGCCGGGCTGAGGCAATGTCGTCGCAGTTGTCGCCGACCACCACCATTGGCAATCCGAATCAGTTCGCGCTCCAGGATCGACGCGGATTCGACGCCGAAGCATTTGACGGGGCGCTACGCCAGCTCGGGGGCTCAACTGGTGCCGCCATGGCCGCTGCTCTCGATTCGGCCGAGGTGTTCGCCGACCTAGTGGCTGATGTAGCCGATGCAGCGGGTGAAGACTCACCGATCGGGGGTCGCAACCCGTCGGTGACCGAGTTGTTGTCGGTGGCTGCGGGGCTGATCGAGCTCGATCTTGGAACCCAGGTCGTCGTCGTGTCCGCCAACGGCTTCGACACCCACGCGAATCAGTTGGCATCTCATGGCGAACTGTTGGCCGATATTGCTGGCGGCATCGCCTCGTTCTTGAACTTGATCGATCACCTGGGCCGTGGCGACGACGTGCTGGTGATGACTACCTCGGAGTTTGGCCGCCGCGTCGCCGAGAACGGCAGTGGTGGCACCGACCACGGTCGTGCGGGCGTGCAGTTTCTTGCCGGAGCACCGGTGGCTGGGGGTCTCGTCGGCGGTTGGGATCTCGGATCGCTCGTCGACGGCGACCTCACGCCCACCATCGACATGAGGTCGCTGTTCCAGCTCGCTCTGGACTGGCTTGGAGGCCCGACGAGCGAGGTGCTCGGAGGACGTTTCGACGATCTTGGCGTGCTGCGGGTCTGACAAAGAATCTGAGCTTCAGGCGTCGGAAGATCGTTCCTGACACGATGAGTGAGTTGTGAGCGTCGATTTCAACCAGCAACCAGACGAGGCTGACGCCCTGATCCGGCTGTACGACACAGCGCTGGCCGACGTGTATGGCTACCTGGTGTCTCGGTGCGGCTCGGTCTCGGTTGCTGAGGAGTTGACCTCCGAGGTGTTCATGGCCGCGGTGCGAGCAGTCGCAGCCGGCACGGCGCCACCCCTGACGATCGCCTGGCTCATCGGGGTGGCTCGCCACAAGCTGATCGACCATTGGCGGCACCGGGAGGTCGAAAACAGGCGGCTTGCGGTCGTGAACGAACCCGACTTCCACGATGACTGGGATGTTGTCCTCGACGTCATCCGTTCACACGATGTGCTTGGCCAGCTGAGCGCTACCCATCGGGGGGTGCTCACGCTTCGCTACCTCGATGGGCTTGCAGTAGCCGACGTTGCAGTGTCGATCGATCGGTCCGTCCACGCCACCGAAGCCTTGCTCGTACGGGCTCGAAACGCGTTCCGGCATGCCTATGGGGAGGATGGCCAATGACCGATCCCTTTGAACCGTTGCTGGATCCGGCTCAGCCTCGTCTGCCTCGCTCGCAGTTCCGCGGACAACTTCGCCGACGCCTCCTCGCAGAGCTCCACAACGAACAGGACACCCAGATGCCACCGACTCAGACCTTCATCGTGACCCCATATCTGACCGCCCACGATGCTGCACGAGCCCTTGACTTCTACGCCGCTGCGTTTGGCGCCGTCGAGGTCCATCGTTTCGTCGGCGACGACGGGCGTATTGGCCACGCCGAGTTCACCATCGGTGGAGCGACGTTCTACCTGTCTGATGCCTATCCAGAGGTCGGTGCTGCGTCGCCCGAACAACTTGGTGGAACCTCGGTCGCGTTGGTGATGGGTGTCGCGTCGGTCGACGATGCGTTCGCTGATGCAGTTGCTGCGGGGGCCGCTGGCGTCCGACCACCAACCAATGAAGCCCACGGCACCCGGTCAGCGTGGATTACCGACCCCTTCGGCCACCGGTGGAACCTCTTCACACCGCTGAACGAGGCCTTCGACCCATCGGTCTACAACGACGGCGACCACGGCTTCGAGGTGCAGTAGGTTGCGTTGATGAGCCGACGGTGGCGGTCACAGCTGCACCGATAGCGTGTCTCAGGTGCAAACGACGTGCTTTCGACACCCCGACCGCGAGACCGGTCGGCGCTGTACGCGGTGTCAGAAGTCGGCATGTTCAGAGTGCCTCAAGCCGGTGTCGGTTGGTTCGCACTGCTTCGAGTGTCGCCAGGCGGTGGCGCCGTCGACGCGAGAAAAGGTCCGCGTCGCGGTCGCGTTGGGCACGCCCTATGTCAGCTACACCCTGCTCGCCATCAATTTCGCGGCCTTCGTGATCGCCAGCCCAGGCAGCCAGCTCCAGTCGGACTTGTTGTTGTGGGCGGTTGGTGTTCATCAAGATCGCCAGTGGTATCGGATCATCACCAGCGCCTTCTTGCACGGCAGCATCATCCACCTGCTCGCCAACATGTTCTTCTTGTACCGGCTCGGGCCACTGGTCGAGCGGTCGGTGGGACCATTGCGTTTCCTGGGTATCTATTTCGTCGCCCTGTTGGGTGGATCGTTGGGTGCGTTGGCGCTCACCGCCGGCAATGTCGGCACGGTTGGAGCGTCCGGTGCGCTCTATGGGCTCATGGGTGCAATGGTGGTCATGGCCAAACGCCGCGGCGTCGACCTGTGGGCCTCTGGTCTTGGTGCCATGTTGTTGATCAACGTCCTGATCACCATCGGCGTGCCCAATATCTCCCTCGGCGGTCACCTGGGCGGCATCGTCGCGGGCGCGGGCATCACCTTTGTGCTCGACTCGCCCCGTCGCCGAGTTCCCGCTGGCACACCTGATTGGCTTGCAGTCTCTGCGGTCGCGGTTGCGTCGGTGGTGCTGTTTGGGCTGGCGTTGGTTGCCGCAATGATTGCGTACAACAATCTGTTTCCATGACGCCGGCGGTCGATCAGGTCGCGGCCGCGGGCTGCGACCACCGGATCTTGAGCTACACCCACGACCCCAGCCATGGCTCATACGGGCTTGAAGCCGCCGAGGCGCTTGGCGTCGAACCCGAGCAGGTCTTCAAGACCTTGATCGCCGATGTGAGTGGTGTGGGACTGGTGGTAGCGATCGTGCCGGTGTCGACAATGGTCGACCTCAAGGCCCTCGCCCAGGCTGCTGGCGGCAAGCGAGCGACGATGGCTGAGGTGGCCGCAGCCGAACGCAGCACCGGCTACGTCGTCGGGGGCATCAGCCCGTTCGGCCAGCGCAAAGCACTGCCCACCTTCGTCGACGAGACGTGCCAGCTCTGGGACGAGATGCTGGTGAGCGCGGGCCGTCGAGGCCTCGAAATTGCGATCGCACCCGACCAACTCATCGCTGTACTCAACGCAACCGAGGCCCCGATCGCGACCTGGTGAACGGCGATATCTGGTCGGTCAGTGGTCGAGCAGGGGCTGGGTGAGACGCATGTGGTGCGGCCAGCCGTCCTCCCAGGGAAACACCCCAGTCTGATGGGGCCACACGAGCTGGACCATGCGCCACGGCTGGTCGCCGTACAGGACCGGTGGGGTCGCGAACCGATGAGCGTGGACGGCGAGATCGACCGTCACCAGCATCGAGCGCAATTCGTTGTCGAGCAGCCCAACGAAGGGCTGATCGATCGGCAACACCACCTGATTGCGCAACAGGTTGACGGTCATGTCGAGCAGGCCTCGTGCTGCCGAGGCCGACAATCCAACGACGCAGATCTCGGGATGCCCCAGCAGGGCTTCGAGGCCAAAGGTGTACGAGTACGTCGGGAATGGGCCCGCGGGATCGTCGACGGCGCGCACCGGCTCGATGCCGAAACCATTGGTTTCGAGCATCCAGTCGATCTTTTCGCGATGGGTCATGGGGTCGTATTGCAGCTCGGCCATGTCGCTACCTAGTTCTCGAGTCCGAGGACCGCATCGGCCACTCCGGACAGTTCGACGGTCCAGTCTGCTGGTTCGCCGACCAGTACCGGAACGAACTTCGATGCCCCCACGTCGATGAAGCGTTCAAGCTGGGTGCGTAGCCCGTCCCAGCCGTGGGGAATCACGTCGGACGGGGCCGCGTCGGGAGCCCGTTTGGCGAGCAGTTCGAGCGTCGGCGCGTTCAGTTCGTCGTGGGTGTAGGGGACTAACACGCCGAAGTGTTCGTCATCGATCTCGCGATCGTGTTGGGCCGCCACCTCGTTGACCACCGCCCACCCGACCTCGGCGATAGCGGGGGTACAAAACGACGGCAGCCATCCGTCAGCCAGGCGGCCAACACGACGAAGCTCCGCGGGACCAGCACCACCCATCCACACATCGATCGTCTGTTGGAGTGGCTTGGGTTCGACCCTCAGCGCGTCGTAGTGGAAGCGTTCGCCGTGATGGTCGACCGACGGCTCGTTCCAGATGCGCCGGATCAGGGGCAGGGCCTCGTCGAACCACGCAGCCCGCTCGGAGCGGTCGACGCCGAAGGCCATCTGTTCGTGGGGGTCGCGGATCCCCAACCCGAACGCCGGAAGCACTCGGCCACCGGACAAGCGGTCGAGGCTGGCGAACTCCTTGGCCACCAGCACCGGGTTGCGGCCCGGGAGCACCATGACCGACGTTCCCAGCTTGAGCCGTTTCGTGCGACCGGCCGCGTACGCCATGGCGACCATCGGGTCGGGCGCTTCGCCACTGATGCGTTCGCTCAGCCACAGCGAGTCGAAGCCCAGCGTTTCGAGCGCTTCGAGGAATGGGTCGAAGGTGTCGTGGTGGTTGGTGAGGGTTCGGGTGCCGAGGCCAAATCCGATGCGGATCTTCATGGACGTCCACACTAGATGGGTCGATCGAGCCCAGCCTGCGGACCGGCCCCGACGATGGTTCGGTAGGATCGCCCACGTCGGTCACCATCCTTGACGAGCGCCGACCGGCCCATGACCCTGCGACAGAAAATCCTTTCAGGCGCACTGTTGACCGTGGTGCTGTTGGGCGCGCTTGGTGCCGGTGCTTATCTGCTGGCCCGCGACGCAGTCCTCGACGGGGCCCAGCAGCGCCTCGATGCCGAAGCCCAGCTCCAGGCCAAGGAAATTTCCGGTCGCCTCGCTATTGCCCAAGGCGAGCTCGAGTCCATCGCCGAATGGTCCGACCTCGTCTTGCCTATCGTCGAAGGTCCCGCCGTTGACGACCCGTCGCTCCTCGACGCCCCGCTGGCGGCCGTGGTCGAGTGGTGGCAACACTTCGACGGCTTTGCCGTGGTCTCGGCTGACGGAACGGTTCTGCGGGGCCCCGACGACTGGGCCCAAGCACTACCGGTGCCAGCCGTCGGTATCGGCGATGGTCCGTGGGCGTCGGTGCTCGATGACCAGTCGGTACAGCTGACGCAACGTGTGGCCGATTCTGAGTTCTTCGTTCAGGCCCTAGTGCCGGTGGCGTTCGTGTTCGATGGCCCGCTGCCCGGTGGCGATCCCGTAGCCAGCGATGCGTTGTTCGCCTCTGCCGAAGTCGACGGGCTGGCCTCGGCAGTCACGGCATCGAGGTCGAGAGCCGATGTGCTCGACACCATCGAGCCGTTGTTGTGGCTGGTGATCGTCGTTGGCTTTGCTGGCGCAGTGGTGGTTGCACTTGGCTCTTGGTGGTTGGCTCGCCAGCTCGTCGGCCGGCTGGCTCGACTCACGGCAACGGCCAACGCCATTGGTTCAGGCGACTGGGGCGCTCGCAGCGGCGACCGAACTGGCGACGAACTTGGCGTCTTGAGTACCTCGGTCGACCAGATGGCGGCCTTCGTCGAGTCCGACCATCAGCGTCGGCGCTCGATCGAGGATCAGCTAGCTCACCAGGCGCTCCATGACCCACTCACGGGGCTGGCGAACCGGGCCAAGTTCCTCGATCGGCTTGACGATGCGCTGGCCCGATCGTCGCGGTCGGGTTCGCCGGTTGCTGTGTTGTTCTGCGATCTCGACAACTTGAAGGTCGTCAACGACGACCTGGGCCATCATGCGGGCGACGACTTGTTGACGGGTATTGCCCAACGGTTCCGGGCGTCGATCCGTCCCAGCGACACGGTGGCTCGATTTGGCGGCGATGAGTTCGTGGTGTTGTGTGCCGAGATGGCTGCACCCGACGACGCCCGGGTCGTGGCCGATCGGTTGATTTCGGCGCTCGGCCGTCCGTTCCACATCCAGGGCCAGGCGGTACAGGCCAGCGCCAGTATTGGCATCGCCGTCGGGAGCGGTTCGTCGACTCGGCCCGACGAGTTGTTGGCCGATGCCGACGCAGCCATGTACACCGCGAAACGCAGTGGCAAGGGCCGCTACGTGTTGCATCAAGCGTCGCTCGATGAGCGGATGGCTCGTCGAGCCGACGAGGCCAGTCAGGCCCGCCGAGCCCTTGACCGCTCTGAGTTGACGTTGATGTTCCAGCCCATTTTGGAACTGACATCTGGTGCGCTGTTGGCCGTCGAAGCCCTCGTACGATGGCAGCACCCCGATCGCGGCACGCTGTATCCGCACGAGTTCTTGCCCCAGTTCGCCGATGCCGACCTGCTCGCCGATCTTGACCATTGGGTGATCGACCGGGCCGCAGCCCAGATCGACTACTGGAACTCGGTGCGCGACCAGGGTCGTTCGATCACTATCGCCGTCAACATGTCTCGACCATCGATTCGGTCCGCCGAGCTGGCTCGCGTGGTCGAAAAAGCCATCGACGAACACCGAATCCGCCCCGAACAGCTGCTCTTCGATGTGGCCGAGTCGATGATCGGTGCCGATCCACTGGTGGCCGCAGCCACCCTGGATGGGTTGAGGGCGCTGGGTGTTGGCATCTGTGTCGATGACTTCGGCACCGGGCAGATGTCGGCCGAACGTCTTCGGCGGTTCGGGGCCAACCTCGTCAAGATCGACGCGGTGCTGATTGCCGACCTGGCCCAAGCTGATCCTGGCGATGGTCGTCAGCGCGTCACCGACGTATTGGCCCTTGCTGCCAGTCTCGGGATCGATGCCGTCGCTGAAGGTGTTGAACACCTCGACCAGGTGCCCGAACTCATCGACCTCGGCTGCCGTTTCGCCCAAGGGCACTTGTTCTGTGGCCCACTCGACGACGTCAGCGTGTTGCAGTGGATCGAACGAGTCGAAACCAGCTGAGGTCGCGTCGGAATTCAGTCAGGAGGAACTGATCCAGACGTGATGTCGTTGAACGCTCCGGGGCAAGGGTTTGCTCTGTGTGGCGAACTCGGGGAGTCGGTAGATGAGTCCAAAGCAGTCGCAGACTGGCAGGGTCCGAGCAGCAGTGCTGGCGGTGGTATGTGCCCTTGCTGCAACGTCGATGGTGAGTTCGCCGGCTGAAGCGTCGATCTTTGTCGACGACGACGTCACAGCCACGGTTGGCAAACTCATGGTGTTCCGCCCAAGCGTCACGGCGTTCGACCTGGAGTTCGAGTCGGTTCCGCCCGGTGCGTTTGCCTCGAACTCCGGCCGCGTCGTTATCTGGCGGCCTCAGGCCGATGCCGTCGGCCGCCACGAGATCGTCTACCGCATCAACATGGCCACTGCGACCGAGCAGCGGACCGTCGCCGTGAACGTTCATCACCAGCGGTCACCTGGCCTCGTGATGGCTATGGGCGACTCCATTGCCAGTGGCCAAGGCCTCGAACTGCTCGACCATCTCGGCCTCGATGAGTGCTACCGCGACTTCGAACCGGACGGTGCCTGGGGCCGACGGGTCTATGACGACCTGGCGGCTCGGGGCGAGGCATCGTCGTTCGCCATGGTTGCCTGCGGAGGGGCCCGCACCTATGACCTGTGGGAGGACCCGGTATCGGGTGGACCGGCCGACCGGTCGGCGACCGACATCAGTCAACTCGAATGGGTGGTTCGGTCGAACCCCGACCTGGTGTTGTTGACCATTGGCGCGAATGACCTCAAGTTCGACAATCCGATGGCGTTCTTCACCGATGGCGTGTTCGACCGAGCTCTCGCCGCGTCACGGGTTGCGTCGCTACAAGCTGGGGTTGACTACCTCCTGGCATCGATGGTCGAACAGACCGCCACGAAGGTGGTGATCACGACGGTGCACAACCCGACGTCGCTCACGCCCCACGGCGTCGACGGGTGCCGCCAACGCTGCTTCTACGACGTCACCGCCGAGGTCGTGGACATGGTTCGCATCGCCATCACCACCGCGGCTGAGCCCTATGCGGACCGGGTGTTGGTGGTCGACGTCGCGGAGTCCATGTCTGGTCACGGCGCGCCAAACGGGCGAGGGCCCGACTCGTTGCGGGCTGGCAACGGGTGGCTTGCCAGCCGGCTACCAATCCCCACTTCGGGCGTTCACCCGTATTGCCAACAGGGCCACGCCGAACACGACACCTGGATCAACGCTGCTGACTGTGTGCACCCCAACGGCGAGGGCCACCAGGCCTACGCCGATCTCGTGCTCGCGGCGCTCGGGTAGCGACTCCACTGGCCGGTGGCGAAGTCGTGCAGCTTGCACTCGCTTGTTGAACGCAGGTAGGAGCGGGGGCTGATGCGCTCGAAGCGCACCTCGCCGGGGAACGCCTTGGCGATGGCATCGGTGGCGTCGTTGAGGCGATAACACGGGATGCGCATATCGACGTGGTGGGGGAGGTGCACCATGATCCAGTGCAGGAACAGGTCCCACCCTGGTGGACCGTGCATCACTGTCGTGCCTTCGACTTGGCCCCGATAGCTGTTCCACTCGCGGCGTGGCCACCATCGAATCTCGGGGTGGATGTGGTGCACATACACCACCCAGCCGATGCCCTGGCAGAACAGCAGGAACGGCACGACCACGATCTTGAACCAGGTCCACAGCCCCGTCGCTGGACCCTGGAGGGCAACACCCACGACCAGCGGCACCAAGGCGTAGGCGGCGACGATGGCTTGGTCGCGTCGCATGGCTTTGGCCCACCGTTCGGGCAGCGTAAAGCGAACCATTTTGTTCCACCAGACATTGCGCAAGTAGTACGCACCGGCGCCGAACGGACCCCATTCGAAGCGGTGCCGCAGGCGGGCCAGACGTCCCATCTCGGCCCATTCATCTGGGGTGGTCGGGTGCCAGACGAAGTCCATGCCTTGGCGCAACGTGTGACCGTGGTGCACCCGGTTGTGGCCATAGATCCAGACCTCGGTGGCGTGCAGCGATGGCAGCATGGCGAATCGAGCGACGATGTTGTTCGCTCGTCGCGACGCAAACAACGACTGATGGGCTGCGTCGTGACCAAGCACGAACAACCCTGATGCGGTCACCCCTGCAAGGAGGCCGAACAGCACGAGCAGCAGCGGATGTGAGGTGATGATCAGCCCCGTAATGGCAACGCCAAACAGAACAACATCCCTGGCGAGCAGGGCGCCGGCCCGCCACGCCGACTGCTCATAGCAATGAGACGGGATGACGTCGATGACGCCCTTGAGGCCCGTCGGGGCCTCGACGGTAGAGGTCATCAGTGCGTGGCGGCGTCGTAGCGTTCCTGGCTGGTTCCCCACAAGATGCCAGCACCGAGGGTGCCTGTGCCGATGCCGAGCCAGAAGGCCAAGAAGCCACCCAAGACGGCCGCATCGGTCGCATTGCCGAGGTAGGCGTACATCGAGACAAATGTTGCGACGAAGACCCCGAGAATGGTCAACGGAACAACTCGAATCACACAGGAGCCGAAGGTCAACGGACCCTGCTGTTGGACCACAGACGACGTCGCGGCGGCCGTGGTGGTGGCCTCAGAGGCCCGGTTGCGGTGATGGAGTGCAATGGCTGCGTTCATGGTGTTCAGCGTGGCCGAACCCCATGACGTCGGGCTAGGGACCAACGTCCCCGAGGCGTCAGGAAATGGTGACTGGAGTGCTGACGTCGCGGTAGAAGTCGTTGCCCTTGTCGTCGACGACGATGAACGCAGGGAAGTCTTCGACCTCGATGCGCCACACGGCTTCCATCCCCAGTTCGGGATATTCGAGCACCTCAACCTTGCGGATCGAGTCGAGAGCCAAACGAGCAGCTGGTCCACCGATCGACCCCAGGTAGAACCCTCCGTGACGACGGCACGCATCGGTGACCTGCTGGGAGCGGTTGCCCTTGGCCAGCATCACGAGCGAACCGCCAGCAGCCTGGAAGTTGTCGACATAGCTGTCCATGCGGCCGGCCGTGGTCGGGCCGAACGAACCTGACGCATAGCCCTCTGGGGTTTTGGCTGGGCCCGCGTAGTACACCGGATGGTTCTTCAGGTACTCAGGCATGGGCTGGCCCGCATCGAGCAGCTCTTGGATCTTGGCGTGGGCGATGTCGCGGGCCACGACCAGGGTGCCGGTCAACGACAGCCGGGTCTTAGCTGGGTATTTGGTGAGCTCGTTGCGGATGGCGTCCATGGGCTGGTTGAGATCGATCGCGACGACCTCGCCCCCAAGGTCCTCATGGGTGGCCTCGGGCAAGAAGCGGGCCGGATCGGTCTCGAGCTGCTCCAAAAAGATGCCATCGGCGGTGATCTTGCCCAGCGCCTGACGGTCGGCCGAACACGACACGGCAATACCGACCGGGTTCGAGGCCCCGTGACGCGGCAGCCGGATGACTCGGACGTCGTGGCAGAAGTACTTGCCGCCGAACTGGGCGCCGATGCCGAGCTCGCGGCTGTGTTCGAGGATCTTGGCTTCCCATTCGAGATCGCGGAAACCGTGCCCAGTTGCGGCGTCGCCCGACGTGGGGAGCGAATCGAGATAGTGCGCCGATGCGTACTTGGCTGTCTTGAGGGTGAACTCGCCCGACGTGCCGCCAATGACGACGGCCAGGTGGTACGGAGGACACGCCGAGGTGCCGAGGCTGCGCATCTTGGCGTCGAGGAAATTGACGAGGCTCTTGGGGTTCAGCAGGGCCTTGGTCTCCTGGTACAAGAAGCTCTTGTTTGCTGAGCCGCCACCTTTGGCCATGAACAAGAACTTGTACGCAGCACCCTGGTCGGCGTACAGCTCGATCTGGGCTGGCAGGTTGTTGCCCGTGTTCTTCTCGGTGAACATGTCGATCGGAGCCAGCTGGCTGTAGCGCAGGTTCGAGGTCTCGTAGGTGTCGAAAACGCCGCGGCTGATGATCTCGGCGTCATTGAAGCCGGTGAAGACCTGCTGACCCTTCTTGCCCATGATGATCGCCGTGCCGGTGTCTTGGCACATGGGCAAGACACCACCGGCGGAGATGTTGGCGTTCTTGAGCAACTCCTCGGCGACGAATCGGTCGTTCGGCGACGCCTCTGGGTCGTCAAGGATCGAGCTCAACCGTTCGAGATGGTCGGTTCGCAAGTAGTGGGCAATGTCATGCATGGCCTCAGCGGTGAGGAGCCGCAGGCCCTCGGGTTCGACCTGGACGAAGGTTCGGCCCGCAGCCTCGAATGTCGACACATGGTCGCTCGTGATCTTGCGGTAGGTGGTGGTGTCGGGCCCAAGGGGGAGCAGGTCCGAGTACGAAAAATCAGCCATGAGTGCCTCCGACTGAGCACGCTACCGCGCCACTACAGCAGGGCCGACTCGCGTGTGCGCAACAACAGCGTGGTTGCGCCGCCGATCAGCAAGAACCAGTTGACGAAGTGCAGCACGTCGTCGAAATGGTCGACGTCAAAGAGCTTGACGAGGTTGCCGCCGATGTCGAGCGCGAACGGTGCGACCAGCAAGCTTGCAGCCAGGTGGGGAAACGACCACCACCAGGTGCACATAGCGAGACCACCGGGGCTCAGCCAAGCGCTGGTGTTCCGGCAAAGGCACCCGGATCAGACGACGTTGGCAGCTGGGGCTTGGAGCGCCAGTTCATCGCGGCTTCGACGCCGTCGAGAACAACCTGCCAATCGTTGGGATCCCAGCCTTCGGCTGAGGCCGCGAGGCTGGCGTCTTGGCGGATGTGCACCAGCGCGGGGAGCGACTGGAGCTCCATCGACGCAATCAGGGCCCGATCGGGATCGAGGAGGACCTGATGGTTGTCGGCATAGCTGGCCAAGTACGACCGGGCACCCTCGGCGTCGGACGCCACGATAAACCCGCAGCGAATGTCGGCTTCTTGGTAATGAGCGAACAAACGCGCTGCGGTTGGGATGATCCAACCGGACTGGTGCGTGTACGGGTCGATGACGACTGACAGCATGTTGAACATGGACAGTCGGGCGCCAAGCGGGGCCTTGTACCCCGAAAGGTCGGCAAGTTCGATGTCGGGAGATGGATCCGTAGCCACGGGCGGCAACGATAACGCACAGCGTCGCCAGTATCGTCACCAGGGTGCATCCCATCGAACGACTTCGTTATGTCGCCCGTGCCGGAGGAGTCGATCAAGCGCTCCTGACGCGTGAAGCAGCCGGTGCCCTGGCGGCCCTCGGACTCGACTCGGCAGGGCTCGTTACCTCGTGCCGTCGGCTCGTCGATCGCCACCCGATGGCGGGTGCGTTGTGGACGTTGTCGTCGCGGGTGCTGACCGGAACCAACTCCATGCGCGACGCCTGGGAGCTTGCCGACGAACTCGACGCCGACCGCACACCCCGCGAGCTTGCCGCGGCGCTGCCTGATGATGCCACGGTGCTGGTCATTGGTTGGCCCGACACAATCCCGGGCGCGTTGGTGCGTAGAGGCGACCTCAAGGTGTTGGTTGTCGACCAGCACGGCGAGGGCAGCGGACTGGTTCGTCAGCTCGAACAACGCGACGTCGAGGCCCTCGACATCGCCCCGTCAGGGTTGGGCGCGGCTGCCGCGAACTGTGATGTTGTGCTCCTCGAGGCGTCGATTGCCGGCGAAGGTGGCATTGTTGCGGCGTCGGGTTCGCTCGCAGCTGCCGCCACTGCTCGTGCCTGCGGAGCTGAGGTGTGGGCCGTCGTGGCTGTCGGACGGGCACTGCCCCCATCGATGTGGCGTTATGCGACGGCCTCGTTGAGGGGCCCTGAGCCGTGGGACGATGACGACGAGATCGTGCCCGTCGGGCTCATCGACGCCATGGTGGGACCGATCGGCCGTCGCCCGGGCGACGAACTGTTGATTCGGGCCGACTGTGTGGTCGCCCCAGAGCTGCTCAAACCGGTGATCTGAACCCGATCAGTGGTCGAGGCGGGCCGACAGGCGTTCCCATTCGGCCATGAGCTCCGCGGCGCGATCTTTGAGCACATCGTGAGCGGTGGTGATTTCACGCAGCGCTTCGACGTTTGAGTAGGTCGCGGGGTCGGCCATTTTTTCGTGCAACAACACAATTTCGGCTTCGGCTGCCTCCCACTCGCGTTCGACCTTCGTCAGGCGCTTGCGGAGGTCCTTGGTGGCCTGATGCCGTTCATTGCGAGATTCAGCCGCGGCACGCTTGTCGGCCTGCTTTGAAGCAGCGGGCTGTTTGGAAGCAGCTGGCGGGGTCGACGGGGCGGGCGCGGTTCGGGCCGCGGCTGCCGCGGCTCGAGGGTTCATGACGGCCTCGTCGACACCTTCATGCCAGGTGGCCGTGCCATCGCGGACCTCAACGAGGGCGTCGGCCACGCCACGGATGAGGTGGCGGTCGTGAGTGACCAAGATGACGGTGCCTGGATAGACGCTGAGCGCATCTTCGAGCAGGTCGCAGCTGGGCAGGTCGAGGTGGTTCGTTGGCTCGTCGAGAATCAGCAAGTTGACCGGGTTCGCCATGGTGATCGCCAACGCCAGACGGGTTTGCTCACCACCTGACAGCTCGCCAACGCGCCGATCGGCGGCGTCGCCGCTAACCCCGAACGCCCCGAGCACGGTGCGTAGCGTGCGCTCCGGCGACTCACCGG
>CAYGMW010000018.1:16737-21739 GCA_964350975.1 uncultured Acidimicrobiales bacterium | reverse complement strand
CGACACCCTCGACATTGCTCGCATGGCGCAGGGCAATGGTGGCCAGTTCGTCGACGGGGAGGCCAGCGTCAAGGATCGTTGAGGCGCTGGCGAGCATCGTCACCGCATCGGGGCCGAAGCGGTCGGCCGAGTCGGGGCTCGCGCTCACGAGACCAGCGTCGATGGCGAGCCGAACCAGGGCGCGATGGACCCCGGTGGCTCTCACGAGATCATCAAAGCTCAGCAGCGACGACCGATCGGCGACCGCAGGTCCGGCGAGGGCACTGAGGAGGGGGTCGTTGGCCTCCATCGAGAGCCGCTGGATCTGCGACAAGGTGAATCCGTCGTCGCTGAGCTCGCGGACCTCGGCCAGACGGTCGAGGTGCGACTGGTCGTACACCGCGGTTCGGCCGTGGCGCGCTGGAGGGTGGAGCACCCCGAGCTTTTGGTAGTAGCGAACCGTATCGACGGAGAGTCCGGCGATGGCCGCGACCTGTTCGACCCGCAGTGGCTGGTGTTCGATCACAGACATGGCTTCCATTATGGGAGTCGTAACTCCAAGAGTGACAACTCTCATGGCAGCAATCTGTGTGAAACGATCAGTTGACCAAGCGGTCGCGACCCTCCCAATACGGAGCACGCAGCTTGAACTTCTGGAGCTTGCCCGTCGCGGTTCGGGCCAGCTCGGTGCGGAACTCGACCGACGTCGGGCACTTGTAGCGGGCAATCAAGCCCCGGCAGTGCTCGATGAGGGCCTCTTGGGTGAGGCTGCTGTTGGGGGTCAGCACCACGAGCGCCTTGACGGTCTCGCCCCACTTGGGGTCAGGAACACCAATCACCGCGACCTCGGCTACTTCAGGGTGGCTAAAGAGGGCGTCTTCGACCTCGATCGACGACACATTCTCGCCACCGGAGATAATGACGTCCTTCTTGCGGTCCGAGATGCTGATGTAGCGGTCGTCGCCCATCTCTCCGCCGTCGCCGGTGTGGAACCAGCCGTCAACAATGGCTTCGGCCGTGGCATCGGGTTGTTCCCAGTAGGCCTCGAGCACATGGTTGCCGCGGGCCACGATCTCTCCCTGTGGGTCGATGTCGACCTCGATGCCGATCGTCGGGGCTCCGGCGCGCATCAAGGCCTTGGCCTTGTCGGCTGCCGACAGGTGCTCGTACTCGCGGCGGTTCCGGTTCATGGTGAGCAGCGGAGAGGTTTCGGTGAGGCCGTAGATCTGGATGAATTCCCAGCCCAATTCTTGTTCGAGTCGCTCAATGGTTTGGCTGGGTGGTGGGGCACCGGCAACGACCATCCGGGTCCGGCCGGCGCCGGGAATCGGGCCGTCCCAGGTGCCAGCGGCGTCGATGATGGCTTGCACGACGGCCGGAGCGCCACACAACAAGGTGATGTCGTGTTCGGCGACCCGCTTCAAAATCTCGGGGCCCCGGACGTCTCGCAGCACCACGTTCTTGGCGCCCATGCCGGTGAGGGCGAAGGGCATGCCCCATCCGTTGCAGTGGAACATCGGCAGTGTGTGCAGGTAGTTGTCCCAGTCCGACACGCCCGCGTGCCAGCCGAACGTGGTGGCGTTGAGCCATTCGGCCCGATGGGTCTGCTGCACACCCTTGGGCCGGGCCGTGGTGCCGCTGGTGTAGTTGATGACCGCGGTGGCGTCCTCGTCGGGGGTCCAGGCAACGGGCTCGACGCCATGGAGGTAGATCTGGTCATCGGAGTCGTCGCCGAGCACGACATAGTGCTCAACGTCGATGTCGCGGCACACCTCGTCGAGCGACGGGTCGACCATCAGCATCGTGGCGCCGCAGTGGTCGACGATGTAGGCAATCTCGGCCCGGCTCAACCGGAAGTTGATGGGCACAAAGATGCGTCCGTAGGAGGTGACGCCAAAGAACGAGGTGAACAGGCGCCCACAGTTCTGCGACACCATCGCGACCCGTTCGCCTTCGCCAATACCGAGCTCGTCGAGTTTCGCGGCCTGGGCCCTGGCGAGGGAGGCCACTTCTTTCCAGGTCATCTCGCCGAGGCCGCCACCGGGCTGGTCGGGCTCGTCGACGAGGCCGATGCGGTCGCCGTAGACCTGCTCGGCCCGGCGGATGAAGTCGATCGTCGTCAACGGAACCTTCACGTCTACCCCCAGAACTTCGTGGACTCACCGCACCATATCGCCCGGTTGGCGACGGCCCCGAAACGGGCGCGGCCTAGCTCGGCGGACGGGTATTGATCAGGCTCTGAAGGACCGATGCGCCATACGGGGCGTCGTCGACGGTCACGGCGTACTGCTTGCCGTTCTTGCGGTACACCACGATCGCGTCGCCCTGGCGAATCACGGTGGCCCAGCCCTTGCGAGGGAGCCAGCGGTAGCCCCATCCGCCCCACTGCATGGGACGCAGATCGATCGAATTGGCCGATTCCATGTCGTCGAGGCTGATCGTCTTGGTGGGCCAGCCCCACGGGCCGAACGAGGTGTGCAGGCCGCCAAGATCGGCCGACACCGTGATCTTGGTAAAGCTGGCATTGATCGGTCCTGCCACCACGAACAACAGTAGGTACGCCGGGTGCAAGACGATGGCCAACACCACTGACAACACGACAAAGACACCCACGGTGAACCATGGCCATCGTGAGGTTGCGGTGCCTGACCAAGTGTGGATGCCGAACGCTGTCACGCTTCGAACCCTAGTGGGCTGAGTTGCTTCCCTGCCTAAGGACACTGGCTAGAGAGGTGGGGACCTCGGCCGCGTCGTCCCTCATGAACTCGACGACTGGGTCGGTGTACATGGCCGCCCGGATGGTGGATCGGGCAATGTCGTGGGTGGTCATCACGAAATAGGCCATCCATGCCAGAACACCCATGAGCTTGGCCCCGTCCTCGAGCAGCAGGGCGCTGGTTCCTCCGCCGTGGAAGGCCTGATCGGCCGCAACCGAAAAGGCAAACGCACTCATGGCGCTCACCAAGATCAGCCAGCGGGTGCGTCCGATCTCAGAAATGAACAGCACAAACCAGGCAACCGTCGGACCCACCACGAGAGCCATGGCGACGACCTTTGGCACACCCAGCAGCTTCGGGATAGCGCTCGAATGCAGCAAGAACAGATCGTCGAGCAGCATGAGGGTCGCGGCCGCGCCGCCACAGCCCAGGAAACGTCCAGCTGAGGGCCGGCCAGTTTGGTAAGCAACCCACGAACCGCCAAGTGCGCTGGTGGCAGCAACCGTCCACGCCAAAATGCCCAGATTCGACACCAGACCGAAGTACCACTTCTGGTCCGACACAGCATTGGGGTCGAGAAACAGGCTCGATACCGGCACCATGTCTTGGAGCGCAGCAATGGCCAAAATGGTGGCGCCCAACGCCCACACGAACACCAACGGGGCACCCGTACGCGCTTGGCGCCGGAGGTCGAAGGGTGTTCTGCGTTCAGACATCAGGCTTCTATCGGCACCGCGGCGCAGTAGCTGAGCTTGTTTGCGGCATACGGTGGGGGCACCTCGAACTCGGAGACCTTGGCGTGGACGTACATCTCATCGACGGCACCTATGAGCTGTTTCGCTACTTCTTTGCCATGCCCAGCCATCGCACCGCAGACGGGCGAGAGGTTGGTGCCATACGTGGTGTTGTGGGCTCGATGCTTGGCCTGCTCGAAGACGGCGCCACCCATGTCGGCGTTGCCACCGATCATGTCATCGAGTCGTTCCGCAACTCCTTGTGGGACGGCTACAAAGACGGCAGCGAGATGGATCCCTTCATCGTCGAGCAGTTCCACCCCCTCGAAGCAGCCCTCGAGGCGCTCGGTCTGGTGGTGTGGCCCATGGTCGAGTTCGAAGCCGACGACGCATTGGGTGCCGCCGCGGTCATGGCTGCAGCTGACGATCGCGTGAACCGGGTGCTGATCTGCACTGCTGACAAGGACTTGGGGCAGTGTGTTGGGGGCAAGATCGTCCAGTTCGACCGTCGAAAAGGTGTCGTTCTTGATGCCGCCGCGGTTCGTGACAAGTTCGGAGTTCCGCCGGAGTCGATTGCCGACTATCTCGGGCTGGTCGGCGACAGCGCCGACGGGTTCCCCGGCTTGCAGGGTTGGGGAGCCAAGTCAGCGGCCCTGGTGCTCGACCGATACGGCCGCATCGAAGACATCCCCCTCGACTCATCGCAGTGGGACATCCAGGTGAGGGGCGGAGCCAAGTTGGCCGCGACCCTGGCCGACAACTTCGACCTGGCCATGCTGTTTCGACGCATCGCAACGATCGAAACCGACGCCCCGGTGAGTGCGTCGGTCGACGAGCTCAGGTGGAACGGTCCGCGAGCTGACTTTGCTGACATTGCGGCGTCACTCGATTCGCCGGGTTTGGCGGCGAGGGCCCAACGAATCGCCGATCAACGATTCGGGTGAGTTCAGGCTGAAGGGTCACCGAGCGCGGGCAGAAACGTCAAGCGTCTCAGGAAGAACTGCACCGCCGGCCCGATCGACACCGTGAACCACACCGTCCCAAGGCCGATCGTGCCTCCGAGCACGACACCGGCGACCACCACCGTCGATTCGATGACGGTGCGAACCTTCCAGATCTTGATGCCCCGCTTCGCAATACCGGTCATCAGTCCGTCGCGTGGACCGGGGCCGAGCCCGCCACCGATATAGAAGCCCGACCCGATGGCGATCACGATCGGTCCGCCGATCATGAGGGCCACCCGGATCCACATGGCATCAGGCTCGTCGAACCATGCCAGACAGACGTTGACCACTGGGCCGATGACGAGCACATTCAAGATCGTGCCGAGGCCGAGGCGTTCGCCAACAAGCGGGAACAGCACAATCAGGGCCAGCCCGACCAACAAGATGATGACGCCAATTGAGATGCCGGTGACGTTTTCCAGCCCCTGGTGAAACAGATCCCACGGCGCTGCTCCCAGGTCGGCGAGCAGCAACATGGAGATACCCACACCAAAACACACCAACCCCAACACCACGATGGGTAGGCGCTTCAGGGCCTCGGCAGGCGGTGGAACCTGCACCCAGGTGC
>CAYGMW010000018.1:0-16637 GCA_964350975.1 uncultured Acidimicrobiales bacterium | reverse complement strand
GGTGATGTGCGAAGCGGCATCGTCGCAGTGTGCACGATCGCGCCGGGTCCACCTGACCAGCGAGTGGATCGCGTTATTCGTGAGCGGCCTTCAGACGTCTGACGGCGCGACGGCCAGCGTTGGCGAATTCGTCGACATGGTCGGGGTGACGTTTGTCGTCACCACCAGGTGCAATCACGATGACGGGCTTGCCGGCCGCCAGCCAGGGTGCCAACTCGCGCCGTAGCTGCACCCGATGCAGCCGCGCGAGCCAGTTGCCGCCGGTTCGGGCCACCATTGGGGCAATGGCTACGAGCACCGCGGCCCCATCGGCAGGACACAGGTCGGCATTGGTCGGCGAGTAGACGGCCCCATCGGTGTGAAAGCGTCCATCGATACAGACCGGGCCACCCGCGAACGGCACTGCGGCTGAGGCTCGCACCGCAGTGGCTGGGTCGGCCACGTGGCTCAGTGGGTGGATGGTTCGGCCCATACCTCCCAGCCCGACTGATACCACCACCGCGCCAGGGTGGTGAGGCGGGCGGGGCACCCGGTAGCCAGGTGGCTCGCCGCTGCGGCGAACCAGGCGGGCGAGCACGCGCCCACCCATGACCCTCGCCGCCGCGATCGGCCGATCGCAGCGGCGAGGCGACCAGTCGTGGGCGTTCGACAACGCCACCACAGCGTCGTAGGGCATGGTGCTTTCTGGTGTTGGCGCGGCACCCGCAGCTCGAAATGCGCCCGCTGAGGTGCCGACAATCGTGCTGGCGTGAGAGCGGTCGAAGCCCGTCATGTCGCGCAGTTCGTCAAGCGCAGCATCGATGAACGCTCCACCAACAGCGCCACCGGCTCCGAGGACCAACGCGATCGTTGTTTCGGGGTCGAGATCAGGCATCGAGCCATTGTGTCGAACCCTGGGCCAACGGTTGCAAGATGGCGCCGCATTCTTCGCCGCAACGTGGCCCGACTACGATTGACATCTGTGTCAAACGACAACATGGAACGCCAACTCGCCGGCCTGAACGAGCGACGCACTCAAGCGCTCAATGCCGGGTCCCCCCGATCGATCGAACGCCAAAAGAGCAAGGGCAAGCTGCTGGCACGCGAGCGCATTGATGTCTTGCTCGATCCGGGCTCGTTTAACGAACTCGACCTGTTGGCTCGCCACCGAGCTCACGACGTGGGTCTCGAAGAGCGACCCTATACCGACGGTGTCATCACCGGCTGGGGCACCATCGACGGGCGCAAGGTCTTTGTCTTTTCCCAGGACTTCACCGTGTTCGGTGGGGCGCTCGGTGAGGTGTTCGCCGAAAAGATCCACAAGGTGATGGATCTGGCCGAATCTGTTGGTGCTCCCATGATCGGCCTCAACGACGGGGCCGGGGCTCGCATCCAAGAAGGAGTGGTCTCGCTGGCCTCCTACGGTGGCATCTTCCGTCGCAATGTGAAGGCCTCGGGTGTTATCCCCCAGATCAGCGTCATCTTGGGCCCATGCGCCGGCGGTGCGGTGTATTCGCCAGCCATGACCGACTTCATCTTCATGGTGCGCGAAACCTCGCACATGTTCATCACCGGCCCCGACGTGGTCAAGACCGTCACCGGCGAAGAGGTCACCCTCGAAGAACTCGGCGGTGCTCAGTCACACTCGACCAAGTCCGGTGTTGCGACCCATGTGGCCGAAAGCGAAGAAGCCGTCCTTGAAGACGTTCGCTACTTGCTGAGCTTCTTGCCGTCGAACAATCTCGAGTTACCGCCGGCTGAAGAACCCACCGACGACCCGAATCGTTCGTGCGACGCTCTGGCCACCATCATGCCGGACAGCCCGAACGTGCCCTACGACATGAAGAAGGTGATCCGAGAGGTCGTCGACGACGGCGACTTCATGGAATATCACGCATCGTTCGGTGGCAGCATCGTGTGCGGGTTTGCCCGCATTGACGGCCACCCCATCGGTGTTGTGGGCAATCAGCCCATGGTGCTCGCGGGCGTGCTCGACATCGAGTCGTCCGAAAAGGCGGCCCGGTTTGTTCGGTTCTGCGATGCGTTCAGCTTGCCGTTGCTGACCTTTGTTGACGTTCCTGGCTTCTTGCCAGGCGTCGACCAGGAGCACGGTGGCATCATCCGCCACGGGGCCAAGCTTCTGTACGCCTACTGCGAAGCAACGGTGCCGCGTATCCAGGTCATCACCCGCAAGGCCTACGGCGGAGCCTATGTGGTCATGGACTCAAAGTCCGTCGGCTCCGATATCGCCCTTGCGTGGCCAACGGCCGAGCTCGCAGTCATGGGGCCCCAGGGTGCTGTCGAGATTCTCTACCGTCGCGATCTTCAGAACGCCGCAGACCCGGTCGCCCGTCGAGAAGAACTCATTGCCGACTACACCGAGAAGTACGCCAACCCATACGCCGCGGCCGAACGGGGCTATGTCGACGATGTCATCGACCCGGTCGACACCCGACGCAAGGTTGTCGCTGGCTTCCGCATGCTGCGAACCAAGCGTGAAGAGCTGCCCAAGCGCAAGCACGGAAACGTGCCGCTGTGAGCCGTCTCATCTCGCCTGAACCGACCGACGAAGAAGCCGCAGCCGTTATTGCTGCGATCGAACTGCTCACGCCGCGGGCCCCGGCAGTCGCTCCGGCGTCAGCAGCGTCGCCGAATTGGCGTCTCAGCGGCCGTGGTTGGTGGTCCCGCCCGGGCTGGCCCGCACGAGCGATGTAGAGCATGCCACTGTCAGGTCTCAAGGTCGTCGACATGGCGACCGTCATCGCGGGACCAGGTTGCGCTCGGCATCTCGCCGATTTTGGAGCTGACGTCATCAAGGTGGAGCGCCCAGGCGGTGACACCGTGCGGGGCATGGCGTGGAAAGACCACGATGGCGGCTCGTTGTGGTGGCGGATGATCTCGCGCAACAAGCGGTGTGTGGTGCTCGATCTTGGCGATGTCGATGATCTGTCGGTGATGCGAGGCCTGCTTGCCGAAGCCGATGTGCTGGTCGAAAATCTTCGGCCCGGAAAGCTCGAAGCGCTCGGCCTCGCTCCTGACGATCTGTGGACCGTCAATCCGAAGCTGGTGATCACCCGGGTCACCGGGTTTGGCCAAGATGGCCCGTATGCAGCCCAGCCAGGGTTTGCCACTATCGCCGAGGCAATGTCGGGGTTCGCCTCGATCAATGGCTCAGCCGACGGCCCCCCACTTCTGCCGCCCATCGCGCTTACCGACGAGGTCACCGCTCTCGCTGCCGCGTTTGCCACGATGGTTGCGGTCCACAGCGGTGTGGGTCAGATTGTTGATGTCAGCCTGCTGGAGTCCATGTCGCAGATGATGGGCCCCTTGGCGGCGGCGTGGAAGCGACACGACTATGAGCAGCCGCGGATGGGTTCGAGCCTGCCGTACTCGGTGCCCCGGGGGACCTACCGAACCAGTGATGGGCGATGGATTGCCGTGTCGGCATCGGCCGGGTCGGTCGCGACCAGGGTCATGGCCATGATTGGTTTGGCCGATGACGATCGGGTCTCGACCTTCGACGGGCGAGTGAGCCAGCGCGAGATCATCGACGACCGACTCTCGGCCTTCGTGGGAGCTCGCACGGCTGCCGAGGTGCTCGACGCGTTCGCCCAATCCCAAGCAGCGGCCTCGCTCGTCATGACGGTGCCTGAGCTGACCGAGGACCCACATGCGCTCGCCAGGGAGATGTTCGTCGAGGTCGACGGGACCCCGATGCAGGGCCCAGTGGCGAAGCTGTCGCGTACTCCGGCCGAACTCAAATGGGCTGGTCGCTCCATCGCTGCTGACCAGGAGATCCTCGACCAGCAGGGTTGGCCGGATCAGTCGGCGTAGGCCACTTCGATGCGGTCCTGAGGCCAGTCTCGAGCCCGGTCGAGGGCTTCCTCGGCCATGGTGAGCAGGTCGTCGGCGTTCATGGCGTGGGCCGGATAGCAGGCAACACCAGCCCACACGTTGGTGGCTTGGCGTTCATCCAAGGCCCGGCGCACCCGCTCGACAACCCAGACAGCGCCGTTCTCAGGTGTGTCTTCGAGGACAAGAGCGATATCGGTGTCATCGAGCACACACGCGGTGTCGCACTCTCGAAGGGTCTCAGAGACAATGTCGGCCACGGTTTCGTCCCGCCCGGCCCCACGCCCGTCCTCGTCGACGAGGCGAAGTCGCACCACAGCCACTGGTTTCAGGAATCGACGGGCTGCGTCGACGCGATTGCGGACAGCCACTTCGAAGTATTCGGCGCTGAGCAAGTCGCCATGAACGAACGGGGTATTCGACGGAGCCAGCACCGGTGTCGTGGGCTCGTGTGTAGCCGAGCTCACGGGTTCAGCCGTTGGCCGTGGCTGCGTTGGACGCTGCAGCGCACCGGCCGCTGCGGCAAGCGAACACAGTCCAGCGCCCAAGCCGAGCGTCGGAACTTCAAGGATCAAGGTAGCCACGCCAAGCCCGAGCCCGAAGACTCCGAGCCCGAAGGCGAGCAGGTTCCCGCGGTGCGCAGCAGTCTCGCTGTGCCGGTGGGTTGATGGCTGCATTTCAGCGATTCCGAACGACGACATTGCACCACCATCGGCTGCAGCGAGCCCGGATTCAAGGGTTCGCCGCTGGGTGCTTACCGACGTTCGATGATGATCGCTGTCATGTCCTTGACAATCTCAGCTAGCTCATAGTTCTTGGGGGTGTACACCCTCACCACGCCCATGTCAGCGAGGTGGCGCTGGTCGTCTTCGGGGATGATGCCACCGACTACCACGGGTACGTCGACGCCAGCCGCGTGTAGCGCTGTCATGACCTGCGGAACCAGCTGCATGTGGGCGCCGGACAGGATCGACACCGCCACCATTTCCGCACGGTGTTCGACTGCCGCGTGGGCGATCTCCTCAGGAGTGACCCGGATGCCGTCGTAGGCGACATCGAGCCCTCCGTCTCGGGCGGCGACCGACACCTGTTCAGCCCCGTTGGAGTGGCCGTCGAGACCTGGTTTGGCGATGAGGAGGCGAGGCGGGCCATCTGGCCGCGAGGTGTTGGTGGCAGCCAACGCTGCGAGTGCAGGCGAAGGCGACGACACCTCGTCGATCCCGGTGGGAGCCCGGAACTGGCCGAACACCGACCGGAGGGTCTCGGCCCACTCGCCGGTCGTGACGCCAGCGCGGGCCGCGGCAATCGTGGGGCCCATGATGTTGATGTCCGAGCGGGCGGCCCGGTCGAGGACGGCCAGCGCAGCCGCAACAGCCTCATGGTCGCGATCGGTTCGCCAGCGTTGCACATCGCCGATCAACCGTGGCTCGACCTCGGGGTCGACCTTGAGGATCTGCTCGCTGTGCCCGAGCGGCGAACGTTCGCTCTCGGTGTAGCTGTTGACCCCAACCACCGTCATGGTGCCCGACTCGATGGACCGAATGCGCTCGGTATGTGATGCCACGAGGCGCTTCTTGAGCTCACCAATGGCCTCGAACGCGCCGCCCAACGCCTCGATAGTGCCCAGTTCGGTCAACGCGGCATCCATGAGCTCGGCGGTTTTGGCTTCGACGACATGGCTGCCGTCGAGCAAGTCGTCGTATTCGAGCAGGTCGGTTTCGAACGCCAACACCTGCTGCATCCTCAACGACCACTGCTGATCCCACGGACGCGGCAAACCCAGGGCCTCGTTCCATGCCGGCAGCTGGATCGAACGGGCCCGAGCGTTCTTCGACAAGGTGACACCGAGCATTTCGAGCACGATGCGCTGCACATTGTTCTCTGGCTGGGACTCCGTCAGCCCCAACGAGTTGACCTGTACGCCATAGCGGAACCGACGCAGCTTGGGATCCTCGACGCCGTAGCGGTCCTTGGTGATGCGGTCCCACAGCTCGGTGAAGGCCCGCATCTTGCAGGTTTCTTCGACGAAGCGAATGCCCGCGTTCACAAAGAACGAGACTGAGCCCACCACGGTGGGGAACTGTTCTGGGGTTACCTGGCCGCTGTCTCGAACTGCGTCGAGGATGTCGATCGCCGTCGCGAGCGAGAACGCGATTTCCTGAACTGGCGTGGCCCCGGCCTCCTGCAGGTGGTAGCTGCAGATATTGATCGGATTCCACTTGGGGACGTTGGCCGCGCAATAGGCGATCATGTCGACAATGAGCCGGCGACTCGCCGCTGGAGGGAAGATGTGGGTGCCCCGGCTCAGGTATTCCTTGACGATGTCGTTCTGGGTGGTGCCACGAAGCGCAGTGCTGTCGACGCCCATTTCTTCCGCGTGGGCCACGTACAACCCGAGCAGCCAGGCCGCAGTGGCGTTGATGGTCATCGACGTGTTCATCTCGCCCACGGGGATCCCGTCGAACAAGGTCCGCATATGGCCGAGGTGGCCAACCGGAACACCAACCTTGCCAACCTCGCCGGCGGCGAGAGGATGATCTGAGTCATAGCCGGTCTGGGTGGGAAGATCGAAGGCCACCGATAGACCGGTCTGGCCTTTGGCCAGGTTGGTTCGGTACAGCTCGTTGGACGCCTCGGCCGTCGAGTGGCCGGAATAGGTCCGCATCAACCATGGGCGGTCGCGTTCGGTCATGGGCCCTTCGTTTCGCTCTGCGCCAGCGTGCTGGCGGTTGTTACATGCGGGCTTCGAACACCATTGGTTGGGTCCAGATGGTGGCCAGCGGTCGTTCGATGGCCGCTTCCAACAGTTCGAGATAGTCCGCTCGGTCGATATCGCGCGCACCCAAGGTTTCGAGGTGTGGGGTGAGCCACTGCACGTCGAGCAGCGCTCCACCGGTGCTCTTCATGGCATCGACGAGGGCCACCAGAGCCACCTTGGAGGCATCGCGTTCGTGGTGGAACATGGATTCGCCGGCGAAGAATGCTCCGATGGCCACACCATAGAGTCCGCCCGCGAGCTGGCCATCGATCCATGTTTCGACACTGTGGGCCCACCCCAACCGGTGCAGTTGCTTGTAGGCGGTAGCGATGTCGTCGGTGATCCAGCCGTGGGGTCGCGCCGGGTCGCCGCAGGCATCGACGACATCGTCGAAGGCCTCGTCGATCGAGATCCGGAATCGACGACACGATTGACGCAACGACCGGCTCACCTGCAGCTTCGATAGTGGCAAGATCGCCCGAGGGTCGGGCGACCACCAGCCGACCGTGCGACCCAATGGCATCGGAAACAAGCCTTGGCGGTAGGCCTGGAGCAAGGTTCCGGGTTCGAGGTCGGCGCCCGCACCCACCAGACCGTTCTCGTCGGCGGTGGGGGCTGGTGGAAACGACCAGCGCGTTGGCTGAGGTTCGATCGGTTGGGTCATTCTCGTTCGACCGGTGCTCACCTGCGTGATCATGCCATGCATCGTCGACCAGAGCGGGCGACGCGGCAAACAATCTGTGGCCCGAGCAGGTCAACGTCGTCAGCCGTAGTTGTAGAAGCCGGCGCCCGACTTACGTCCGAGGTGGCCCGCTGAGTTCATCCGCCGCAGTGTTGGTGCCGGTGTGAGCGACGGGTCGCCGAACTCAGCGTGGAGCGCTTCGAGGATCGAGACCGACGTGTCGATCCCAACGAGGTCGAGCAGCGCCAGCGGTCCCATCGGGAACCCGCAGCCGCCCTTCATTGCGGCGTCGATGCCTTCGGCGGTGGCGGTGCCCCGTTCGAGCATCTTGACGGCATTGTTCAAATACGGAAACAGCAGGGCGTTGACGATGAATCCGGCTTCGTCCTTCACGGCGACGGCGTCTTTGCCGCACCCTTGGGCGAACTCGGTGACGATGGCAATCGTCTCGCTCGCGGCGGTGATCGGGGCAACGATTTCGACCAGCGACATGACGGGTGCGGGGTTGAAGAAGTGCACACCGCACACCTGTTCGGGCCGCCCCGTCGCCATTGCCATGTCGACAACCGGCAGCGTTGAGGTGTTGGTCGCCAAAATGGCGCTGGGCTGGCAGATCGCGTCGAGTTCGGCGAACAGGGCCAGCTTCACCGCAAGGTCTTCGACCACGGATTCGATGACCAGGTCACACATTGCGAGGTCGGCCAAGTCTGCGGTGCATGAGATCCGCGCGATGGCGGCCTCGGCAGCGCTGGCGTCCATCCGACCCTTGTCGACTTGGCGGTTGAGTGACTTGGTAGCACCAGCAACGGTGGCCTGAGCCGACTCCAGCGACCGCGACCGCAAGACAACATCGTGGCCAGCAACGGCCGCGACCTCAGTAATTCCAGAACCCATGATGCCTGAGCCGACGATTCCGACGCGCATGTTGCAACCTCCGTGCAAGTTACTCGGAGTAAATCAGAGCAGGCATGAACCAAAACTTGCAAATGCAGCGCCTCGGGCCGGGTTGGCAGCGTGGTGAGGCGGAATCGTTAGGCCGCGGCGAGGTTGTACGCCTCAATCTGTTCCGGCGTGGCTTCGGTGATGGTGACCGAGTTGATGACAACATCTTCGAGGGGCTTGTCGCCAGCATCGGTCTCGACCGTCTGGAGCCCAAGAGCAACGTCGATCCCGTCCGTCACTTGGCCGAACAGCGAGTAGTTCGGCGGCAAGCTCACACCGTTGGGGCCGGTGACGATGAAGAACTGAGACCCATTCGTCGACGGGCCCTGGCTGTTGGCCATGGCGAGCGAGCCAATGCGGTATTGGCCCGCCTCGGGGAAGCCGCCATCGAAGTTATAGCCCGGCCCGCCGAGGCCATCGAGGCCCTGAACGTCGCCGCCTTGGATCATGAAATCGTTGATGATTCGGTGAAACAGCACGCCCTCATAGGCGCGGTTGCGGGCCAAGAACACGAAGTTGTTGACGCTGGCGGCGTCGCGGGTGGGGTCGAGCACCATCTCCATGGTTCCAGCCGTGGTGTCCATCGACGCCACATAGAACGTGTTGGCGTCGATACACAACGGTGGCGCCTCGGCGAACTCGAAGGTGCGTTCAGCGGTGCCTGCTTCTGGTGGGCACTCACTGGACGTTGCCACCTCGCTGGTAGCTGCGGCCGTGGTCGTCGTGGTCACGGCCGCTGTTGTCGTGGTCACGGCCGCGTCGCCGGTGTCGTCGCCGCCACCGGCGAGCACGCTGTACAGAACGATTGCTCCAGTGACGATCGCTGCGATCGTTCCGTATCGGATGATCTGGCGCTTGCGTCGAGCCGCTGCCATTTGAGCGAGCTCGGCCTCCATACGGGCCATACGGCCGGCCTTTTGACGTTCACGTTTCTCGGTACCCATGGCGGGTCACGGTACCAATGCCAGGGCTCCACCAGTACCGCAATCGACCAAAACAAATCGCCGACCGAGCGGGCGGTCAGAGGCGGTAGCTTTGTCGCCCGTGGCTCTCCTGGTACAGAAGTTCGGCGGAACATCCGTCGCGAACCCCGACCGCATGCGTGAGGTAGCTGATCACGTCAAGCGTTGCCGCGCTCGAGGCGATCAGGTGGTGCTGGTCGTGAGCGCCATGGGCAAGGAAACTGACGAACTGTTGGGGCTTGCCGCAGCCGTGTCGAACGACCCGCCTGGGCGTGAGCTCGACATGTTGATCACTGCCGGCGAACGCAAGTCGATCGCCTTGATGTGTATGGCGTTGCATGCCGCCGGCGTCCCCGCCGACTCGTTCACCGGGAGCCAGGCCGGATTCGTCACCGACACCAACCACCGCAACGCCAAGATCATGTCCGTCGACCCCTACCGCGTCCGCGAGAGCGTCGACGCTGGTCGGGTGGCGGTAGTTGCTGGTGCCCAAGGCGTGTCGACCGACAACAATGTGACCTTCCTCGGCCGCGGCGGGTCCGATACCACTGCGGTGGCTCTGGCCCATGGCCTTGGCGCCGATGCGTGCGAATTGTTCACCGATGTGTCGGGCGTGTTCACCACTGATCCTCGAGTGGTGCCTGTGGCCACCAAGATGGCCCAGATCTCGTTCGACGAACTGCTCGAAATGACTGCGGTCGGCTGCCCGAAGCCGGTCATGCGTTCGGTCGAAGTTGCCCGGGCCTACGGCGTGCCGTTGCACGTCCGGTCCGCATTCACCTGGGAGTCGGGCACCTGGGTCGTGGAGGAAGGTCCCGAAGTGGAAAAGGCCAGCATCAAGGGCATCGTGCCCGACACATCGCAAGCCAAGGTCACCCTGGCCGGCGTCAAGGACGAGCCAGGTATTGCTGCGGCGGTTTTTCGCCGTCTTGCCGACGAGAACGTCAACGTCGACATGATTGTCCAGAACGTGGGCGATCACGGTTCGACCGACATCTCGTTCACGGTGCCGCGTGAAGACCTCGTCGCGGCCACCGCAGTGTGTGAGCAGATGGCCGTCGACATGGGGTTTGAGGCCGTTTCCACCGACAACACCATCGGCCGGGTGTCGGTCGTTGGCGCGGGCATGGCGTCGAACCCAGGTGTGGCCGCCACCATGTTCGAGGTGCTGGCAGCCAACGGCATCAATATCGGCATGATCTCCACCTCGGCCATACGCATCAGCTGTGTGGTCACCGAAGCCGATGTCGATCGGGCGACCGTGGCGTTACACACTGCGTTTGGGCTCGACGCAGTTCGCTGAATAATCCGCAGCTGACATCTGGCTTGCTTCGTTATCCTGAGCGCCTATGAAGATCGGCATCGTTGGTGCCACCGGCCAAGTCGGTGGCGTAATGCGCAAGATTCTCGTCGAGCGGAACTTCCCGTTCACCGAGATCCGCTTGTTCGCGTCGGCCCGCTCGGCTGGACGAACCCTGATCGTTGGCGACACCGAGATCACCGTCGAAGACGCCGACACTGCCGACTATTCCGGTCTCGACATCGTGTTGTTCTCTGCGGGCAAGACCGCTTCTGTGAAGTTGGCGCCCAAGGTCGCAGCCGCTGGTGCGATTGTCATCGACAACTCATCGGGTTGGCGTATGGACCCCGATGTCCCCCTCGTCGTGCCTGAGGTCAACGCCCACGAGCTCGACCACATTGCCAAGGGCATCATTGCCAACCCCAACTGCACCACCATGGCGTTCATGCCGGTGCTCAAGCCGCTCGACCTCGAAGCTGGTCTCGAGGCGTTGGTGGTCAGCAGCTATCAGGCTGTGTCAGGAACCGGTGGCGCAGGAGTGTCCGAGCTGAGCGATCAGCTCATGAAGACGGTCGATCGCGCCTCAGAGCTCACCCACTCCGGCACCGCTGTCGACTTCCCCGAGCCCGTTGCCTATGTCGCCCCGATCGCCCACAATGTGTTGCCATTCGCAGGCAGCTATATGGACGACGGATCGGGCGAGACCGACGAAGAGCGCAAGCTGCGCAACGAGAGCCGCAAGATCCTCGGTCTGCCTGACCTTCGGGTGTCGGGCACATGTGTCCGAGTTCCGGTCTTCACCGGGCATTCGCTGTCGATCGCGGCGTCGTTCCGCGACCCGATCTCGGTGGCTCGAGCAATCGAGATCCTTGAGGCCGCCGAGGGTGTGGTCGTCACCGATGTTCCAACACCGTTGATGGCAGCCGGTCAGGACCCATCGTTCGTCGGCCGGATCCGGGTCAACCCGGTGTTCGCCAACGGTCTCGACATGTTCGTGTCAGGCGACAACCTTCGCAAGGGTGCAGCGCTCAACACGGTGCAGATCGCCGAGGCCCTGCTCGCTCGCCGCGGCTGATCTGGCTTCAGCACACACACGGGCTGGTGTCGCACTTCGGGCATCCACCGACGTATCGCTGCACTGCCTCGTCCATCGACAAGTCGAGCTGGGCTGCGAGCGACGCCACCCACGCGAGCACATCGCCAAGCTCGTGCAGCTGCTGCTCACGCGTGCCCTTGCGTACTGCTTGGGCGAGTTCGCCGAGCTCTTCGGTGAGCCACGCAATGGTGGCTGACACACCTCGTTCGGAGTCCTTGAGACCATAGGTCTCGGTCATGAGGTCGCGAAGTTCGTCGAGGTGCACGCTGCGACGCTACCGAAGTGGCGCGTTGGCCTTGCGCCTCAGGGGTGGTTCGGTCTTCGGGGGCTGCTTGCGCGGCGGCAGTTCGGCGAGCACCTCAGCGCTGGCCGCGGCGATGATGGCAACGGCGCGTTCGAAGGCGATCTCGGTTGCGGCTGATGTCTTGTGCACACCGGTGATCTTGCGCACGTACTGACGAGCGGCAGCTTCGATCTCGATGTCGGTGGCGGTTGGCTCGAGCCCACGTAGGGTCGTGATGTTGCGGCACATAACCACGAACACTACGAGGAGCCAATGATGCTGACCGGAATCGATCACGTCGTGTTGCGTGTGGCCGACGTCGAGGCATCGTTGCGTTGGTATGGCGCCATGTTTGCTCTGGAGCCGGTGCGGCTCGACGAATGGCGGGCCGGGACGGTGCCCTTTGTGTCGTTGCGCGTGAGCGATGGGTTCATCATCGACCTGTTCGAGCGCGTTCCCGACGGCGTCAACTTCGATCACATGGCGTTGGTCTGCGACCGCGACTTCTTCGACGCGTTTGTTCGAGCCCAAACAGATGTCATCGAACGGGGCCCATCAGAACTGTTCGGTGCTCGTGGCGTTGGCCTCGGGGTGTATCTGCGAGACCCCGACCACAACCTGATCGAACTCAGGACGTACTGAACTAGCGTCGCTCGACATGCGAGTTGCTGCCGTCCAAGCGTCCCCGGTTTTCCTGGATCGTGAAGCCACCACCGACAAGGTTGTCGGGTTGATCGAAGCTGCGGCCGGCGACGGCGCCGAGCTCATTGCGTTCCCGGAGACCTTCATCGCGGGCTATCCGATCTGGGCCGATTTCAGCGATGCGTCGACCTTCAATGACCCCACCCAGAAGGCGGCGTGGGCCCAATATCTCGACGCGTCGGTCGATATTGGGCGTGGCGACCTCGACCCTGTGGTTGCGGCCTCGGCCCGCACGGGCACGTTCGTGTACGTCGGTGTGGCCGAGCGATCGGCGTCGCAGGGATCGGTGTATTGCACCCTGGTCGCCATCGATCCGCAGCGAGGCATCGTGAGCACCCATCGCAAGCTCAAGCCAACCTATGGCGAACGCATGATGTGGGCCGACGGCGATGGCAACGGCCTGGTCGCTCACCCCTTCGGCGGAACGATCGTCAGCGGGCTCAACTGTTGGGAGAACTGGATGCCCCTCACCCGGGCCGCGATGTACGCCCAGGGTTCGTCGATCCATATTGCGACCTGGCCTGGTTCACCTGGTACGAGCCATGAGATCAGCCGGTTTGTCGCGATGGAGGGCCGGCTGTTCGTCGTGAGTTCAGGCGCAGTGCTCAGCGCTGACGACATCGATGATGCGTTCCCGCTCAAGCAGGCCATGCTCGCCGAAGGAACTGCGTATTCGAGTGGTGGGTCGATCATCGTCGCCCCGGACGGCACGGTGCTGGCCGAGGCCGAACGTCATGGCGAAACCATCTTGTTCGCCGATCTCGACCTCGAGCTTGTGCGTCAAGCGCGCCATAACTTCGACCCGACCGGCCACTACAGCCGACCCGACGTGTTGAAGCTCACCGTCGACCGCCGTCGGGCCAACGGAGCCACGTTCATCGACTAGCGGTCAACGATTCGAGAGACTGCCATGCACCCGATTTTGCGCTGGCGAAAATCGCGTCGATTACGGCCATGTTGGCGATTGCATCATCGAGTGACGTGGCGGCCGCTCGGTTGCCCGCAATAGCTTGGGCAATGGCGTCAGCTTGGAGGCCATACTGGTCAGCGGGACCGAACTCGACAACTTCGGAGCCTGACCCGTCGACGAAGGTCACCTTCGTCGACCGGCCAGATGGCGCATTGACCGGAATGTCGACCTCGATGCGGCCGGCCGTTCCCTGAATTTGGGCTCGTTGGTGGCTGTGGAGTTGGGTGGCGACGGTAAACGTGGCGCTTCGCCCGTCGCCGAAGTCGAGCATGCCCGACGTCAGCCGGTCGGTGCCGAAGTTGGGGTCGACGTCGATCATGCCCATCACCCGTTGAGGCTGGCGGCCGTACAGCCAGCGGGCCTGAGAGATGGGATAGCAACCAATGTCGAGCAGGGCCCCACCACCCCATGCCGGGTTGTGTCTCACATTGGCTGGGTCGATGTTGAAGTAGCTGAAGAACGTCTGGATCGACGTCAGTTGGCCAATGCGGCCCTCGTCGACTGCTGCTTTGACCGCGATCCACTGAGGATGGAATCGGTACATGAACGCTTCCATCACCACCAGATCGGGGTGGGTAGCAGCGGCGTCGCGCAGTCGCATTGCATCGGCGGTGTCGAGCCCGAGTGGCTTTTCGCACAACACGTGCTTGCCGGCTTGGAGGGCCGCGATCGACCAATCGACGTGCAGGTGGTTCGGCAGCGGGTTGTAGATCGCATCGATATCGGGGTCGGCAAGCAGATCTTCGTACGAGCCGTGTGCGGTGCCGATGTTGTTGGCCCCAGCCCACGCTGTGGCTGTCTCGAGGTTGCGTGAACCCACGGCCACGACCTCGTGTCCGTCTGCAGCGTGCAGGGCTGGCACGACATGGTTCTCAGCGATACGGGCGGTGGACAGAATGCCCCAGCGAAGTGGTGTCGCAGACGTGGTGTTCATGGAACCGACCGTACCCGCGGCGGTTGGCTGCAGTCGCCCACACTGCGTTCTGAATGCCGATATTCGTCACCGTGACGAATATCGGCATCCAGATTGCCAATGGTCGGGATGGGGGGATTTGAACCCCCGACCTCTGCGTCCCGAACGCAGCGCGCTACCAAGCTGCGCCACATCCCGATGTTGTGCGTGCCTACGCTACCGCCGATGACGGCAACGTCGGACACGAGATTGTGTCAGGCCGACGGGCGTCAGGAAACCCCTGCGGTCTGAGCCTCGTGATGGGTGCCGCCAGCGAGCACTGCCTTGATGGCCGTTCGGAGCCGGATGGCGTCGAGCGGCTTGACCAGCCATCCCTCGGCATCTGAGCTTTGGGCGAGGAAGACATCCGCGGCCCGGTCGAGCAGCATCAGGACTGGAATGTGTGGAATGCGGCCAGCACCGGACTCGAGACGAAGGTCGAGACAGGTTGCCATCCCGCCCATATTGCCGATCTGGAGATCGAGGATGGCGAGATCGGGAGCCTTGGCCCTGACGGCATGACGAACCTCGGCACCGGCTCGCACCACACGGATGGTGGTTCCTGGTTCGACAAGCGCGGCCTTGACGTCGTCGATGATCCAGTCGGCGTCGCAGGCAATCAGTACGTCAGTCACGCCTCAGAGGCTACCGCTCGGCGCCCTCAGCGCCGAACACGTGGGCCAAGATCGGTTCTGCAACGTGTTGTTCGACGTGAGCAAGACCAACAGCGTCGTGGACGTCTCCGGGCAACGAGGGCACCATCACGACAGATCCGGTTGCGAACGCAGCGGTGAGCGGCTCAATTGCGAGGTCTTCGGCGTCGACTCGTTGTTTGAGCCGATCGACCGCTTCGCTGGGCGGGGCGCCGTCGAGGCCGTCGGGTCGAGGATGCACCAGATTGATGATCGCAACGTCGGGTTGAAGATTGCGGCGGGTCAGCGATGCCACCAGATCGATGGCTGTGGCGATCGTGTCCGTGCGGGGCGAGGCGACGATGACCACGGTGGAAAGGTCGCTGCGAAGTAGTTGCACGACCTCGGCGGCCCGGTCGCGAAACCCGGCCTCGAGTTCTTCGAACAGGCCGAAGAAGGTGATGGCGTCGTCGACGATGGCAGCACCAACCACGCTGCCGACGGTCTTGACGAATCGTTGAGCAGCCCGGCTCAGGATTCGCGCCGCCCCCCGATTGCCTCCGGTCAGCAGTTGATAGATGCGATTGTCGAACAACCGGATGAGGCGGTCGGGCGCGTCGACGATGTCGAGCGCCGTCTGTGACGGGGGAGTGTCAACAACGACGAGGTCGAAGCGGCCGTCGTGAGCCAGCCAATGCAGTTCTTCGACCGCGAGGTAGTCCTGAGTGCCGGACAGTCCATCAGCCAGATTGCGATAGATGCGATTCGACCGCATGCTGTTGGCCACGTCGGAGTCTGGGGCATTGAGGGCAACGAGTCGATCGAAGGTGGTTCGTGGGTCGAGCATCGACGCCCACAATTGACCGCCGTTGTTGTGTTCGGCGACCAGTATGGGTTCGCTTGCCAACTGGCCCCGTGCTCCCAACGCGTCGGCGAGTCGGCGGGCTGGATCGACGGTGACCACTACTGCCCGATGGCCAGCCCGCGCCGCAGCCGCGGCCATAGCGGCAGACACCGTGGTCTTGCCGACCCCGCCCGTGCCCACGGTCAGGATGACCCGCGAGGCTGTCACGACACATCTCCTCGGCGAAGCGAACGGGCCAACGTTTCGAGGCGCTCGCGGCTATCGATCGGGCCGGGAGCACGATCGAGGGCAAACCATGGCAGTGGCAGTTCGGTCGCCATGCGCTCGAGCTGTTTGGTCTCGGCGGCGATTCGGGCGGTGAAGAACCAATGAGCCGCAGCCGTCGCCGAGTCGGCCGAGCTGGGTGGTGTCGGGTCGCTCAGGGGGCGTTCGACAGCGTTGACAATGACGGGTCCAAGAGCAACGCCCAGCTCGTCTTCGATCGCGAACGCAGTTTCGACGAGCTCATTGACTGGGGTTTCCTGAGGCAGCGTCACCAAGGTGACCGACGTTTGGGCATGGTCTGAGAGGAAGGCCAACCCTTGGCGAGCCTGGTCGGCGAGCCGGCCACCGTCGACGGTGTCGAGCATGTCGCGTGGGGTTCGCAAGAACGCGAGTGCGTG
>CAYGMW010000017.1:0-21770 GCA_964350975.1 uncultured Acidimicrobiales bacterium | reverse complement strand
ACTAGCTGATAGGCCGCGAGACCCTCCCAAAGCGCCGGAGCATTTCTTCCGTCCACCATGCGATGGTCGGAAGACATTCGGTATTAGCTCGAGTTTCCTTGAGTTATTCCGATCTTCAGGGCAGGTTTCTCACGTGTTACGCACCCGTTCGCCACTAAATTCAGGACCGAAGTCCTGAATTCCGTTCGACTTGCATGTGTTAAGCACGCCGCCAGCGTTCGTCCTGAGCCAGGATCAAACTCTCCATCAAAACCATTAGTACGCCTGCCGAAGCAAGCGGACGAACAGCGAAGAGCCCGGACACGTTAGTGTCGTGTCCTGACTTTGTATTTCTTAAAGGAATGTCTAACGCCTCACGAAACTCGTGAAAGTAGTTGCGAGACGTCGGACGGTTAATTATTTGTGTAGGCGCCCAAGCGGACACGATGTGTCAGCCCAAACGCCCGCACTGGCGTGTATTCGTCTTCTCTTCTGTTGTCAAGGAGCGCCGCACTGTGTTGACAGTGCGCTCAAATCGGACTCGGCGACACGATGGTCCCGGTGATCCGGACTTGGAAGTTCCGTTGCTGCTGCGTTGTCCGCAGTGCATTTCGTGCTTCCGAAGCGAAGAGACACTCTAGCGACTGTGCGCTGCGGTGTCAAGCCGCTTTTTGAAACTTTCGGAAGTTCCTCTGCGCTGTCCTGAGGACTGCGCTTCGTGCTTCCTAAGCGGAGTGGCACCGTAGTGAATAACTACTGCGATGTCAACCACTTCTCGGAGATCTTTCCGGCGATGCCGTTGGACGCTCCTGCGAGGTGGCTAGCACCTCGTCGGCAGATGAAGGTAGCGGTCGTTGGACAACTTGCCAACACGCGATGGAAACAATTCGCGAATTTCAGGTGGAGCGCTTGAGAAGGTGCCAACGCTTCTTGCCTCGACGCAGCAGATGGTGACCGCCGGCGAGGGCCTGGGCGGGCAGCGCTGCGTCAGTGTCGGTGACCCGATGGCCGTCTACATAGATGCCGCCTTCGGTCATCGCCCGGCGGGCATCACCCCGCGACGTGGCGATGCCCGTGTCGACCAAGATGTCGAGCACGAGTGCACCCGTCGTGGAGACAACGGTCACGGGTAGTTCGTTGGCGAGCTGCACGAAGGCGTCGGCTGACGCGGTGGTGACATCACCGCCGCCGAACAACAAGCTGGATGCCTCTTCGGCACCACGCGCGGCGTTCGCCCCATGAAGCAGAGTCGTGATCTCAGCCGCAAGACGGCGCTGACCCGAACGGCGTTCAGGCGCAGCATCATGATCGGCCACGATCTCGGTGACTTCAGCAACGGACAAGAACGTCAACTGCAGCAAGAGCTTTCTGAGGTCCTCGTCTTCTGCGCCAATCCAGCCTTGGTAGAAGCCATAGGGTGACAAACGGTGGGCACCAAGCCACATCGTCTCACCGCCAGCGGTCTTGCCATACTTGGTGCCATCACGCTTCGTGAGCAACGGCCAGGTCAAAGCGTGGGCCTTGTGCGCCAGCTTGCGACGGATCAGATCGACACCGAGGACGATGTTGCCCCACTGGTCAGAGCCACCAATCTGCAGCTCACACCCCTCGTGCTCGGCAAGCCACAGGTAGTCATAGGCCTGCAGGAGCATGTATGAGAACTCGGTGTAGCTGAGGCCATCACCATCGTTCAGGCGACCCTTCACCGACTCCTTAGCCAGCATCTGGTTCACCGTGACGTGCTTGCCGATATCGCGCAAGAAGCTCAGAATCGAGACCCCCACCGTCCAGGCCCTGTTGTCGACCAGCTTGGCTTGATCAGACCCGCTGCCAAACTCGATGAACTGCTCGAGTTGGGGTACCAGGTAGCTGAGGTTGTGGGCCAACGCGTCGTCGTCGAGCAGATTGCGCTCGCTCGAACGCCCCGACGGGTCGCCAATCATTCCGGTGGCTCCCCCGGCGAGCATGATCGGCTTGTGGCCGGCCATCTGGAACCGACGGGCGGTGAGCAGACCAATCAGATTGCCTGCGTGCAGGCTGTCCGCGGTGGGATCGCAGCCGTAATACAGCGTGATCGGTCCCTCCGCGAGTCTGGCTGCGAGCGCAGCGCGATCTGTGGTGTCGTGGATGAGGCCACGAGCATCGAGGTCTTCGAGGAGATTCACCGTCATAGGTTGCCACCTACGTCGACTCGAGCGCGGCCCAGTTTCGCGACAAGCCAGTTTCGCAACACGCCAGTTCTGCAACTCAGCCCCCGAGCGGTCGACAACCAAGGCATGCATCGCAGCGAGGGAACTGCATGCGAAGCGCCTGCCCAGACACGGGGCTCGCGGCTTCGTGGAGTCATGGGCGTCATTGTCGCGACCTCATTGGTCGCCAGCGGATGCAGCTACACCGCGATCGCGTTGGAGCCAAGCATTCCTCCCAACGCCGAAGCCTCGACCATCTTTGCCGCCGATGGCTCCGAGATCACGACGCTGCACGCGGGTGAGAACCGAACCGAGATCAGCATCGATCTCGTGCCCGAACACGTCCAGAACGCCATTGTTGCCATCGAGGACCGACGGTTCTGGAACCACATCGGGATTGACGTTCGCGCCATCGTGCGGGCCTTGCAGCGCAACTTCGACGAAGCTGAGATCGTCGAGGGCGGTTCGACCATCACCCAGCAGTTCGTCAAGAACGCCATCATTGGCACCGACCGAACTCTGGACCGCAAGATCGAAGAGGCATCGCTGGCCATCCAAGTCGAGCAGCAATACACCAAGGCCGAGATTCTCGAGTTCTACCTCAACACCGTGTACTTCGGCGCTGGCGCCTATGGAATCGAGGCTGCGGCCCAGGTGTACTTCGGTGTTCCCGCTTCGGAACTGACCGTTGGGCAAGGTGCGTTGTTGGCTGGCCTCGTCAAAGCACCTTCGACCTATGACCCCTTCATTGATCCCGATGCTGCCCTTGAACGCCGTTCGCTGGTGCTCGACGCGATGGTTGACGAGGAGTACCTGACTCGACAAGACGCCGACGCCATCGACCAGTCGGATCTCGTGCTGGCCACCCCCGACCCTGACGATCGGTACCCCGGCGCCTACTTCGTGGAGGAGGTGAAGCGTTTCATGCTCGACTCCCCCGCGTTCGGACGAACCTATGAGGAGCGGGCCCGAGCCCTGTTCACCGGCGGGCTGCACATCGAGACCACCCTGGATCTCGGGCTGCAGCACCAAGCCGAAACCGCTGTCGACCTCATCATCTCTGACCCCGAAGCTGACCCCAACGCTGCGGTGGTGACCATGGATCCGGCCAACGGGTACGTGCTCGCCATGGTCGGTGGGCGTGACTTCTTCGGCGGCGCGCCGGCGTCGAAGTTCAATCTGGCCACCCAGGCCGCTCGCCCGTCCGGGTCGTCGTTCAAGCCCTTGGTGTTGGCCGCAGCGCTCGAAGAGGGCATCGCTCTGAGTCAGCGCTACAGCGCACCGGCCACCCTGGACATCCAGCTGTCGAACGAGGTGTGGGAAGTTGAAAACTATGGCGGGCACGAAGGTGGCATCGTCAACCTCGTCGACGCAACCGTGAACTCGTACAACACCGCCTACGCCCAACTCGTCATGGACGTCGGCCCGGCCGATGCCATCGCCGTCGCGGCAGATCTGGGTGTGACCGCCCCGCTGCAAGCCGTGCCGTCGGCTGTGCTCGGCGCGAACGATGTCAGCCCGCTCGATATGACAACGGCCTATGCCACCATCGCCAACCGCGGTGTGCGCAACGATCCGGTCTATGTGACTCGGGTTACCGGACCCGACGGCACGGTCTTGTATCAACATGACCCCTCACCCATCCGAGCAATCGAGCGCTCAACAGCCGACCAGTTGACCTCGGTGATGCAACAGGTCATCTCGCGTGGCACCGGCGTGCAAGCCCGCATCGGCCGACCGGCAGCGGGCAAAACTGGCACTGGCCAGAACTGGGCTGATGCCTGGTTCGTGGGCTACACCCCGGATCTCGTTACCGGGGTGTGGGTTGGTTTCGCCGAAGGCCAGATTTCCATGGTGCCGCCTCGCACCAAAATCCGGGTGACCGGAGGTTCGTGGCCCGCCGAGATCTGGCAGCTCTATATGACCTCAGCGCTGTCCGAGGTTCCGATCAGCGACTTCGCCGATCCCTCCCTCGACCCACCCGAGCCTGCCAGCACCGATCTCGCCAACACCGCACAAGCAGGCGACAACGACGCGCCGGAACCCACGATTCCGGGCGAGCTGGTTCGAGATGTGGTTGGTATGGGCAGCGAACTCGCAGTGGAGATCTTGTCGAGGGCCGGGTTCGTGGTGACGACTGAGTCAGTGCCCGACGACCAATACCCGCCGGGCATCGTGGCCTCACAAGAACCCGCTGGAGAATCCATCATCGCAACCGGATCAACGATTGTGATCAATGTGGCCAACGGCCAACGGGTGAGGCGCGTGCCCCAGATGTTGGGTTCGACTGAGTCCGAGGCTGTTGCTGCGGGCGAAGGGGCCGGATACGTCATCGAGGTCATCGTCGAAGCCGAAGCCGACCCTCGCGCTGCCGCACTGCGACCCGGCCAAGTGTGGAAGTCCGACCACGGTGGCGGAGCGGCACTACTTCCGGGCGAAACCGTGACGATCTGGGTCAACCCGACTGCCTGATTGATCGGCCCGCCTGCCGTCTCAGTCCGGCAGGTAACGCTCCGGGAAGCGCAGTTCGTATCGGACGGTTCCCCAGTACAACAGCACGGCGAGCGGGCCAAAACCGAAGAACAACGCGATCCACTTGCCGCGGCTGCGCCCCGCCAGATGCCAGCGCTCGCTGCTGAACGACATCGTGTCAAAGATGCCATAGGCAACAACGGCGGCAGCGGCCACCAGGGCACCGAGGATGATGGGAGTCATGGCGTCGACGATAGCCGGAGCGTCAATCGACGCCGAGCATGAAGTAGTAGACGAAGTAGCCAAGGCTCACAGCGGTGGAGACAACCAGCCCGTACCCGAAGCCGGGGAACACGCCTTCGAAAATCATCTTTCCGCCAGCGATTAACGCCAGCGTCCCGGCAACGCCCGGCCACATCAGGCCTGGCGGCAGCCACACCACGAAGTAGCCAACGATCAGGCCTACCGTGAGCCCGATCAGCCATTCGACGAGCCGGATCAACAGCTCTTGCATCTGGTCCACGCCGAGCACGTTACAACGCGACGCTGGTGCCATTGCGGCGAACGAGATCGAATCCGTGTCGAGCCACACGTTTGGTGCTTGCGTCGAGCGCCAGCTCCGGGTCATCAAGTTCGTGTTCGGTGATCCAGCGCAACGCCGCCGACTCGTGATTGCCCACCGGTGTTGCCCCCGCCGCGGCTTGCACGACAAATCTCAGATCGAGATGAAGATGGTCGGGTTCGGAGCCAGATCGGTTGACGAACAGGTGGATATCGATGTCGACGGGCCGGGTCCACACCACGAGGTCATCGATGCCGGTTTCCTCGATGGCCTCCCGTAGCGCGACCGCTGCCAAGTTGGCGTCGCCGTCAGCGTGACCGCCGGGCTGCAGCCAACGCCGAACCTTGGAGTGATGCATGATCAGCCCACGGGTGCCTGAAGCGTCAACCACCCACGCGGATCCCGTCAGATGACCAGTCAGGCACGACCGATGCAGCGCGTCAGGATGTTCGTCAATGAAATCGAGCACCGTGGCGCGATGTTCGGCCTGGATGGGTTCGGCCGGTTCGAAGGCGTCGACCCACGACCGAGCCAGTGCCAGACCGTCACCCCGAGCTAACCCATCGAGCGCGGCCCATGCTGGCTGGGCCGGTGCTGAATCCGAAACCGTCACGTCGGCAGGTCGCACGCAGGTCCGAATGCCTGCATGACTGCGGCAGGGGTGACCATGGGGGTCAACTCACCGAGCACGACGCTGACATAGATGATCGTGGCCACAAATACAGTCGCCCCGTCGACTGAGCCCACAAAGCTGACATCCCACGACGTTGAACCCCACCGGGTCACTGCAGCATCGATGTCGAGCAGGTCTCCCGCGTGGGCCGAACTGTGCCACGTGACTTCGGCCTTTTTGAGCATCATGTCCCAGCCCAACGACCTCAGATCAGGCACCACGTGCATCCACTGTTCGAGGGTGTCGTCGACATAGGCGAGGTAATGGGCGTTGAAGACCACACCTTGTTGATCACATTCGCCATATCGCACGCGCAACGTATTGCGGAACCTGGATTCGAACGCCACAGTTACTCCCCTGCTGGTTGGGTGGCCGCGAGGCGACCGGCGTCGGCGGCCTTGAGGCGGTCAATGTCGGCAGCCATACGAGCAACAAATCGCTCGCGCTGTTCGGCCACCGGACCAGGGCCGCCGCTGCCGCGAGTTGAACGCCGACGCACTGCGGCTCCCGGCTCGAGGATCGCGGCTGGTTCTTCGCCGAGATGAACAGATGCCACAACCAGCTCGCGCAGCGAAGCTTCGCCGGCCAAGGCCCGTCGAACCAGCTCGCCGACCACTGCGTGGGCGGCCCGGAACGGCATTCCGCGCAACACCAGCCACTCGGCCAAATCGGTGGCGGCTGAATACGGCGAATCGGCTGCGGCGGCCATCACGTCGCCCCGAATCACAAGGGTCGACACCATGCCGTCGAGGGCCAACAGGGTGAGCCGAACCGTGTCGAAGGCATCGAACAGCGGCTCCTTGACTTCCTGCATGTCCTTGTTGTAGGTGAGAGGCAGGCCCTTCACCGAGGCCAAGAACCCGGTCAGATGGCCGATGAGACGGCCGGCCTTGCCGCGGGCGAGTTCGGCGATATCGGGATTCTTCTTCTGAGGCATCATCGACGAACCAGTCGAGAACGCATCGTCAAGACCCACGAATCCGAACTCGTCGGTCGCCCACAGAATGAGCTCTTCGCCAATACGGCTCAAGTGCACACCCAACATCGACATCGCGTACAGCGCGTCGGCCACGAAATCGCGGTCGGCAACGGCGTCGAGGCTGTTGTCGAACACCTCAGCAAACCCGAGGTAGCCCGCGGTGATCGTCGGGTCGAGCGGGAGCGACGAACCAGCCAAGGCCCCGGCACCGAGAGCCGACACATCGGTGCGGCGGTAGGCGTCGAGCAGGCGGTCGACGTCGCGGGCCAAGGCCCAACAGTGGGCCAAGAAATGGTGTCCCAACATGACGGGCTGGGCCCGCTGCATATGGGTGTAGCCCGGCAGGTACCAGTCGTTGGCGATGGCTTCATCGGCCTTGGCCAACAGCACTTGCTGGAACCTCAACACCAAGGCAATCGTGTCCGACAGCTCGCGGCGGGTGATGAGGCGCACATCGGTGGCCACCTGATCGTTTCGGCTTCGCCCCGTGTGCATCTTGGCCCCGGCTGGCGCCAACTCGGTGACTCGACGCTCGACCGCGGTGTGGATGTCTTCATCGGTGGGCTGCCACACCATGGCACCGGACTCGATCTCGGCCTCGACCAGATCGAGCGCTGCGAGCACCGAGGCCAGCTCATCGGCGGTGAAGAGCCCAACATCGGTCAGCATCCGAACATGAGCACGCGACCCCTCAATGTCCTCTCGGTACATGCGCTGGTCGAACGGCAATGAGTCGTTCAGGGCTTGGAGCGCTTCGGCGGGGCCCAGAGCAAAACGGCCATGCCACAGTGTTTGACCGGGTGCTGCTTTTGCCGGTGCTGTTTGAGCGGGCTGGTGCTCAGCCACGCTTGCGCCCCAGGTTGCGCAACCGCAGAGCGTTGAGCTTGATGAAACCTTCGGCGTCGGCCTGGTTGTAGGCCCCTTCGTCTTCTTCGAAGGTGGCAATCGCTTGGTCGAACAAGCTGTCGTCGCTCTTGCGTCCGGCCACGATGACATTGCCCTTGTAGAGCTTGAGTCGCACCGTGCCATTGACGTGGGACTGGCTCAAGTCGATCGCTGACTGCAACATCAGGCGCTCCGGAGCAAACCAGAACCCGTTGTAGATGAGCTCCGCGTACTTGGGCATCAGGTGGTCTTTGAGGTGGGCGGCTTCGCGGTCGAGGGTGATCGACTCAATCGCACGATGGGCCTTGAGCATGATCGTGCCACCCGGTGTTTCGTACGCGCCGCGGCTCTTGATGCCGACGAATCGGTTCTCGACCATGTCGAGGCGACCAATGGCGTTGGCCCCACCGACGCGGTTCAGCTCGGCGAGCACGGTGGCCGGTGACATCTCGACGCCGTCGATAGCCACGATGTCGCCCATCTTGAAGGTGAGCTCGATATAGGTGCCCTCGTTGGGTGCTTCTTCAGGGCTGACCGACCAGCGCCACATTTCGGCCGGCGGCTCGGTCCACGGATCTTCGAGCGGGCCACCCTCATAGGAGATGTGCAGAAGGTTCGCATCGGTGGAGAACGGCGATTTATTGCCACGCGTCTTGTCGATCGGGATATCGCGCTCGGCGGCCCACGCCAGCAGGGTTTCGCGCCCACCGAGATCCCATTCGCGCCACGGGGCGATGACCTTGATGTCAGGGTTCAGAGCATACGAGTTCAGCTCGAAACGAACCTGGTCGTTGCCCTTGCCCGTGGCTCCGTGGGCCACTGCGTCAGCATTGGTCTCGGCTGCGATCTCCACCAGTCGCTTCGCGATCAAGGGCCGAGCGATCGACGTGCCAAGCAGATACTCGCCTTCGTAGATGGCGTTGGCCCGAAACATCGGGAACACAAAGTCGCGAACGAACTCCTCGCGGACGTCCTCGATGAAGATGTGCTCGGCTGGCACGCCCATCTTGAGGGCCTTGGCCCTGGCTGGCTCAAGCTCCTCGCCCTGGCCGAGGTCGGCGGTAAAGGTGACCACATCGCACTCGTACTCCTCACGGAGCCATTGCAGGATCACCGACGTATCGAGCCCGCCGGAATAGGCAAGGACAACGCGGTCGACGGAATCGGCGTGTGGGCTGGTCATGGCTAGGGAAACCTCTGAGCGAGTAGGTGTAGTGAAGATGGGGGTTACAGGTTGGCGAGATCGCGGAAGTTGTCGGCCAGATCTGTGGCCACAACCCCGGGTGCGGCGACGACAAGAATCGTGTCATCTCCGGCCACCGTGCCGAGCACATCGGAGCGCGCGGACCGGTCGAGAGCGCTAGCGACGACATGAGCCGACCCCGGCGGGGTGCGCAGGATCAGGATCGGGTGGTTGACCGCGACCTCCACAACCCAGTCAGAAAACACCCGGCGCAGATGATCGTCAGGCACGTTGCGTTGATGCGGCATCTCCGGAACGGCGTAGATGAGGTCGCCACCAGGAACCCGGACCTTGACCGCGCCCAAATCCTCCAGGTCGCGAGACACCGTGGCCTGGGTGGCGTCGAAGCCGACCTCGGCCAACAATTCGACCGCGTGGGCCTGCGAGGTGACTTGGTGACTCGACAACAATCCGGCGAGTGCGTGCTGGCGCTGGGCTTTCATGATTGGGCTTGGGCGAGGAGCCAGGCCAGAAGGCCGCGAGCCGAATGCATACGGTTTTCGGCCTGAGGAAACACCCGGCTGCGGTCAGATTCGAGCGCATCGTGGCTGACCTCTTCGCCCCGGTGAGCGGGCAGACAGTGCAAGAAGATGCCCGCCGGCGCCATGCCATCGAGCAGCTCAGAGGTAATCGAGAACCCCTCGAAGGCACGCAACCGTTCGGCGGACTCGGCCTCTTGACCCATTGAGGTCCACACATCGGTGTAGACCGCATCGGCGCCGGCAACGGCTTCCTGGGGTCGATGGAATACCTCAACCACTCCCCCGTGAGATCGAACCCGGTCGAGGTCTTCCTCCGTCGGGGCGTACCCGGGCGGGCAAGCAATCCGGCTGATCGCCCCGCTCATCGCGCACCCAATCGCAAGCGACCGCCACACATTGTTCGCGTCGCCCACATAGGTGACCACCAGGCCCTCGAGTGAGCCGAACTCCTGGGTCAAGGTCAACAAGTCCGCCAAGGCCTGCATCGGGTGGGCCTGGTCAGACAATAAGTTGACCACCGGCACCACGTTCAGCGCGGCCATCCGTTCGAGCACACCATGATCGAATACCCGAGCCGCTACGACGGCGTGATAACCCGCCATCACTCGGATGATGTCCTCGGCCGACTCTCGTTTGTCGATCCCGACCTCTTCGTCGCGGATGTAGATCGGGTGGCCTCCGAGCTGAACGACCGCCATCTCGGTTGAGTTACGGGTGCGGGCGCTGGGCTTTTCAAAGATGAGACCCGCACCCTTGCCCGCCAACACCTGGGGCGGATCGGCTTGAGCCGACAGCGCCAACACCTCGGCGAGTTCGGCTGAGGTCAGATCGTCGACTTCGAGAAAATGACGCATCGCTCAGACCCCCGCTGCTGAAGTGTCAGCCGACGAGGCGACAACTTCGGCAATGGCACCGGCCAAAATGGCCAGGCCCTCGTCGATTTCCTCGCTCGACACCGTGATCGGCGGAGCAAAACGGATCGCGGTTGGTGTGACTGCGTTCAGCACCAGACCGTTCTCAAGACACAGTGTCACGACGGCCTTGGAGTCGATGCCGTCATCGAGCTGGGCTGCGAGCAGCAAGCCAATACCGCGCACCGCCACCACACCGTCGACCTCTTCGAGCTTGGCGATCAGCTCATCAGACATACGTTGAGCAGTCGCCGGCGCATCCATGGCCTCCATCACTCTCAACACCGCTCGGGCCGCCGACGTAGCGAACGGCTGACCGCCAAAGGTGGTGGCATGGTCACCGGGACGGAACGAGGCGGCAATCTCTCGCGGAGCCCACACCGCCCCAATTGGCATGCCGTTGCCGAGGGCCTTGGCCATGGTGACCACATCGGGGCGAACATCAGCGTGCTGATATCCAAACCACTTGCCCGTACGAGCAAAACCGGTCTGGACCTCGTCGATCATCATCAAGATGCCGCGTTCGTCGCAGATCTTTCGGACTGCTTCGAGGTAGCCAGCGGGCACGGGGTTCACGCCCCCTTCGCCCTGGACTGCTTCGAGCAAGATGCCGCACACCGACGGGTCGAGCATTGCAACGAGCGCGTCGATATTGCCGAACTCGACATGCTTGAAGCCCTCAGGCAAGGGCTGGAAGACCTCGTGCTTTTCAGGCTGGCCGGTGGCGTGCAAGGTGGCCAAGGTGCGGCCGTGGAACGACCGGAACGCCGACACCACAACATGACGACCCCGCCCACCGTGACGCCTGGCCAGCTTGATGGCGGCCTCATTGGCTTCGGCGCCTGAGTTACAGAAGAACACCTGACCTCCGCCGCCGTTGAGCCGGTCGATGGTTTGGGCCACCTCGACCTGGGGTTCGGTCGCGAACAGGTTCGACACGTGCTGCAAGGTGTTGGCCTGCTCAGCAACCGCGGCCGCAACAGCGGGGTGGGAGTGTCCAAGCGAGGTCACGGCCAGGCCTGACAAGAAGTCGAGGTAGCGCTTGCCGGCTCGGTCGAACAGCTCGGTGCCAGACCCGCGCACGAACATCACCGGCGGTGGGCCATAGGTCGACATGATCGGGCAATAGGCCAGGTCGGCGCCACCAGTGGCCGATGTGTGCGATGCCAGGGCTGGGTTCATGCTGAGTCTTTCGCAGCGGGGTTCGTGTCTGGGCCCACATAGGGTCCCTCGGTAATCAAGGTGCCGATTCCGGAATCGGTAAACAATTCGATGAGCACGACGTGAGGAATACGCCCGTCGAGCAGGTGAGCTGACGCCACCCCATGCTCGACGGCCTCGACGCAGGCACTGATCTTGGGGATCATCCCACCAGCCAGTTCGCCGGCATCGAGTGATGCTCTCAGCTCCGCTGAGGTGATGCGGTTGATCAAGGTGCCGGGATCGTTGACATCGCCGAGAAGGCCGGCCACATCGGTGAGATAGATGATCTTTTCGGCCCCGAGCGCCGAGGCGATGGCGCCCGCGACGGTGTCGGCATTGATGTTGTAGGCCTGACCCGTCGCATCAGCACCGATCGTCGAGATCACCGGGATGAGGCCCTCGGCCAACAAGCTCTTGATGATGGTGGGGTTCACCGCGGAGACATCGCCCACGAAACCCAAACGCGGGTCGCGTGCCGACGCGGTGATGATGCCTGCGTCTTGGCCTGACAAGCCCACCGCCAGTGGGCCGTGCACATTGATGGAGCCCACGATCTCACGGTTGACCTTGCCGACCAGCACCATGCGGGCAATGTCGAGGGTCTCGGCGTCGGTGACGCGAAGCCCGTCTTCGAACACGGTCTCCTTGCCAAGCCGACGAAGCATTTCGCCAATCTGAGGGCCGCCACCGTGCACGACCACCGGCAAGATGCCGACCTGGCGCAGCAACACCATGTCGGAGGCAAAGGTCGCAGCCAACGCATCGTCGACCATGGCGTTACCACCGAACTTGACCACCACCACGGTGTCGCGGAAACGCTGGATGTAGGGCAACACCTCGGTGAGGAGCTGGGCTGTCAGGTCTGGTTCGATGGCCATCAGGGCGCCAATCCAATCAGTGGCAGGCCCGCAGTTTCGTCGAGGCCCATCGCGATATTGATCGATTGGATTGCGTTGCCGGCCGAGCCCTTGGTGAGGTTGTCGATCGCGGCGATCGCGATGAGGTACCCAGTGCGGGGATCGACCCTGGCGGTCATGTGAACAGTGTTGGATCCCATAGTGGCCTTGGTCGAAGGCGAACGCTGGTCGACGACGATGAATGGTTCGCCAGCGTAGAACTCTGCCATGGCCGCCAGCGCCGACTCAGACGTCATATCGACGACGGGCTTGGCATAACAGGTTGCCAGGATGCCCCGGCTCATCGGCGCCAGGTGAGGGGTGAAGAGCAATGACGCGTCGAGCACCTGCTCCATCTCCGGGGTGTGACGGTGAGTCAAGAGCCCATAGGCCTCGAAGTTCTCGTCGACCGCGCAGAACTGGGTGTTGGCCTTGGGGCCACGGCCCGCTCCCGACACTCCAGCAGCCAGGTCGATGATCAGGCCAGTCCGATCGACGAGGCCGCCACGAGTGAAGGGGGCCAGCGCCAAGCAGGCCGCCGTCGGGTTACAACCAGGGGCTGCAACGCCTTTGGCCCCCACGATCTGGTCGCGGTAGAGCTCCGGCAACCCATAGGCGAAGTGTGGGAGCAGGTCGGGGCACGAGTGGGGCTCTCCGTACCACTCGGGGTACAGGGCCGGGTCCTTGAGGCGGAAGTCGGCGCCCATATCGGCCACAACGCCGACCTTGCCGAACAACTCAGCGGCAATGGGTTGACTGGTGCCATGGGGCAGCCCCATCACGACGACGTCAAGGCCCACAAAGTCGGCCGTGTCATAGGCCTGGTAGGCGAGGTCGCCATACACCGGGGCCAGATGGGGGTACAGGTCGGCAATCTTGGTGCCCGCCATGGACTCGCCCGTTGCCGCAACCACCTCGAAGTTTGGATGGCTGGCCGCGAGACGCAGCAGCTCGGTGCCGGTGAAACCCGATGCACCGATGACGCCAACGCTGAGCTTGGTCGTGTTCGACATAGCCGACCACGCTACCAGTGATTCACTGGACTGCAAGTTTATTCAACCTTCTGCATGGTCGCCTCTGCGCATCGAGCACTGAAGGTCCTTAACTGGGTGTGTCGACAGGCCGACGGTACGTGCGAGTGCTTCGCAACCCACTTTGGTGATCCTGCATGTTCGACACAATCCGCTACAGGCTCGAAGAGTCGCTCGCGCTGCGCTTGGTGCTCTTCGGCGCCCTCGCAGCCGTGGCGTTTTTCGCCTTCGGCCGGACCATGTTCGCCAGCGGAGCCGAAGCCCCTGCTGACCTCGACATCAGCACTGAGTTCGAACCCAACGCGACCACGACAACGATCGATCCCGTCGAGGTCCCCCTGTTCGACCCCAACGCTCCTCGCGCCACGACCACCGCGCCTGCACCGGTCACGTCGACCACCATCCCGACGGCCGGCGGAGAACCGGACCTCGACGGCGACGGCATCCCCAACCGCACCGACACCGACATCGACGGCGATGGTGTTCCAAACACGGTCGATACCGACGACGACAACGACGGCATTGCCGACAACCAAGACGACGACGCCGATGGCGACGGAATTGTCGACACCGACGCGATCTCTGTGGTCGTCCCCACAACGGCCCCGGCAACGACCACGACAACCCAGTTCGCCCAACCCGGCGAGGCCGGCGGCGCGGGCGACCCGGGGGCAAACCCCGGAGGCGGGAACGGCGACCCCGCATTGGGCGGCGGTGCCGGACCCGGCGACCCTGGAGGTGGAGACCCGGACTTCGACGATGGCACCGGCACGCGCGACACAACAGGTGATGCGCCGCCACCAAACGATCCCGCCCTGAGCGACCCAACCCAGGGCGGCGGTGTCTCGGGTGGCGCCGATGACATCAACAGCCCAGGCAATGACGACCTCGACCCTGGCACCGATCCAGCGGCTGCGGGCGAAGTGGCCGCTGGGCCGAGCGAGTTCTCAGCCGCAGACCTGGCGGTGGCAGACGACATCATTGCTGCCAACTTCCAAGACGGCGACCTACGCGCCGCGAGCCATCCACCCTGGGCCGGGTGCCTGCTTCAAACCGATATCTCTTATGAAGAGTGCGACGCCCTCGTCGCACTCTTTTACTCAACTAATGGGGCCGGTTGGCAGAACTCGACGGGCTGGTTGTCAAACCCGAGCATCGCCAGCTGGAACGGCATCTGGTTGAACAACGGCAGCGTCTATCGGATTCGGCTCGAGAGCAACCGCCTCGTCGGCACGATCCCTCCCGAGATCGGCCGGCTGCGCAACCTCTATGACCTGTGGTTGAGCAACAACTCTCTCACCGGAGCAATTCCCGATGAGGTCGGCGAGCTGACCGCGCTGGGAGAGCTCCGATTACAGAACAACCAACTGTCGTCGCTTGGCGACAACTGGTCCAACGCGGACGGCCTGTGGCGTCTGTGGCTCTACAACAACGATTTCGCTGGGGTGACTCCGGCCACATGGTCCGAGATGGACTCGCTCACCCACATCCACCTCGCCAACAACCAGATCACTGGGGTGTCGGCGAGCCTCGGCTCCAGCAGCACGGTCTATGAGGTGTACCTCCAGGGCAACCCGATCAACGGACCGCTGCCTGCTGCCCTGACCCAAATCGACAGCTTGACGTACCTCAACGTCGCCAGTGCTGGCATCACATCGATCCCCGCATCGATCGGCGACCTCGACAACCTCCAGTGGCTGTACCTGCACGCCAACAGCATCTCGTCGATACCGCCCGAGATCGGCGGGCTCGCCGAACTCGAAACCCTCGAGCTGTACAGCAACCCGATCACGTCGCCGCTCCCCGACGAGATCGGCAATCTCACGAAGCTGCTGCGACTGCGCGTCGACTCCACCGGTCTGCCTGGGCCACTACCCGATGGGCTCGGGAATCTCACCCGGCTGAGGTGGCTCTATCTCAACAACAACAACATCAATGGGCCGCTGCCCAACTCGATCGGCGGGCTGCGTGAACTGCAGATCCTCCAACTCGCAAGCTCCGGCCTCACCGGAACACTGCCCGCTGGCTTTGGTCAGCTCGACAACCTGCGATACGCCAACTTGTCGAACAACTCACTCACCGGCACCTTGCCCACGTCGGTGAGCGGCTTGGTCAATGTGACCGAGTTGTATCTGAACGGCAACTCCTTCAACGGAGTCTTGCCCAACGACTTGTCGTCGATGACTGAGCTCACTCGTCTCTACCTTCACGACAACCAGTTCACTGGCAGCCTGCCCGCCGACATCGGCAACCTCGATGAGCTTCGGTACTTCTATTTCCGCAACAACCGCTTTGATGGGCAGTTGCCTGCGTCGCTGGGCTCGCTGGAGCGGGCCATCGTGATCGACGGAGGGCAGAACAGCTTCACTGGCTCGTTGCCGTCCGACCTGAGCAACCTCACCAATGTGTTGGTCTTCGACCTTGCTGGTAGCGATCTGACCGGATCAATCCCGGCCAGCATTGGCACGATGGCGAACCTGCGAACGCTCAACCTGAATAGCAACGCGCTCACCGGTTCGATTCCTCCCGAGATCGGCAATCTTGGTAACTTGCGCGACCTGTACCTGGCCGCAAACCAACTCAGCGGTTCGATCCCGCCCGAAATCGGCGGACTACGAAATGTTCGCAATCTTCAACTCCACCTGAACCAGCTGACCGGCTCGATTCCTAACACCATCGGGAATATGAGGTCGCTGCGCTTCGCGTATTTCCGCGACAACCAGCTCTCCGGCGAACTTCCGGCGTCGCTCAGCGACCTTCCGTCGATCAACTTCTTGGCGTTCGAACGAAACCGAATCACCGGAGCACTGCCCGTCAACATTGGCAACCTCACGTCGCTCGACTACCTGCACATTGGCGACAACCTGCTCGACGAGCCGCTTCCAACATCCATTGGTGGTATGCGAAACCTTGAGTATCTGTACCTCCACAACAACAACATCCCTGGCTCGCTGCCCACCTCCATCGGCGGCTTGGAAAACGTCCGCTACTTCTGGGCGTACAACAACGACCTCACCGGGCCGATCCCGGACGAGATCGGCGGCATGACCCACCTCGCCTACCTGCACCTCAGCGGCAACCAGCTGACCGGCAGCATCCCCGACGAGATTGGCTTCATCCCCGACCTGCGCCACTTGTACCTGTACAGCAACGAGCTCACGGGCAACCTGCCCGGAACCATCTCGTCGATGACGAAGCTGCGAACACTGCACCTGTACGACAACAACCTGGAGTCGGGCCTACCCAACGAGATGGCCGACCTGACCGAACTTCGGTACGTACACCTGGGCTACAACAAGCTCACCGGTGGCATCCCAGAAGACATTGGGAACCTGGTCAACGCCAACAGCTTCTATATCCACGCCAACGATCTCGAGGGCCCGATCCCGGCATCGATTGTCAACATGGGGTCTCTGACCAACATGTTGTTGCAGGACAACTACTGTTTCACCGCTTCCGGAGCTGTCGAAACGTTCGTTGCTTCCTATGACCCCAACTGGGACTCTGGCTGCGCCCCTGACCTCGCGATCAGCGTGAGCCTGCTCGACGTTCCATCGAACTTGAGCGATATCGACTGGGTCGTGTCGGTCCGAAATCTGGGCGGCATCGTCGAGGCAGGCCAGGTGTCGGTGACCATCACCCTCGTCGAGAACCTTGATGTGGCGATTGCATCGGGCAACGGCTGGACCTGCAATGTGGTGGGCCTCACAGCCACCTGCACCTTCGCTGGTGGCCTCTTCCCTCGTCAAAGTGCACCCCAGCTGGCCCTGCGAACCCAGGTCACCGGAGTCACCGGCGACAACATCAGGCTGACGGCCACCGTGGCCGGCAGCGTCACCGACAATCGTCCCGACAACAACACCTATACCGCCACCGAGGTCGTCTTGTCAGGCCTCGTCGCATCGGGTTCGAATTCAAGAACCCACACCACGATTGCATTGCTCATGATTGCTGTTGGCGGACTGCTCGTGTGGTGGTCGAACAAGCGCCCAGACCAAGACGAAGAACCGGTCGACCAGCCCACTGTGCCGAGCGTGTCCACATCCCAGCGAGCCGCCAATGTGCTCAAGGTGTGGCTCGCCATTGCAGTAGCGTTTGCCCTCGTCGCGGTCTCGACCTCGCAGCCAGAAGAAGTCGTCGCTGCACCGTCGAAGGCATTCACTGCCTCCCAGGGAATCGGGGCCCCAACGCCCTCCGCCGCCGCGAGCCGGCTCGAGGTCGCCAGTGTCGCACCAGCCATCACCGCGCCGGGCGATACCGCGCTGCTCGAACCAGCGCCTGAGGTCACAGCCCCTGAGGTCACACCCCCTGAGGTCGACACGTCTCCTTCACAGGCCGATCCCGAGATCGATCTTGGGTACATCGATGGCACTGAGCAACCACCGGCAGACGGCGGAACGCGGGCTGTGGTGTTCGACAACGACCCCGGCTTCACCGCGGCTGCCCACACTCCATGGGCCGGTTGCACCACCCAGACCAACGTTCCGTGGGCCGACTGCGACGCCTTGGTGGCGCTGTATTCAAACACCAATGGCGCCACCTGGACCAACAAAACCGGCTGGCTCACGAGCACGAACCTCGCCACCTGGTTCGGGGTCACGATCTCGGGCGGTCGGATCACCCAAGTCAGGCTTCCGAACAACAAGCTCATCGGGTCGCTGCCATCTGAGATCGGCAACCTCACCGCCGTGACCGACCTGCACATCAACAACAACAGCTTGACGGGCGCGTTGCCCTCAACGCTGGCCAACATGACCGCATTGCGGAACATCAATATCGCGACCAACAGCTTGAGCGGCAGCCTTCCTGCGAACTTGGGTTCGTTGCCCAACCTGGTCTGGTTCCATGCCCACAACAACCTGCTGAGCGGGACGGTGCCGGCGTCGCTTGCGGCCCATCCATTGCTCGACTACATCGGGCTCAACAACAACCAGATCAGCGGGACCGTCCCGGGCTGGCTTGGAGACCTGCCGAACCTTCGGTACCTCTATTTGGCCAACAACCGTATGACGGGCACGATCCCCGCCCAGCTCGGTAATGCGCCCAAGCTGCTGGTGCTTGAGCTCGGCAACAACAGCCTCGTCGGAACCATTCCAGCCGAGCTAGGCGACATCGCGACCCTGGTTACGCTGAATCTGTACCGCAACAGCCTGACCGGCACGATCGACCCGAACCTGTTCAACCTGACGTCGCTGTCGACGCTCACCCTTGACCGCAACCAGCTCAGCGGCCCCGTACCCACGTTCACCGGCATGACGGCGCTCCGCAACCTGTATTTGCATTTCAACAACTTCAGCGGCGGCTTTCCGACAGATCTCACCTTGCTCACCGGGCTCCAACGGCTGTATCTCCAAGAAAACAGCCTCACGGGTGCGTTGCCGGCAACTCTCGGCAACCTCACCAACTTGTTGGTCTTGGAGATTGGCCGCAATGGATTCAGCGGCACCCTGCCGACCTCGATTGGCGCCATGACCAATGTCGAGTACTTCTACGTCTACGACAACCGATTCACCGGACAGATCCCGAGCGCCGTCGGAACCATGAGCAAGCTCAGGCGCTTCTATGGCTACAACAACGACTTCAATGGAACCCTCCCAGGCGGGTTCGGCAACCTGCCCCAGCTCGACTACATCCAGCTCCAGAACAACGACATCGGCGGCTCACTTCCGGCCGCTTGGTCCGGGGCAACAGCGCTGCACTACCTCCATCTCGCGAATAACCGACTCGTAGGCGGCATCCCCGAGTCGTGGAGCTCGCTCACCAACCTTGGCTACCTGTATCTCCACGTGAACCGCATGGATGGCAGCATCGGCAACGCAATGGGCTCGATGCTCAACCTGAGAAACGTGTACCTGTACGACAACTTCTTGACCGGCTCACTGCCCAACAATCTCGGGAGCCTGTCGCTGCTCGAGCACTTCCGGGTTCAGAACAACAACTTGACTGGAAACATCCCGGCCGGGCTTGGTGCACTTGGCAACCTCATCACGTTCATCGCCCACGACAACCGATTCGACGGTGTGTTGCCCAATGGGTTGTCGGCACTCGACAACCTGACTCACTTCCAGGTCGAGCGCAACCGCCTGACCGGATCCATCCCGTCTGATATCGGCGGGATGGAGTCGTTGTTGTACCTCTACTTGCACGACAACAACCTGACCGGCTCGATCCCGTCGTCGATCGGCAACCTCGACTCGGCCCGCGCGATTTACCTTGTCGACAACAACCTCACCGGGCCGATCCCGTCGACCATTGGCGACCTTGACGTCATCGATCGGCTCAACTTCGAACGCAACCATCTGTCGGGCCCGATACCTGTGAGTATCGGCAACCTCACCACCCTGAGATATCTCTATCTGCAAGACAATGATCTCGAAGGTCCGCTCCCGTCGACAGTGGACACCATGGATTCGCTACTGGTGTGGTATGCGACCACCAATGAGCTCACGCGGACGATCCCGCCCGAATTCGGCGACATGGCGGCGCTCCAACAGCTCTATATGGGCGCCAACGAGTTGTCCGGGAGTATCCCGTCCGAGATCGGCAACCTGTCCAACCTCACACATCTGCACCTGTACGACAACGCGCTGACTGGCCAGATCCCGTTCAGCATTGGCAATCTGGGTCGCATCAACGAAGTCAGGCTGTACCGGAACCAGCTCGAGGGCTCAATTCCCCCCACCCTGGGCAACCTCAACCATGCGAGATACATCCACGTTGGCCACAACTTCATCGGCGGCTCGATACCGCCCGAGATCGGCAATCTCACGAGTGTGACGTGGGTGTACCTCCACGACAACAAATTGTGGGGAACCCTCCCACCCAACGTGACTGCGCTGACGTCGAGCACCTTCTTGGTCCGAGACAACCACTGCCTCTATGCCGATGCCGCCACCCGGGCGTTCATCGTGACCAAGGACAGCATCTGGGACAACGGTTGCGGCGGCTGATCTTGTAACAGCGTTCGGGTTCTAGTGTCACAGGGTGATCTCTCCCATCGTCGACACCGTCTCAGTTGCTGGCGGCCAGCAGCTGCCAGCCCACACCTTCGCCCCTCGTCGTCCCGCCGGGGTCGTGGCGTACTTTCATCCCGGAGCGTTCACCAGCGGCGACCCGACATGGGGCCACCGCTTTGCCGACCAGCACCTCGATCGAGGCCTCGCGCTGGTGTCGCTCACGTATCGCCACGCAGGCAACGACGTGAACATCGGCGACCAGATCGGCGATGTTGTGGCCGGACTCAACCATGTCGCAGCGCGCTTCGACACCTTGCCCGTCGTCGTGAGTGGCCATAGTGCCGGCGGGTTCCTTGGGCTCTGGGCGACGCGAACCGCCAAGGTCCCATCCGTAATCGGGGCCTCGCTACTCGCCCCGGTGGTACGCATCGGGGGCCACTTCGCCCACCTGCTGCCGCCCGGCAGCGAGCCGTCGACGTTCGACCTGACCATTGATCCGCCGCCCGACTCAGCGTCACCCACCGATGTGCCCATCGTGGTCGTCCACGGCAGCGCCGATGACCTCGTCCCGATCTCGGGCAGCGAACAATTGGTCGACTCCTGGCGATCGCGAGGTCTTGACGCGGGCCTGATCGAGATTGCCGGAGCAGATCACTTTTTCAACACCGCCCAGCACGCGTCCGCGGCCGAACACGCGCTCGCTGACGCGGCAACCGACCTCGCGAGCCGCTAGTCGAGCCCGAGCCTGGCCAGCTGCTCGGCCGGGGCATCCAGGTCTTCGAGCGCGGTTCGCAGCAGGTCGAGCATCTCGATCCTGATTGGCTCGTCGGCCCGGTTCTCGGACTCGTCGGGGTCGATGTCGAGGTCGTACAGATGGTGTTGGTCGATGATGTGGCGGTTGCCAACCCAGAACGGCAGCAAATCGCCGGCCACGAACGGCTGACGAATCACCGGCACGGTCGACCCTGGCATGGTGTCGAGAACGGCCCGGGCATCAGGCGGGGCCAGGCCGACGAACCCAGGGAAGTGGGTCGGCATGGTCGACCACCGGTTCGACCACATCGACAACGGGAAGTTGTCGCCCGATGGTGCTCTGGCGTACTTACGGCGGCCGTCGGTCACCTGCACCCAATTGCCGAACACCCCACCAATTGCCCAGTCGCGCACGCTCGTCGCGTCGCCCGTGAGCAGCGGAATCAGGGACTGACCGTGGGTTCGATGCCCGACCTCGGCGCCGAACGCGGCGGCAATGGTGGCATGAAGATCGACATTGGTGGGGAGGGCATCAATGACCCGCCCGCCCTCACAC
>CAYGMW010000016.1:0-22665 GCA_964350975.1 uncultured Acidimicrobiales bacterium | reverse complement strand
CCTCCGATCAGGCCGATCCGGTCGAGGAACCAACCACGACCACCGAACCCGAGCAGGCGCCCCTGCCCGAACTGTGCGATCGGGAGCTGGCGTCTCCCGTGGTGCCGAGCTCGCTGACCTTCACAGTCGACAGCGGCTTGTTCAGCGTGGGTTTCGACGGCGACTTCGAGTGCTTGTTGATCGTTCCCGACGGTGTCGAGGTGGTGACGTGGGGAGCTCAGGCCGACAAGGTTTTGTTCAACGACGGGGCGATTTCGACCGTTGAGGGGTCAGGAAAACTCGCCGACGACCTGGTTCGGACCTCGCCGGAGTTTTCTCGACCAACCGGATTCAACCTCGTCTGGGTCGACGGCGAGATGATCGTGAAGAGCGCAAGCAATGGTGATGGCCGGCGCAGCCTCGACATTGGCGTGCCGGTCAGCGAGGTCGTGTACCACCCAGACGGCAACCACCTGCTGGCGGTGACCTCAGACCCAACCTTTGGCGGATCGTCGGTGTATGTCACCGACAACGAGGGCCAGAACGCAACGGTGTTGGCCTTCGCCGATGACGCCGTCATCTCAGATCTCACGGTCACACCCGACGGGACGATGGTGCTGTTCGTCGCCACCCATACCGATGGGGTTCGCCATGTGCATCGGCTCGACCTCGCCGCGGCCACCGAAGAAGTGATCAACGAAGCCGGCAATGTTGAGTTCTGGCTCCAGCCGTCGGCCGAAGCCCAGGTTGAGACGCTGTATGAGAGCGGGCAAGCCCTGACCCACCTTGTCGTGAACAGCGACGGGACACGAGCCGCGCTGGCTGTTGGAACGTGTGAGACCGGCTCCAGCATCGAATGGCTTGATCTTTTGTCCGAGGGTTATGGCATCTCGGTGTTGCCAGCAATGTCGCTTCGGCCCGTCGGTTTTGTTACCGAGTCGTCGCTGGCCGTCATGGCCTATGACGACTCGTGTTCCAATGGTGGCGATCTGTACCTCGTCGACCTTGACACGGGCGAACCCACCCTGATCCGCGCCGGTGTCGACAGCGCGGCTATCCGGCGAATTGATCCCTCAACGCTCTACAGCTTGGTGGATGTCTTCATCACTGGGTTTGCCTGATAGGTCACGTCTGGCGCCGGTCAGGTGCCTCATGATCCGGCTCGGCTTGGTTCACCAGTGGTCGAGGTCGATAGTCTGGTCAGATGTCTTTGGAGCCAACCCACATCGAATCGCTGGGCGCCCGCGCCAAATCAGCGTCTCGGCTGCTGGCTCGGGCATCGACTGCGGCCAAGAACGACGCCCTCCTCGCATCGAGCGAACTGCTGGTCCTGCACACGCCTGAGATTCTCGAGGCCAATGCCGTCGACGTGGCCCGTGCTGAAGCAAGCGCGATGGCTCCAACCCTGGTCGACAGACTCCGGCTCGACGAGGGCCGGGTGGCAGCGATGGCCAACGGGCTCCGCCAAGTTGCAGCCCTCGAAGACCCAGTTGGCGTGGTGGTGAGAGGCTGGACCCGGCCCAACGGGCTGCGAGTGCAACAGCGCCGAGTTCCCCTCGGTGTGGTTGCGATCATCTACGAGAGCCGTCCCAACGTCACCAGCGACGCCTTCGGGTTGTGCCTCAAGTCGGGCAATGCGGCGTTCCTGCGAGGGTCTGGTGCCGCGATCTCGTCGAACACCGCAATTGCGTCGGTGCTGCGCCAAGGGCTGGCCAAGGCCGGGTTGCCTGAGGACGCACTGGTGCTTGTCGACGATGTGAGTCACGAAGCTGCCGTTGAGTTCATGCGGTTGCCCCAGTACATCGATTGTCTGATCCCGCGTGGTGGAAAGTCGCTGATTGCGTCGATCATCGCCAACGCCACTGTTCCCTATGTCATCGATGGCGATGGCAACTGCCACGTGTATGTCGATGCGTCAGCCGATCTCGACATGGCGATCGACATCATCGTGAACGCGAAGATGCAGCGGCCGTCGGTGTGTAACGCCGCCGAATCGCTCGTCGTGCACCGCGACGTGGCGGCTGTGTTTGTTCCCCGCGCTGTTGAAGCACTCGTCGGGGTCGAGTTGGTAGGAGATGCCGCCGCGTGTGCGTTATCGGACCAGATCGCAGCAGCCACCGACGCCGACTTCGCTACTGAATTCCTCGATCTCAAGCTGTCGGTCAAGATCGTCGACGATCTCGATGAAGCCATCGACCACATCAACGCCACCTCGACGGGTCACAGCGAGGCGATCATCACCTCCGACCTGTCTGCCGCGACCCGCTTCACCGACGAAGTTGATGCCGCGGCCACCCTCGTTAACGCGTCCACCCGCTTTATCGATGGCGAAGAGCTCGGTTTTGGTGCCGAAATTGGCATCTCAACCCAGAAGTTGCATGCTCGGGGCCCCATGGGTCTCGAACAGCTGACCACCTTGAAATACGTCGTTCATGGCGACGGCCAGATCCGCGGCTGAACCGCGTCCACCATCCCCCAGGGAGTTACCTGCATGAGTACCTCGAAGCCGGAGTTCCGGTTCGATAGCGTTGCCTCCGTCCGCGAGATGCTTGGCGGCGTCGACTATCTGGCCGACGACGGCATCGCCAGCGTGGCGTTCCTTGCCGACCGCTTGCAGAAGCCGATTTTGGTCGAAGGACCAGCCGGTACGGGTAAGACCCAGCTCGCCAAGTCAGTCGCCGAGATGATTGGTGCTCGCCTCATCCGCCTCCAGTGCTACGAGGGTCTCGACGAGGCCAAGGCGCTCTATGAGTGGAACTACAAGAAGCAGTTGCTGCGAATCCAGGCCGAGCGGGCCAGCGGCGATGCCGAAGAATGGGACGAGCTCCACGACGACCTCTTCAGCGACGAGTTCTTGATGACTCGTCCTCTGCTCGAGGCCATCACCGCTGAGGAACCCGTTGTCTTGCTCATCGACGAAATCGACCGCGTCGAGGTCGAGACCGAAGCCTTGCTGCTCGAGATCTTGTCCGACTACCAGGTGTCGATCCCTGAGCTTGGCACCGTCACGGCCAAGCAGATTCCGCTGGTGTTCTTGACCTCGAACAACACCCGAGAGCTGTCAGAGGCCCTGAAGCGCCGCTGCTTGTTCCTGCACATCGACTACCCAGAGATGGACCGCGAAAAGCAGATCGTCATCACCAAGGTCGAAGGCATCACCGAGCACCTGGCCGATCAGGTTGCTCGAATTGTCCGCTCGATCCGCCAACTGGAGCTCAAGAAGAGCCCGTCGGTGTCAGAGACCCTCGACTGGGCCCGAACCTTGGTGCTGCTCGGTATCGAGTCCATCGATGCCAAGCAGGCCAAAGAGACCCTGCACATCTTGTTGAAGTACCAAACCGACATCGAGAAGGCGACGAAAGAGCTGTCTGACTGATGCTCGATCTCTTGTCAGGCTTCATCGTCGAACTCCGCCGCGCCGGTCTACCCGTCGCGCTCACGGAGAACCTCGACGCGATGGAGGCCATGCGGCACATCCCGCTCGAGGATCGTGAGGCCTTCAAGTACGCCTTGGCCACAACACTGGTGAAGAACGAGACCCACTGGAAGGCGTTTGAAACCGTCTTCGAGGTCTATTTCAGTCATCGGGGCCCGCAGTACACCGTGGGCGAAAACAACGCCGAACTGTCCGACCTTGAAGACTGGCTCCAAGAACAAATGGAGCAGATGCAGCAGCAGGGTGAGGGCTCAGGCGGCGGGGGCGACATGACCCCCGAACAGCTGGCCGAGATGCTGTATCGGGCCATGATGAACGGCGACGAGGCCATGATGCGGGCAATGGCCCGGGCTGCGGTCACCAAGTTTGCGGGCATGGAGCCGGGTCGCCCCGTTGGTGGCACGTACTACCTGTATCGCACCCTTCGGAACCTCGACCTCGAAGCCATGATGGAACGCTTGGTCGCCGAGGCCGAAGAGACCGCCGGGCGAGAGCTGAGCGATCTCGAACGCCGGCTCGAACGCGAAGAGTTCCAGCACCGAATCGACGACCTCAAGAAGGAAATCGAGTCCGAGATCCGCCGTCGCTTGGTTGCTGACCGCGGCGTTGAGGCCATGGCCAAGACATTGCGCAAGCCCCTGCCAGAAGACGTCGACTTCATGCACGCCAGTCGCGACGAGATGGCGGCGATCCGCAAGTCAATCCAGCCGCTCACCCGCAAGCTGGCGGCGCGGCTGGCCCGCAAGCGACGCAACAAGCGTCGCGGCCCGCTGGACTTTCGGTCCACGGTGCGAGCGTCGCTCAGCTATGGCGGTGTTCCAGCCGAACCGAAGTTCAAGTTCCCTCGGCCGAACAAGCCCGAGCTCATCGTCGTGGCCGACATCTCTGGTTCGGTCGCTGCGTTCGCCCGGTTCACGCTGCACCTCGTGTACGCCTTGTCGTCGCAGTTCTCCAAGGTGCGGTCGTTCGTGTTCATCGACGGTATTGACGAGGTCACCCATCTGTTCTCAGGCGAAGAGGACATTGGGCGGGCCGTGCACCGGGTCAACACCGAAGCCGACGTGATTTGGGTCGATGGTCACTCCGACTATGGGCACGCGTTCGAGACCTTCTGGAACAGCTGGGGCCACGAGATCAACCCCAAGAGCACCGTCATCTTCCTTGGCGACGCACGCAACAACTATCACGCGACCAACGCCTGGGTCATCAAGGAAACCCGCAAGCGGGCCCGTCACGTGTTCTGGCTGAACCCCGAACCCAAGTCCTACTGGGATACTGGCGATTCGGTCATCAGCGAGTACGCCACCCACTGCGATGGCGTGTTCGAATGCCGCAATCTTCGCCAGCTCGAACGATTCGTCGACAACCTCGAGTAGAGCGGGCTGTTGCGATTGTGCGACGATCCCTCGGGCTGGCGAATCTTCGGGGCCCGCAGCGGCGAAAATGACTCACTGTGGTGGTTCTGGCGCGTTCGTTGAAGCTGATGGCGGCCGTGGCCGCAGTCGTGACGTTGGTGTCTAGTTGCGCGGCCGTCGACGCGGTATCGACCGAGGTCTCGGCCCGCATGGAGCGCCCTGAGGTCACTGACCGGTTCGCGGACATCGATCGATCGCCCAGTGACGCCGCTGCCGATGGCGAAACTGAAACCGACGACACTGCGGTCGGCGTCGAGTTCCGCGAGCAGATCGATCCGTTGGCCAACTTGAGGCCCTCGTCGTTCAGCGAGTCCAACAACTCGTCGTCCGACCTCGCCGATGTGGTTGGTTTCGGACGGTGGACGACCTCTGCTGAGGTGTCAGGGGGCACCCTTGAACTTGTCGCTCAGCTCCAACTCGACTTGTTGGAGCTCGACGACCGCCAGCTCGCGGGCCTCGGCATCATCGAATCGGCCGATATTGATGTCCCGCGGGATACTCGATGGTTCCAAGTCGACGGGCTGCTTGCGTGGGATCTCGCAGCAACGAACTGCACCCCATCGCCCGACGTCGACGGCTGTGTTTTGGAGTTCGCAACCGATGGGTCGATCGTCGGGATTGCCGAACTCAACGCTGGCCAGTTGCAGGTCGCGATGAAGTGGCGCGAGCTGGGTCGCCAGCTCGAACCAGGGCCGCCGTTGTTGGTGGTCGAGGTCACCGACGCGTCGGGGTTCAAACGCTCATACGAAGTGCCCGATCTCCAGCTCAGCGTCGAGGCGGCCTTTGTTGACTGGCCCTTTACGATCGAGCTCGACTCCGGTCCGCAAGACTTCGCATCGACGGGAGTTGACGGGTCGGGCGTGTTGTCATTTTCGACGAACTGACACCACGTCGAGCGCCTTGACCCAGCTCGATGTGAGTCGACAAAGACCACGTGTCCGTTCGGTCCCGCGCCACCCTTCGAATTGTTGCAGCCAGTGCGTTGATGCTGTTGGCTGCCTGCACCCCAGGAGCCAGCGCAACCGAACGTTTCAAGGAACGTGGCGACAATGACTCCAACTCGGGTCCGGTCGCACCCGTGATCGAGATGCAGCCGAGCGGGTTGGCCACGGGCGGAGCGGTCGCTACGGTTCCGGCTCGCACGGCGTATTTCCCGAACCCTGACGCGGCGCTGGCGCCGGTCTCGACCGCTTCGGCCACATTCGCTGGCTCGATGCAGTGGCAGTTCTCCGCGACCACCGAGCGATTCGTGCTCGACGCCGCTGTCGATCTGACCTTTGAGGTCGTCGAGGCAGTTGCTGGCGACGATCCAGCGACTGGGGCTGACACCGCCGGCGAGGCGGCCTCGCCGACGCCGTACCGCGTGGTTGGGTCAGTTCACTTCGTTGAGGGTTCGGCGACCTGTACCTCCCTGGTAGCGCGGACAACGTGCGCGGTGGCGAGTGCGATCGATGCCTCGATCGAAGGCACAGCCGAGGTCGTTGGCGATGACATGGTGCTGGGCTTGATGTGGCGAGGATTCGGCCCTGAGGACGAACCCGGGCGCGTTGAGCTCACCGTCGGCGAGTGGAACACCGGTGCAGCCCCTGGGTCGCGTCCGTATGCCACCACCGAGCTGGTGTCAGTCGCCGACGGGCTTGACCAAGCAGGGGTCTTTGGGACCCGCATGGTGGTCAATGTCGTGAGCGGCAAGCCCGTGGCCCTTGAGAGCCAAAGTCCAGAAGCTGCCGGCTCGGGCCAGCTGCTGATCAGCGTGCCCGAGGCCTAGGAGTCCTCAGCGGTTGTTGCTGAGCGCTTCAGCGGTATGGAACGCCAAGTCGAGCGACTGGCGGCCGTTGAGCCGCGGATCGCACATGGTTTCGTAGCGATCGGCGAGGTCGGCGGCCTGGAGCGTGTGGCTGCCGCCGAGGCACTCGGTGACGTCGTCGCCGGTGAGCTCAACGTGGAGCCCGCCGGGCCACGTTCCAGCATCGCGGTGGGCCGCGAAGAACTCGTTCACCTCGCCCATGATGGCGTCGAAGTGGCGGGTCTTGGTGCCGTCGTCGGTGCTGAAGGTGTTGCCGTGCATCGGGTCACACGCCCACACCACCGGATGGCCGGCATCGCGCACTGCGGCCAGCAGAGGTCGAAGTCGGGTTCCGATTACTTCGGCGCCCATGCGGGTGATCAGGGTAAGCCGTCCCGGGATGCGTTGAGGGTTGAGGGCTTCGCACAGGGCCAGCAATTCGTCAGGTTCGACGGTCGGGCCGACCTTGCAGCCAATGGGGTTGTGTACACCCTGCAAGAACGCAACGTGGGCGCCGTCGAGGTCGCGGGTGCGCTCGCCGATCCACAACATGTGCGCCGAGCAGTCGTACCAGTCGCCAGTGATGGAGTCGCGTCGCGTCAGGGCTTGTTCGTAGCCGAGCAGCAGGGCCTCATGGGATGTGTAGAAATCGACCTGGCGCATGTGGGCGTCGTCGAGATTGATGCCACAGGACTGCATGAAGCGCATGGCTCGATCGATGCCGTCGGCGATCTGGTCGTAACGCTGGCCTGCAGGGCTGTCGCTGACGAACTCGAGGTTCCAGGCATGAACCTGGCGCAGGTCGGCGTAGCCGCCTCTGGTGAAGGCCCGCAGCAGGTTCATCGTGGACGCCGACTGGTCATAGGCCCGCAAGAGTCGGGCCGGATCCGGCGTTCGTGATGTCTCGTCGAACCCGATGTCGTTCACGATGTGACCACGAAACGACGGAAGCGTGACGCCGTCGCGGGTTTCGGTGTCGGCCGAGCGCGGCTTCGCGAACTGGCCGGCGATGCGACCGACCTTCACGACCGGCACACCACCGGAGTACTGCATCACCGCGGCCATCTGCAGGATGACCTTCAGCTTGTCGCGAATAGCATCGGCGGTACCGACGTCGAAGGACTCGGCACAATCGCCTGCTTGCAGCAGGAACGCCTCGCCGCGGCAGACCCGAGCGAGATCCTCGGTGAGTCGACGAGCCTCGCCGGCAAAGATCAGCGGCGGCCGCCGCCCGAGCTCGGCGACGACATTGTCGACAACGTCAGGGTCGGGCCAGGCCGGCTGCTGCTTTGCGGGATGATCGGTCCAGCTCGTGGGGGTCCAGGTCATGGTCACGGTCGCACATGGTGGCCGACGGCGCGGGCCGACGCCAACCTAAATTGCGAACTAGGCCGCAACGATGCGCTCTGCGTCTTCGCGCAGGTCGTTGACGGCCCGCTTCACGAGACGCCGTGCAGCCTCAGCAGTGACGCCGAGCTCTTCGCCAACTTCGCGGTAGCTGCGCTTCTCGCCGTCGCGCAGGCCAAAGCGGTGTTCGACAGCCTGGCGGGCCCGGGCATCGAGATTGTCAAGCAGACCAACCACGAAATCGAGCTCGGACTGATCCATCACGAGGGCCTCGGGGCCGTCCTTGGTGTCAGGCACGAGGTCGATCAGGGTGGAGTCGCCGTCGTCGCCGATGGAACGGTCGAGCGAGGTCGGGGTGGAGATGCGCTGCAACCAGGCATGCTCGTCGTCGAGGGCTTCGTGGTCGCCTGAGTTAGCACGCAAGGCGGCGCGCAGGCTGGCGGAGCGATCCGAAGGAAGTCGCACGAGGCTGGCCTTCTGGTCGAGGGCTCGGCCGATCGACTGACGAATCCAGAACGTCGCGTAGGTCGAGAACTTGAAGCCCTTGCGCCAGTCGAACTTTTCAACAGCGTGTTCGAGGCCCAGGTTGCCTTCCTGGATGAGGTCGAGTAGTTCCATCGCCGGAGGAAGGGGGTAGCGGCGGGCAATCGAAACCACGAGGCGCAGGTTGGCGCGAATGAAGCGGTCGCGAGCAGCATCTTGGGTCTGGATATCGCGGCGAAGCTGGCGCTTTTCGGCAACGGTCACGTCGCCTTGGGCGAGACGTTCGCGGGCAGCCTTGCCGGCTTCGATTTGCTGGGCGAGCATGCGCTCGTCTTCAGCGGTGAGCAGCGCAACGGCGCCGATTTCATTGAGGTACTGACCAACAGAGTCGCTCATGGTGTGGTGTGTCTCCTGGGGTGGGGCGCCATCAGCGGCGCTCCGATTTCGTGTAGTGCTGTTCGTGGAAGGGGGAGTAGGTCCAGCGAGCAGCGAGTTATGGTGTGCAACGGCGTAGTAGCGCCGGATGTTCCCGATGCCACTGTGAAAGTTGTCACAGCATGGCGATGCGGTTCGGCGACTCGTGCGGATGCGACGGGGTCTCGATGTACTGGTTGCTGCGCCAAGCGGCGCTGCACTGTTGAGCGATGTGATGAAGCTTCGGACTGGCGCCGCAGAAGATATCTGAGCAGCAAACGACCAAGGCTGTGCATCGACGCAAAAGCGAGTGCTCTTTAGCTTTTCACGCCTGAGCGGGCAAGTCGAGTCGTTCATCGCAAAGTGTTGTCAAAGTTCTGCTCTGACGTGATTATTTGGCACCACATTGGGCCGACAGACCCTTGGTCGACACGAGGGAGTCGCCATGGACGAATGGAATAGGTCGCAGACGGGGGTCTTCGACCAGGATGTGTACAACCAGTCGGGCTACCTGTCAGACGCCCCCGTGCGTTTTCGACGGCCATCACGCTCAGCCCCGCTCGGTGCGTATCGGGCCGAGCCAGCGGCTCGCCCGAAGGCGCCGCCGCGGTTGCCATTTGTTGGGCCCAAGCCCAAACACATGGCACCCAAGCCGCCGTCGAAGGTCGGCCTGGTTATCCCGCTCATGATCTTGATGATCTCGATCGCGGGCCTCGCGTACGCGGCCTTCGGACGGCTCGCCAGTCCGGTTGACTCCGCAACCACCGCTGCTGTCGACGAGGCACCAGCAGTCGTTGGGCCAATCGCGACAACGGCGCTGTTCATGCAGGTCGACGGAACCGGTGCGCCGGTAGGTTTGACCGCGGCCTCAGTGGCCGACAACGGCGACGCTTCAGTGGTGTTCATTCCCGTGTCCATCATGGTCGAGGTGCCCGGATTCGGGCTCGACACCATCAAGGCAGCAGAACGAGTTGGTGGCACCGACCTGGCCGTACTCGCGCTCGAGAACCTGCTGACGATCGAGTTCGATCATGTCGTGATTACGACCCCGGCTGGCGTGACCGAATTGGTCCGCTCGTTCGACCCGCTGTTGGTGAACAATCCCCGCCGCATCGACGAGGCTACGAGCCGCGACCGGGTTCAGGTGGTGTATCCCTCAGGCGCCATCTTGCTACCTGCGGCCGATTCGGCTGACTTCCTTGAGCGTCATGCGCTCGGTGAGACCGACCTCGAACGAATGGTTCGGCACCAAGAGTTCTGGCGATCGTTGCTGTTGGCTCGAGCCGAGGTGGCTGGCGAGGTCGTAGACATCGGCGCCGATGCCGAACAGTTCCTCGATCAGCTCGCGCTGCACGTCAATGACATCGAGTTCCGCATTATCGACGTCGATCAGATTGGTGGCGCTGAAGAGCTCTACGGAGTCGATCGGGACGCCCTCGACGACCTGATCGTACGACTCGATCCAGCTCGCGGTGACGGTGGTGTTGTGCGCACCAGGATCCAGCTGCTCAACGGTGCTGGGGTTCCCGGGTTGGCCGCACCCATTGCATCGGTGTTGGTCGCCGAAGGGGCATCGATCGAGCTGGTCGATAACGCAGCGCACTTCAATCACGAGGTCACCCAGATCGTGTACTACCGCGACGAGCAACGTGAAGCCGCGCTGCGAGTTGCAGCTGCGCTCGGTGTCGGCGAGGTTGTCAAGCAACTCGAAACCATCGACGTGGTCGATCTCACCATCGTTGCGGGCGCTGACCTTGCGGCCCGACTGAACGTCGAAGGCGACGGAGCGGCTGTGCCGATAGCCTCAGGCGAATGACATCGCTTGATCAGGCCTCGCTGCCGACCATTGTCGACGCTGCTGCCCGTGGCGCGGCCGAAATCCAGGCCGAGAACATCGTCGTGCTCGATGTCGGCGATGTCTTTGGCATCACCGACCACTTTGTGATCGCGTCCGGTTCAAACCCTCGTCAGGTCCGGCGCATCGCCGAGGAGATCGAAGCCCACGTCAGGGCCGCCGGTGGCGAAGGCGCCAAGCGGGTCGAGGGCGTCCGCGAAGCAGTGTGGATCCTGCTCGACTTCGGCGAGTTCGTTGCCCACGTGTTCCACACCGACACGCGTGCGTTCTATGACCTCGAACGCTTGTGGAGCGATGTGCCTCGTCTCGACTGGGTCGACCCAGACGCACCAGCGAGCTCGACGGCTAGCGGCCAGTCGATGTCAACCAGTCGTCAATAAGCGCCCCAGCAATCGACATGCCGCCTCGAGGGCATGGTGGGAGGTCGTCCGGGTAGAACCAGCCCGCTTCGACAATCTCTGATTCCTGGATCACGATGTCGCCCGATTCGTACTGGGCTGTGAAGCCAATCATCAGCGAGTTCGGGAATGGCCACGGCTGGCTGCCGAAATAGGCGACGTCTCGAACGACAATGTTTGTTTCTTCGAGGACTTCTCGAATCACGGCGTCTTCGAGGTTTTCTCCAGGCTCAACAAACCCAGCCAGGGTCGAAAAGAAGCGACCGGGGAACTGGCGCCCGTGGGCCAGCAGCGCCGCCCCATCCTCGCGACGAACCAACACGATGACGGCTGGTGACAACCTCGGGAACTGCATGAGGTTGCACGTCGGGCAGATCTTGGCTCGGTCGGTTGGGTGGAAGTCGTTCGGGGTTCCGCATCGGCCGCAGAACTGATGGGTGCGGTCCCACTGCACGATCTGTTCGGCACGACCAGCTGAGAACCAGTGGGCGTCTGGAACCCGGCCATACAGGGCTCGAAGGTGAACGAGTTCGTGGCCCTCGGCGACATCGGGAACGTCATGGTGCTCGTGATGGTCCTCAATATCGATGGCCCACACGCCATGTTCGCCAATGGTGCCAATGAAGTGCCGTGGAAGGTCGTGTCCGAGCGGGGGAGTGGCGCCAAAGGGCAGGCGGTCAGAGCCGTACTCGACAATCACGTGGCCCTTGCGCACGACGATCCAATGGGCGTCGCTCCCCAGTGACGAAGGGGGCACAACGAGCGGTTCGAGGCGGGGCAAGTCCATGGCGCCGAACGTTACCCTCCGCCCCGCCTACTAGCGTTCGGGGATGCTCGACCGCCCGATGCTTGCCCTCGACGCTCATGGTCCCGACGTATGGGTTGGTACTAGCCCGAGATATGAGTGGGGTCGGATCTATGGCGGCTTGGTTGTCGCCCAAGCGCTCGCGGCCGCGACCGAGTCGGTCGACCCGGAACATCGGGTGCACTCGCTGCACGCCTATTTCATCTTGGGCGGCGATGTCGACCAGCCGGTGCGATACGAGGTCGACCGGATCCGCAATGGTCGATCATTCTCGACGAGGCGCGTCATCGCCCGCCAAGCCGGTGGCGCCATTTTGAATTTGTCGGCATCGTTCCAGCGCGACGAAGACGGGGTCGACGTGCAAGGGTCGACAATGCCCGACGTGCCTGGTCCTGACGAGTTCGACGTCAGCGGGTGGGGTGCGTTCATGGACTACCGCGAGATGCCTGCTGTCCCCGGTAGCGGGCGGTCGCTGGCGTGGTGTCGTTTCAACCAACCCATGGGCGACGCGCCTGGAGCTCACGCGTGTGCGCTGGCGTATCTGTCAGATGGCAACCCCATGGATGCGATCTTGTCGATGCATCCGGTGCAGCCAGAGCCCGGAGGTTGGCACGACACCTTTGTGTCAGCCTCGCTCGACCATTCGATCTGGTTCCACCGCCCGGTCCGAGCCGACGATTGGGTGCTGTTCGACATGACGACCCAGGGTTTGGTCGGATCGCGAGGTGTCGCAATCGGCAGCGTCTACCAAGACGGCGTGCTGGTTGCCACGGTTGTTCAAGAGGGCCTGTTGCGATTGCGGACTCGGTGAGTCCCACCCGATCTGATGCAGCGATTGTGGCTGTTGGCCTTGCGGTGGCCGTTGGTGCCATCTCGTCGTCTGCCATCTTGGTGCGCGAAGCCGTAGCGACCGGCATCGTGATTGCGCTCTGGCGCAACATCATCGGCAGCGCGGTGCTGGCCCCATTTGCCTGGCGAGCCGTGAGGTCGGACGTTGCAATTCGTAGCGCGCTCAAGGCAAATGCCAGGCTGCTGGTGGCGAGCGGTGTGGTGCTCGGCCTGCATTTTGCGCTGTGGCTCGAAGGGCTCCAGAAGACCAGTGTTGCCGGCAGCGTCACCCTGGTGACGATGTCGCCCGTGTTCGTCGCAGCAGGAACAGTCCTGGTGCTCAAAGAACCGTTGCGTCGCATTGCGGTACCAGGAATCCTGATCGCCATCATCGGCGGTGTCATCGTCGGTTGGGTAGGTGTGACTGCGAACGAGATCGCTACCAATCCGACCCTGGGCAACCTGATGTCGTTTGGCGGAGCAGCTGCAATCGCGGTCTACATCTTGCTCGGACGTCGGGCTCGCACCACGGGCGTTCCGACTCCGCTGTATGGGTCGATCGTGTACCTCGTCGCTGCCGCGGTTTTATTGCCAGCAGCGGTGTGGTCCGGCGCCGCGATTGTTGATCTGTCACTTCGCACGTGGTTGATCATCTTGGCCATGGTGGCCGGACCCCAACTGCTTGGTCACACCTTGCTCAACTTCGTGCTGGCTCGAACTTCTCCGACGATCGTGTCGGTGACCACCCTGCTGGAGCCGATTGGTTCGGTCATGTTGGCCTGGTGGTTGTTGTCAGAAACACCGAACTCGGGTTTTTGGTGGGGCACGCCGCTGGTGCTCGTCGGGCTCACCCTCACGGTGCGTTCAACGCGACCTCTGCAACCGGTCGCGTGACGGGAGAGCAAAACCACACAACGCCCGGCCGTTGCGGCCAGGCGTTGTAGTGAAAGTGGAGCTGATGGGACTCGAACCCACGACCCCCTGCATGCCATGCAGGTGCTCTAGCCAACTGAGCTACAGCCCCGTGTCCGCGCTTTTGCGCAGGACCGAAGACGATAGCAGCGCTCCGATGACGATGCGACCATTCTGCGACGTTTCCGCGGCTCGAAATTTCTGGACGATTCGCGCAGCGGTGCGTCAGTCTTCGCTGCGCAGGAACTCCTCGATCTCGCGAGCGAGATCGTCGGCGTTTGGAACCTCGAGGTCGCGGTTCTCGGCCATCTCGTCAGCCCGAATCTCCATCGCTCGCAGCATCTCGATGTGCTGGGTGTTGCCGTCGATCAGCGCATCGATTCGAGATCTGGTTGCGTTCGCAGCGTCGCGCAAGGTGCCCGAATCGAGTTCAAGGCCACCGTGTTGGGCAATGGCGTCGACGAGGGCTGCGGCGGCTTCGGGGTAGTCCATGGTTGCGACGTAGTGAGGCACCGGCGCCCAGATGGTGGCGGCCTCAATGCCACGGGCCGCGGCTTCGATCTCGATGGCGGCCTGGACTCCGGCGGGTACTTCCATCCGGGTCTGGTTGTGGCCAATGGCGTCGGCGAGTTCGCGGCTCGAAGCAGTGGACACCACCGAGGTCGGGCGGGTGTGGGGGACCGGCCCGGGGTAGGCGCCCAGCCCGAGGATGCGGGTGACTCCGTACTTTTCGGCCACGTCAACCACCGCTGAGGCAAAGGGTCGCCAGTGGCGATCAGGTTCGGCGCCACGCAGCACGATGACGTCGCGGTGGTGAGCGCTACCGCCTGAGATTTCAATGTGAGGCCAGATCAGTTGGGTGAGTAGCCCATCATCGAGGTCCATCGTGGGCCGACGGCTGCGATAGTCGATGAATGCATCATCATCGAAGGTGATCATGGTGGTGAGCTCGAGCTGGCCAACAATGGCGTCCATTGCCATCTGGGCCGCGGTTCCGGCATCGATCCAGCCCCGCAACTGCATGATGAGCACTGGGGACTTCAGATCCATTTCGGTATGCACCGTAAACACAGCGACTGACCTCCTCGCCCCAACGATACGGTGAGTATTCAGAATTTCGAGCGGAGTGATGCAATGACCATGATCGATGTCACGGACCAAGACTTCGAAATGAACGTCATCCACAAGTCCATGGACGTGGCGGTGGTGGTTGACCTGTGGGCGCCGTGGTGTGGCCCGTGCAAGACGCTGGGCCCCATTCTCGACAAGGTCATTGACGAAACCGGGGGCCAGGTCGTCGGAGTCAAGATCAACGTCGACGAAAACCCGGCCATTTCCCAAGCCTTCCAGGTGCAGTCGATTCCTATGGTGGTGGCGTTCAAGGACGGCCAGATGGTCGACGGTTTCATGGGTGCCCAGCCCGAAGCCGCGGTGCGCGAATTCGTCGCCAAGCTGATCCCGTCTCAAGAAGACCTGGCGCTCGCAGCCTTGCTCGAGATGGGCGACGAGGCCTCATTGCGTCAGGTGCTGGCGGTTGACCCTGGCCACGATATAGCGGTCACCATGTTGGCCCAGCTGCTGGTCGACGAGGGACGCTATGGCGAGGCCCTCGAACTGCTGGCCCGCATTCCTGAAACCGCAGCAACCCGCCATATTGCGGCCCTGGCCCGCACCGGTGCCGATGCTGCAGCCGACGCCGCGTCGCAGCACGAAGCCCGGCTCGCTGAGCTGTTGCCGCTCGTGAAGAACGACGACGCGGCCCGTCAAGAGTTCGTCGACCTCCTCGAGGTCATGGGTCCTGACTATCCCGAGACCGCAGCATGGCGTCGCCGTCTCACCTCCACCTTGTTTTGATGTTCTGATCTCGTGGGAGTGTGAGTGTCACAGGGTCTCGCTAGCGTGAGGCTCCACTTCCCCTGACGTTGTTTGTGCGTCAGGAGCCGAGATGTTCGAATCGGTACGACTCGAATCGGTCAAGAATGTTCTGTACGACCGGCCCCCGTGGCTGCCCGCGGCCGCGGGCGGTGCCGCGGTTGCCCTCGTGGTGGCTGTCACCGCACTGTGGGGCTTGTTCGACAGCCAGGTCGCGGCCGAGGACCGGCTACCGAGAGTCACGTCGGTTGCGGTGTCGGCAGCCGTCACCGAACCCGAAGTCGTCGTCCACCTCTCTGGCCAGGTCGTGGTGCCAGGGGTGTATCGCCTCCAACCTGGCGACCGGGTCATCGATCTCATCGATCTCGCGGGTGGCCCGTCGGCTGCTGCTGACCTCGACCAGCTCAATCTGGCGGCGACGGTCTATGACGGCGATCGAATCCACGTGCCGGCCGTTGGTTCAGCCAACCAGGTGGCTCCGGCTGTAGCCAGCAGCACCGAAGCCCAATCCGTCGACATCAATCGGGCCGACGCGGCTGGTCTCGAAGCCCTTCCGGGAATCGGGCCATCGCTCGCTGCGGCCATCGTCGAGGACCGTGATCGGTTCGGCCCGTTCGCATCGGTCGACGACATGGATCGGGTCAGCGGGATCGGCCCGGCCACCATCGAGCGGCTTCGGCCCCTGGCCAGGGTCTGATGGCTCCGGAGCCAGTGGTGGCCAATGGTCTCGTTGGCCTGCAGCCCCGTCCCGGCGCCGGGCTCAGCGCAGGCCAGGCGCTGGGGTTCGCAGCGTCGGTGGCGGTCGGCGCGCTCTGGGCTGCCGACGTGGGGTCATGGTTGTTCTTTGGTGCGGTCGCGGCCTCCACGTGCGGCGTGGCGCTGCTCACCGGACATGTTGGTCCCCAGTTGCGTTTGATGTGCACGGGCGTGGTGGTCGCTGCCGCCGTGGTCATCGGGTCGGCTGTGGCCCGGTCATCGCTCGACGGGTTGACCCCACCAGACACACATGTGATCGACCAGCCCGTCGAGTTGGTGGCCGACCCCGAGCCCCGCGGTGCCGGTATCCGGGCCGATGTCCGAATATCGGGTCAACGGTTCGAGGCCTGGTTTTTCGGTCCGACCCGCGGTGTCGTTGGGCTGTTGTTAGCTGGCGAGTCGGTCCACGTCAGGGGCGAGGTCGCGCCGTTTAGCAACGAGTGGGACGGCTACCGAGCTCGTCACGTGGTGGGTCGGCTCTCGGTCGACGCGGCCTGGAATCGGGCTCCGGCTGATGGCGTGAGCGCATCTGTCAACCGATTCCGGCGGCACCTCGAGGCGGGTGGAACATCGATGTCCGACGTCCAGCGAGGGTTGTTCCTCGGGTTTGTTGTCGGCGACGATCGGGCCCTGCCCGACGCTGTGGTCGACGAGTTCAGAGCCGCCGGGTTGTCGCACCTGACTGCTGTTTCGGGACAGAACGTGGTGTTCGTTCTGGCACTGGTCGAACCAGCGGTGGCACGTCTGAGTCGTTGGTGGCGACTCATCTTGTTGTTCTGCGTTCTTGGTTGGTTCGGCTCGTTGACCAGGTGGGAACCATCGGTGATGCGCGCCATCGCAACAGCTGGTTTGGCGCTCACCTTGGCGCCGGACCGCAACAGCAGGGCCCAGCTGCAGATGCTCGGCGTGGCGGTCACGGCCCTCCTGCTCATCGACCCGATGCTGGTGTGGTCGATCGGGTTCCGGCTCTCGGTCGCCGCCACTGTTGGCATTGTGCTGCTGGCGCGACGTCTCGAAGGTGTGCTGCCGGGCCCCGGGCCTATTCGGCGGGCCTTGTCGGTCACGATTGCGGCCCAGCTGGGTGTGGCACCGGTCCAGCTGTCGACCTTTGGTCCGATCCCGTTGGCTTCGGTACCGGCCAACCTGTGCGCCGGTGTTGCGTCGGGGGCACTGATGGGTTGGGGAGTGATCGCCGGCTCGGTGGCGGGCCTCTTGCCAGACGCAGCGGCCCACCTCATCCACCTACCAACCCGTCTCCTGGCCCAATGGGTGGCCTCAGTGGCCCATGTGTGCGCCACCGTGCCGTTTCCCCACATCGGATGGTTGGGCTGGACGGTGTGTCTTGGCGTCACTGCGATGAGTCGCCCGAAAGAGCCAGCCGATAGTGTCCCGCCATGACTTCAGCTCCAGCGCGTCGACTCGCCGCAGCCCTCGAACCCGTGATCGGTGGAGTGTTCTTCGCCCCCGAGTGTCATGAGGCCTATACCGCCCTCGGGTTCAACCCCAGCCCTGGAGTGTCAGGTGGTGTGGCCCAGCCCGATGGGGTCGCCTACGTCACGTCGCGAGCCGCCTCGATGGGTCAGGTGGTCGGCGAGGTCGCCGTCGCGGCCTTCGGCGTGTTCAGCCCTGCCTACATTGTTCCCGCAATCGCTGCAGGCTGGACCAAGACCGACGCTCACACCATTGCCGTTGCCAGAGCCACGGGTGCGGCGGCCCAACTCGAGCGCATTCTTGGGCCAGCGACAACTGGTGTCGGCGAGATCACCGAGCAGCTCGAGTTTGCCGCCCAAGGTCTGGCCTTGGCCTGCCGACCCCTCGCCGCTGGTGTCCGAGCCCTCGGCCCGGTTGGCGATGGCTGGGCCCGGCTGTTCTGGATTGGCGACTTGTTGCGCGAGTACCGCGGCGATTCCCACAACGCCGCGTGGGCTGCGGCTGGTCTCGACGGCACCGAGGTATCGCTGCTGTCTGACCCGTACCGCGGGCTGCCTCTCCGCAGCTACTCGCGCACCCGGGGCTGGAGCCATACCGACCTCGACATTGCTCACGCCGGCCTCGTGGCGCGGGGATGGTTCGACGACGACGGCATCACCGAGGCAGGTCGCATCGCTCGCGAAGCCATCGAGCAGGCCACCGACCTCCAGATGCAGACCGTGATCGATGGTCTCGGTCCCGACCTCGATTCGGTCGTGACCCAGCTGCGCAGCTGGTCCGATGCAGTGCGGGCCGCGGGTGGCTACCCCGACGCCTCGCCGCTGAACGAGCCGGCCTAGTCCATTTCGGCGCCCGAACGCTTGGCCATCGCTGCGGCATGGTGCTTGATGACCTGTGCCGGCAGGTGGGCCCGGGCGTACTCGGGGTCGTGGGCCAAAACGATGTCGAGTAGTTCGATGCGGTCCGGTGTCTGCTTCCAGGGCACGGGCACATAGAGCGGCAGCCCGTAGATACGGAGCCGGTCGAGGTCGGTGTAGATGGCCTTTTGATACTCGCGCCGCTCGTTCCAGTCCCAGTGGGCCGGAGCGAATCCGGTACCAGGATCGAGAAGGATGCGATCGCGAATGCCGTAGGGCTTCACACGGTCGAGTTGTTCGCCGAACCAGTCGATCATCACCCCGACGGGGTCGCCTTCGACGTGTTTGAGGTGCCGGGGGTCGGGACCCAACATGAACGGCAACACCACTGTGCATTCGCGTTCGGCCGCCAATTCGACCATGCCGGGAGCTTGGAGCGCGTCGGCGGCGTTCAGCACGGTGGCCCCAGCATCGAAGGCTCGGCGGGCCGTTTCGACCTGCCACGTGTCGACCGATACGGAAACGCCCAGTTCGACAACGGCCCGGAGCGGACCTTCGAGGATCGCCCACTCGGTATCGGGGGTGACGAGGGCGGCATCTCCATGGCTGGCTTGGGCACCCATGTCGATGAAGTCGGCACCGTCGGCCAGGTGGCGTTTGGCGATCTCGACAGCGGCATCGGGAGTGGTTGCCACCGTGAAGTCGGCAAGTGAGTCTGGAGAGGCGTTCACCACGCCGAAGATCTGCATCCCCACAACCTACGCGGGACCGTCGACGAACGTAGACCCCCGTCACACCCAACCGCTAGCGTTCGACGAGATGGCTCCCGCACCGATCTACCTGCTTACCGGCGACGATGGAGCATTGTTGTCTGAGGCGTTGACGACGCTCGTGACCGAACTCGTCGGCGACGGCGACCGTGGCCTGTTGATCGACGACTTCTCCGGCGAGGACTACACCGTCGAGCATGTTGTCGACGGGGCACAAACCATCCCGTTCCTGACCGACCGCCGCATCGTGGTGGCCCGCGGTTTTGACCGGTTTGTCACCGCCGAGGTTGAACCCCTGGTCCGCTACCTTGCCTCGCCGCTCGATACGTCGGCCATCGTGATCGAATGGCGATCCGGTCGGGTGCCAAAGAAGCTGGCCGACGCCATCAAGGCCGCCAAAGGTGTGTCGCGTTCGACCAAAGCTCCGGGCCAGGCTCGGGCTCGCGACGAATGGCTCAGCGAACGTCTCGTGGCATCGCCGGTCGCTCTCGATCCGAGGGCCAAACGCCTCATTGCCGAACACCTCGGCGAAGACATGGGCCGTCTCGGCGGCCTCCTCAACACCCTCGAATCGGCCTTTGGGCCCGGCCAACAACTTGGGGTCGATGATGTGCGGCCGTTCCTGGGCGAAGCCGGTTCGGTACCCATGTGGGACCTCACCGATGCCATCGACAAGGGCGATATCGCCACATCGTTGACGGTGCTGAGCCGGATGCTCGATGCCGGCGGCATGCATCCGCTTCAGATCATGTCCACCCTGCACCGCCACTTCGAACGCCTGATGATGCTCGACGGATCGGGAGCCCGAGACGACAAGGCCGCGGCGGCCCTGCTCGGCATGAAGGGGTCGACCTTTCCGGCGAAGAAGGCGCTCACCCAGGCCCGTAAGCTTGGCGGCGAGCCCATCAAGTCCGCCATCCACCTGCTCGCTCAAGCCGATCTCGACATGAAGGGCGGCACTGCGCTCGACGGCCGAACCGTGCTCGAGGTGGTCACCGCTCGGCTGGCCCAAACCTCAGCCCGCCGGCGCTGAGGTCCAGACGCGACAAATGCCGCCCTGAGCGGGGCGGCACTTGTTGTAGATCTTGAGCATCGCCTGTTGCCAGGCGACGCAGTGTCAGCTCGCTGCGGAGTTGACGAGCTTGGCCAGGCGTGACTTCTGGCGTGAGGCGGTGTTCTTGTGGAGGACACCCTTGGCGGCAGCCATGTCGATGCGCTTCTGGGCGATGCGGAGCGCGTCTTCGGCGCCGACGCCGGCTTCGACAGCGGCAATGAGATTGCGTTCGCGGGTCTTGAGTTCGCTCTTGACGGCCTTATTGCGCATGCGAGCGGCCTCGTTCTGGCGGTTACGTTTGATCTGGCTCTTGATATTCGCCACGGAAATCTCTTCAGGTCGTGATGGGGGACAGTCGGTCAGCTCAGTTGAGGCCGACCGTCAACAGATGTCTGTTTGGTGTGCTTCGGGCTCCGGTGAGGGGTCTCTTCGGCACGGACCTGACAACGTTAGCGATTGCTGACCCAACTGGCAACGAACATGCCCCGATCCGGCCACGTTGTGCTGCATCGCCGGCGGTATCATTGCGGGTCTCCCATGGAACTTTCGCGCATCCGCAACTTCTCAATCATCGCCCACATCGACCACGGCAAGTCGACGCTGTCCGACCGCATCTTGGAGATGACCGGCGCAGTGCAGGGTCGCGACATGCGCGCCCAGTACCTCGACTCGATGGACATCGAGCGCGAGCGGGGTATCACGATCAAGGCCCAGAACGTTCGTGTCGAGTGGAAGGGCCATACCTTGCACCTCATCGACACTCCCGGCCACGTCGACTTTGGCTACGAGGTCAGCCGGTCGTTGGCGGCGTGCGAAGGTGTGGTTTTGGTGGTCGACGCCGCCCAAGGCATCGAAGCCCAGACCTTGGCCAACTGCTATCTGGCCCTCGAGAACGATCTTGAGATCGTCGCCTGCCTGAACAAGATCGACCTTCCCGCGGCCGACCCTGACTTGTACGCCAGCGAGATCGAATCGGTGCTCGGCATTCCAGCCAATGAGATCTTGCGCCTGAGCGCCAAGACCGGCCAAGGCGTGCCCGAACTGCTCGACGCCATCGTCGAACACATCCCGCCCCCGACGGGCGACCCCGATGCTCCGCTTCAAGCGCTGATCTTCGACTCACATTTCGACCAGTACCGCGGTGTCGTGTCGTCGCTTCGAGTTATGCAGGGCACCCTTCACGCCCGCGAGAAGCTGCGCTTCATGCAGTTGGGCGGCACCCACGAGGCCGAAGAAATTGGGGTGCGCAAGCCCGAACCAACCAAGGTCAGCTCGCTTGGTCCTGGCGAGGTTGGCTATCTGATCGCCAGTATCAAAGACGTCGGCCAGGCGAAGTCGGGCGAGACCGTCACCACCGCATCGAAGGGCGCCACCGAGCCGCTGCCTGGCTATCACGAGCCCAAACCCATGGTGTTTTGCGGCATCTACCCAGTCGATGGCGACGAATACCCAGAGCTGCGCGATTCGCTCGAAAAGCTCAAGCTCAACGACGCGTCGATCACCTTCGAGCCCGAAACCTCTGGGGCGCTTGGGTTCGGATTCCGCACCGGATTCCTCGGCCTGTTGCATATGGAAATCGTGCGCGAACGTCTCGAGCGCGAGTTCAACCTGAACCTCATCGCAACTGCTCCGTCGGTCGAGTACCGCATCACCACCAAGGGCGGCGACGAGATCACCATCGATAACCCGAGCGAACTCCCCGACATGGGCGACGTCGAAAAGATCGCCGAGCCGATGTTGCGAATCAGCATCTTGTCTCCCACGACGTACACGGGCACGATCATGGATCTGTGCCAGCAGCGTCGCGGTTCGATGGCCAAGATGGACTACCTGTCACCCGAGCGGGTCGACCTTGTGTACGACATCCCGCTCGCCGAGGTCGTCACCGACTTCTTCGACCAGCTCAAGAGCCGCACACAGGGATACGCCAGCCTCGACTATGAACCCAGCGACTACCAGGTGTCGAAGCTGGTGAAGGTCGACGTGCTGCTCAACGGCCAACCGGTCGACGCGTTCAGCATGATTGTTCACACCGACAAGGCCTATGACTACGGCCGGCGGATGTCTGAAAAGCTGCAGGAACTCATCCCGCGTCAGCTGTTCGATGTGCCCATCCAGGCTGCGATCGGTGGCCGAATCATTGCTCGCACCACTGTCAAGGCCAAGCGCAAGGACGTGTTGGCCAAGTGCTACGGCGGCGACATCACCCGCAGGCGCCCGCTCCTCGATCGCCCTCGAGAGGGCATGCAGCGCAGGAAGGCCATCCG
>CAYGMW010000015.1:0-24225 GCA_964350975.1 uncultured Acidimicrobiales bacterium | reverse complement strand
CCGCAGCGGGCTGGCTGGCCACGGACGTCGGCCCAGACGCTCGGCCATCTCCTCGCGGAGTTCGGTGTTGTAGTCGTGGCTGGTCACGATGCGACCTCCAGATCGATTCGGGTGTGTGGTGTGGTCGCCAGGCTGGGCCAACGCACGGCGGTCCAGATGACAGTGGTGAGCGAATTGGGGCCCGCATCTGGGGCCTCGAGCATGCGGACCGCGTCGGTCTCCAGATCGGCATCGTCGAACCAGGAGTTGACCTCGGTGGTGTCGAACCCCAGCCGCCGGTGGGCGTATTCGCTCCGGAGGACTTCGACATCGTGGGGCGCATAGTCGACGATGATCAGGCGTCCACCGGGGCGCAGGGTCCGTGCCGCCTGGGAAATCGCAGCGGCAGGGTCGTCCAAGAAATGCAACACGTGGTGCAGCACGGCAACGTCATAGGTTCCCGACGGGAGGTCGAGGTCGTAGATGTCGCCTTGTCGAACCCGACAGTTGCGCAGACCCGCGGCATCGAGGTGGGCTCGGGCAACATTGAGCATCTGGCGGGACAAGTCGATGCCGAGTCCCTTGTCGATGTGGGGCCCAAAGACTTCGAGCATGCGCCCGGTGCCGGTGCCAATATCGACCAGCTTGGCGACCGGTTCTTCGGTGACGATCTTGAGCAGTTCGGCTTCGACCTCGTCGTCACCGACATGCAGGGCCCGGATCTTGTCCCAGTCTTGGGCGATGCGAGCAAAGTAGTTCGCAGCCTCGTTGGCCCGATCGGCTCGAACCGCTGCCAGCCGTTCGAGGTCACGGGCGAGGACGTCATCATCATCGGCGACGAGGGCACGAACGGTGTCGAGGATCTGGCGGCCAGCACCATCGGATCGAGGGCGGTAGAAGGCGCTGGTTCCTTCGGCGTGGCGTTCGAGGACACCGGCGTCGCACAGCAGCTTGAGGTGACGGCTGGTTCGAGGCTGGCTCTGGCCGATGACCCGGCACAACTCGCCCACCGTGAGCTCGATGCGAGACAGCGCCAACACGATCCGAAGCCGGGTCGGTTCGCCGATCGCCTTCATCGCCTCAACAATGTGGTCCATGACTTGATAAGGATATGTTGATATTTCAATTTGTCAATAGTTTCTGAAACAGAATCTTCCCGCCCCTCGGATGAGATTTGCCAGAGTGCGCAGCCGGTTCGTACCGTCTGGCCATGAACGCAGTGGCGTCGCTCGTCGACCTCGACCGATACCCGATTGACCAGCCCGATTCGGCTGGCTACCTCGCAGCGGTCGCCACAGCGCGCACCGCACTTCGGGCCGATGGCTGCGCAGTCATCCGCGACATGGTCAGGCCCGATGCGGTCGAGCGACTCAACCAAGAGATCGTTGCTCGCAAGCACACAACGCACTACTCCACCGACATCATCAATCCGTACTTCCACACCCATCGCGACGAAGGCTTCCCCGAACGGCACCCGGTCAACACCTTCCTCGAACGATCGAGCGGGTTCATCCCCGGCGATTCGTGGGACAGCGCCTGTGCGACGGACCAGCTCTTTCGGTCGGCCGAGTTGGCCGGGTTCATTGCCGACTGCCTGGAGATCGATGCGCTGCACTGTTACGCCGACCCGCTCGCTGGCCTGACCGCCAACATCTTGGACCCTGGGCAACAGTTCACCTGGCACTTCGATACCAACGAATTCGCCGTCACTGTTCTCGTCAAGCCGGCCGACGAGGGCGGCCGGTTCGAGTACGTGCCCAACATCCGGTCGCCTCATGACGAGGGGTTCGACCACATCCAGCGCGTGCTCGAGGGTTCAGATGACGGTGTCGTCGGCCTCGACCTCAGGCCCGGCGACGTCCAGATCTTCCGCGGCCGTTACTCCCTGCACCGGGTCACCCGCGTGCCGGCCTCGTCGACGCCGCGGCACGCGGCCATCTTTGCCTATACCCAAGAACCCGGTGTGATCGGACGACTCGAACGGACCCAGCAGCTGTTCGGCCGAGTGATGCAAGCCCACATCGACGCCGAAGCAGCCCGGGTCCGCTCAGACGAACTGATCGACTAGGCCAGCTTGTCCGAGGCCAGAGCCCATTAGACGAGGCGGTTGCGCTGACGCTCAAGCACCAGCAACAGGGCACCAATCAGCAGCGCAATCGTTGCCGGATACCACAGGCCAGTTGAGCTGGCACCCGTGGCTGGCAGCTGACCGCCACCTGGCCCTTGGGCCGCCAGCGACACTGAGGCCACATCGTGGTCGTCTTCGTCGCCGTTGGTGTTGTCGATGACGTCATCGGACGGCGTTTCGGAGTTGTTGGCATCGGGTGTGGAGTCGATGTCGACCAGGGCCGAACCAGCCCTGGTCATGATCGTCGCACCCGTTGCGTCGACTGGGCGGGCGCTGCTGATTTCGGCCAGGTTGACCATCGAGTTCGACGTGCCCGACACGGTGAAGGTGATGTCGACCGTGGTCGACTCCCCCGGCGCCAGGGTGACCCCTGCCAACGCGATCGTCGCTGTCGAACCAGTCAGCGACCAATCGCTGTCGTTGAGCGTCAGCCCAGCGGGGATGTAGTCGACCACGGTGATGTCGGCCGCAGCCACATTGCCCTGATTGAGCACCCGAATCGTGAACGTCACCGGGTCGCCGGCCGCAACGACACCCGTGTTGGCACCGGATTGCAGCTGCTTACGCAGGGCCAGGTCGAACTGGGGGGTCCAGAAGCCAAAGTCGACGGTCAGGTTCTCATTGACATCGGGCGTCAAGGCGTCGTTGTCCGGGGTCTCGCCGGTCGGTTCGCCGTCTCCGAGCATGATCGTCGTCGACATGATGTAGCCGTCTTTGCCGTCTCGGCCGTCGTCGTCGACATCGGAGTTGGCGTCGGTCGACACCGAGTTGACGGTGGACGAGATCATCCCGACGAGGGGCTGGCCGGTCTCCCATTCCATCGGCGGAATACCCACGATGTACTTGCCGGCCGCGAGCGAGTCGAACAGGTACAAGCCATCGCTGTTTGTACCCGTGGTGGCGACGGCATCGGCGTCGGTGATGACACCATCGCTGTTGACGTCGTCGGGCATGCCATCATCGTTTGAGTCGGTGAACAACTCCATCCAGATATTCGCCAGCGGGGTTTCGCCACTGTCCTGGACGCCGTTGTTGTTGGCATCGAGCCAGACCTTGTTGCCGATGCTGTAGGTCGCCCCAAGCGTGACCACCTCCGCGTCGTGGTCGTCGCAGGCGCCACCAGGACCATCAGTGTCCGATGATGGGTCGTTGTGGTTGTCCCAGCCGTCGAGACAGTTCGTGCCGCTGGCAGGGTCGGAGTCGATATCGGCTCCCGAGTCGGACGTGATCTCGGCATCGTTTCGGTAGGTGCCAAGCGTCGCGTCGTCGATCTGGACGGTCATCACAAACGACCTCGACGCAGCTGACGCCAGATTTCCGAACGTCCATGAGACCCGATTGCCGCTGACGTTGGCCGTGGCGCCTGAGGTGTCGCTGACGTAGCTCGTGCCCGCTGGAAGGGTGTCGGTGACGGTGTAGGCACCCGACGGACCATCGCCTTGGTTGATGACCGTGATCTCGAAGTTGAGGTTCGCACCGACCACAGCAGCCAGCGGCGCCACACCATCGAGGGTCTTGATCAGCGCGAGGTCGTACTCCGGCGGCACAAAACACAGCCCGGCGATGTAGGCGCTCAGACCAGTGTGAGGAACAGCCGATGCGAGCGACACGGTCTCAGGATCGTTGGTCGCCGACCCATACAGGTCCCATCGAAGGGTGTCGCCGGTCGCTCCGCCCCAGTCAAGGATCGTCCAGTCCCGCACGTCGAGGGCACCAACGGACACATACGACGACCGGGCTTCGTTGTATGCCGTGTTGTTGGCCACACCGAAGTTGGCGTCGTTGAGCTCAATGATCGGCGCGGTGCCCAAACCGGCGATGCCGTCACTTGAATCGCTGTCGGTGATCGATACGTCGGGGTCGCCATACGTCGGGGCGACGGGCGATCCGGCCGCTCCACCGCTGAGCAGGGTGAACTCCGCCACGCCAAAGGGCTTGTCGACCCCGGTGAACTCTCGCTGGCCACCCATCAACAGCTTGGTCATCGAGACCGGAGCTGGAGTAGAGGTACCGGCCCACAAGAACTCGAGGCTCATGCGAGCCACCTGATCGTTCTTTGGGAAAGAGCGCAGCACTCCGTTGGACCCAAGCACGCCCTGGTACCCGTCAAGACCAACGAAATCCGGCGTAACTGCTGGGTCGAGCATGATGCCGTCGTGATCGTTTTCCCAGGTGATCTTGACGTCGAGCGTGCCGCCAGCGACGCCGGTCAGGGTGCTGACCTCTCCCCCGGTCAAGGTGTTGGCCGCACCAACGTCGCCGAAGTTGCCCGAACCGGCCGGGGCGGTGGTGGCCGAATATGCCTCGACGTCAAAACAGAACTCGGCGGGGGCGGCACCCGCAGGTGTGGCATCGGCAGCAATCGCCAGGCCGGAAGCAATCATGGCCACCACCAAGGCCAGGCGAAGCGTCGACCTCAAGCGGCAGGGCTGTACCGCCGCCTTGGGGCCCCGAAGGCAAACTTCATCGATGTAATTCACAACCCGATAGGGAACCACACCATGTGCGACTACTCGCGGATGCCGAGCATGATTTCTCGAACAATTTCGAGCCCACCAAGCTCACGGCCAGCGGCAACCTAGTTCGAGTCGGTTACCCAGTGGTGGATACACCGAGCCGGCGTGCCAACACGGCCAGTTCGACAGCGGCCACTGCTGCCTCTTCGCCAACATTGTGACCACCGGGGCCCTCGCTTCGGGCGTTGGCCTGGGCCTCGTTTTCGACGGTGACGAGCCCGAACCCGATTGGCACGCTGAACTCCAAGCTGACCCGCTGCAAGCCCACACTCGCACCCTCTGAGACCAGCTCGTAGTGCGTGGTTTCGCCCCTGATGACGGCTCCGACGGCAACCATGACATCGCAGGCGTTTGCTTGGGCCAGCAACTGGCACGCGAGCGGCAACTCGAGCGCCCCGGCAACTTGGACGACCTCGATGTGCTCGATGCCGGTACTGGAGAGCCCCCGCTCGGCACCTGCGGTGAGCCGGTCGACGATCTCCGCGTTCCAGCCCGTGCGAACAATTGCGGCGCGCAGCCCCGATCCGTCCAGGGGTTGAGCGGGTACGGCGCGTTGATCTCCAGAAGCCACAGCGAGAACCTAGCAGCGGTACCTAGACCAGCTCACGGCCCATGCGAGACCTGGCGAAGTTGCGCACCGCCCGACGGGCCTTTTCGACCACGAGGTAAAAGACGGGGAACGCCAACAAGACAGTGAACGTCGACGCAACCAAGCCGCCGATCAAGGTGAAGCTGAGGGCCTCCCAGAACGGGTCGGCCAGTGCCAACGGCAAGAGGCCAGCGACGGTGGTGAGACTGGTGGCGATGAGCGGCCGGGCTCGCTTTGATACGGCTTGGCCGATGGCTTGGGCCGGAATCAGCCCGGCCCGACGCCCCTGGTTCGCCTGGTCGACCAGCAGAATCGTGTTGTTGACCACCACGCCGATGAGCGCAATGAAACCAACCACCACGAAGAAGCTCAGAGGATTGTCAGTCCACAGCAGGAGCGTAAACACGCCAATGAAGCTGAACGGGATAGCCAAGAAGATCAGCAGTGGCTGCACGATCGACCGGAACTGGGTCACCAGCAACAGCAGCATCAGGCCCAGGGCCACCATCATGGCGGTACCCAACGAAGCGAAGTCGTCGGCGTTGTCGGACTCCTGGCCGAAGTCGAACGCCAATGCATCGGCGTCGAGACCACGATCCACGAGACCAGAGGCAAACTCAGCAACAACGAGTTCCTCGGTGGCGTTGAGGTTGTTCGTCGTGTCGTCGGTGCTGAAGCTCGCAAGCACCTCGACCACCCGCTGCCCGTCGATGCGCTGCACCTGACCCGCCGTGTAGATCAAGGTGTACGACAAAAAATTAAAAAAAAAAGTCTTGTCGAGCTCGCGACCCTTGATCCCCGCAGCAATGTCTGCCGCCAGCTGCTCACCGGCCGCTACCTGATCGTCGGCCACGGCGATCTGGACCGCGAACGGGAAGTCCGACACGGGCGGACCGTTCTCGAGTGGGCTGGCCGAAATGCGAACTCCTTCCACATCGGCCATCGCCGCTTCGAGGGCCTCGGCATACTGCGGCGAAGTGGTCGAACGGTCGGTAAAGGGAACAATGTCGATCACCGAGAACGCCAAGGTCTCGTTGCCTCGGATGTACTGGGCTCGCACCAGGTCGTCTCCCAACACCGACAGGGTGATCGCATCCAGCTCGCTGCTGATCGCTTGGGCCTGTTCGATCGTGGTGCCAGGGTCGAAGTCGACCGTCAGCTGCAGCCCATTGCTGTCCTTGGTGGGCGGGAAGATGTTGAAGCCCACCTGGGCGGCAACACCGAACGAGGCGAACACCGAAACGAGAGCGAACGCGACGAGGCCGCCACCGACCAGCCAGCCTCGGAAGCCATTTCCAGCCGGGTAGGCAGCCAAACGGCCAAGGGCACGGGCGCCCTTTTCTTCGGCGCGGATGATCGGATTGGTCGACTTGGGCGCCGACAACAAGAACCGGCGCGCAATCGCGGGAATGAAGGTCACTGAGAACAAGAACGACAAGCTCAAGGTGATGATGACCGTGGCCGGAATGGCCCGAATGAACTCGCCAAGCACACCACCGACGAACAGCAGCGGAGCGAACACCAACACCGTGGTGAGCGTGCCGGCCAGCGACGCAGCGCCGACCTGATGTGTCGCCAACGACACGATTTCCACCGGATCATCTGACTCCAGATCGGGTGAATGTCGCGCCGCGTCGATCGATTCGCTGATGACGATGGCGTCGTCGACGAGCAAGCCCAAGGTCAAGATGAGCCCGAACAAGGTGATGGTGTTGAGCGAATAGCCAAACACCCAGAGCCCGATCAGCGCGGCCATCATCACGGTGGCCATAAACAGCGCGGTGATGATCGACACCCGCCAGCCAATCAACGCCAGGCTCACGATGGCCACGGCAATGAGGCCGGTCAACAAGTTGCCGCTCAGCGAGCTCAACTGGGAGCGGATCTCGTTGGCGAAGTCCGCCGTCACCTCGGCATGGAAACCGTCTGGCAAGGCTGGCGCGCTGTCGAGCCGGTTCTTCACGGCATCGCTGAACTCGAGCACGTCGACATTGGCCGCGTCGGCCCGGATGAGCCCGACCGCGACCGATTCTTCGAACGCCTCGGCGCCCTCGTAGGCCACCCGGGTATAGCGGGTTCGGCGTGTCTCTTCTTCGCCGGTTTCGGGGTTGACGCCAACGGTCAAGAGGTCGCGCACGACCGCTTCTTCGATCTCGGGGGCTCCCGCGAGATGATCAGCTACGCCTGCGGCGACGGCTTCGAGCTGCTCAGGTGAGGCCCCGGCTGGGCCGCTCACGGCCACCAGGATGTCGTACACCTCGACGAACTTGGTCGCGTCGAGAGGCCGTACGGTGAGCGACGCCTCCGATGCCACTGAGGTCGCTGCAGTGGCAGCTTCGAGCAACACCGCTCCCTCAGGAGACGAGACCGCGTCATCGAACTCGACCACCAGCACGAACGAGTTGGCCCTCGTAATGGTGAGGACTTCCTTCACCTCGGCGATGGCCTGGTACGCCTCGCCCAATGGCACCGCGACCGCTTCGTCGACGAGTTCAGGGTCGTCCACGAAGTAGGTGCCATCGACCACAGCGATGGGCAGGTTGACCGGAGGGAATCCCTCGCGAGCCAGACCGAAGAACCAGGCGCCGGCACCGACGACCAGCACGAGGCCCCAGAGGGACAGGGTCAGCTTCCAGCGACGGGCCGAAGCTGTTGCCAGCCGCGAAACCCAGGAGCGCTTGGTTCGGGAGGGCGTTTGGTCGGTGGAAAGGCCGTCAGACATGCCAAGAGTCAACGCCATCGGGCCCGCGAGTCATACCGCGTTTCGCGTGACATTCACCACAACTCTCGAGCGGCGGTCACTGTTCGATGGTGACCACCGGATAGAACGCAACACGACCGGAAACCTGCTCAGCTCCGGCCTTTGGCGTGGCGTAGTACCAGGCCGCGTTGTCAGCGGTTACACCATCGACGCTGAGGTTCCAGTAGTTGGCGGTACCTTTCCACGGGCACACGGTGGTGCGAGCCGAGTCGGTGGTGACTCCCGCGACGAGCGACGAGATCGGGAAGTACGCATTGCCTTCGACAGTGACGATGTCGTCGCTTTCGGCAATGACGGATCCGTTGAAGATGGCACGGGCCATGATGTTCTCCTGTTACGGCGACGGCGGCGTCGCACAGAAGTGAACCAATTGGCAGCACCCGTCATTCCCCTCCCCACCCATGCTCAGTTACGGTGTCGACAACCGGCACAGGTTCGGCGGCGAGAGTGGGCAGCGTTGGCCATGATCAGGATTGACACCGAACAACGTCGCCGCCTGCTCGTCGCCCGCCATCAGCTCGACCCGAGCGGCCGAAGCAGCCGGCACCTCACCGACGCTGTCGCAGCCCTCGCCCTGGTGCATTCGACTGATCCCACAACCCCGTATCTCAGCATCCAGGCTCGATCTGGGGTGAGCGCGGTCGATATTGACCACGCGTTCTACACCGAGCGAAGCTTGCTGAGGCACACGACCATCCGGCGAACGGTGTTTACGATGCCGTTGGACGTCGCCCCGATCGCCCACGGAGCGTTCAACGGACCACTGGTCAGCAAGCTTCGGTCGAACGTGATCGCGTGGATACGCACCAGCCCGGACACCGATGACGACGCCGAGCGCTTCATGAGAGCCGTCGAACGCGACGTGGTCGATTGGCTGACCGAGCGAGGTCCGGCAACGGGCGCGGCCCTCGCGGACCACGTCCCAGGGTTGCGGGTGCGCATCGATCCCGCGCCCGGCAAGCCCCACTCGCGGCCCATCCGGATCACATCGAAGGTCCTCGAACTCCTCGCCGCTGAAGGTCGGATTGCCCGCGGCCGTCCGGCCGGGAACGACTTCACCTCAGGAGCGTGGACCTGGGAGCCAATGGGCAACTGGGTTGAGCCAGCAGTGTTCGAACGCCTCGACCCAGTCGAGTCGCTCAGGTCACTCATCGAGCGCTACCTCGGCGTGTGCGGCCCTGCCACCTTGACCGATATGGCCTGGTGGACGGGAATCGCCAAGGGACCAATCAAGGCCAGCCTGACAGCTCTCGGCGCCATCGAAGTCGACCTTGAGGGCGCGACCGAACCCGGCTATGTGCTGAGCGGCGACGATCTCGATGCCCCTTCCATGGACGCAACGGTTGCCCTCTTGCCTGGCCTGGACTCGACAACGATGGGTTGGAAGCAGCGCAGCTGGTACGTCGACGACAGCGCAGCACTCGGCCTGTTCGACCGCAACGGCAATGCCGGCCCGACCATCTGGCTCGACGGTGAAGTGGTCGGATCGTGGACCCAGCGGGCCGATGGCACCATCGCCACCCGATTCACCGGCTCGACGACCGTCGACGTCGAAGCTCAGGTCGATGAGCTTGCCGCCTGGCTCGGTGACGTCCGGATCAAGTGGCGCTTCCCGACGCCGATCACCAAAGAACTGGCAGCTGGCCCGTCACCGATCTGAACTCAGGCGCTGCGGCCGCCCAACCCACGCCAAGAAGTCGTCCTTGGGCCAGGTGTTCACCACCAACTCGCGGGGCGCCCAGCCCCGCTGGGCCGTCAGCACGCCGTACTCCATGCGGCCCAGTTCCGACACATGGTGGCTGTCGGTGTTGATGACCAGCTTGACCCCACGGTCGACGGCCTTACGAACCACGTCAGATGCCGCGTCGAGGCGCTGAAGTGCACCATTGATTTCGAGGGCCACGTCGAAGTGCAGCAACGCCTCAAGCACCACATCAATATCGAACTCGATACCCGGCCGACGTCCGATATAGCGCCCCGAGAGGTGGCCGATCGAGTTGACCGTTGGGTCAGAGATGGCCGCGATCAGGCGCTTGGTCTGGTCGAGGGGCGACTGGTCATAATGCGAATGCACCGACGCCACCGTGTAGTCGAACAGGGCCCGGAAGTCGTCGTCGTAGTCGAGGCCGCCCTTGGCCCCGATATTGAGCTCGCACCCCCACAGCAGCGCTGTGTTCGGGTGCGACGCCTGCACCTGAGCAATGTGGTCGCGGTGTTCGAGCATCTGCTCGGCGGTCGAGCCGTTGATGGCCAAATCGACGCCATGGTCGGTGATGGCCAGGTATTCATAACCAGCGTCGACGCCGACCTGCACCATGTCCTCGACCGACGAGCGTCCGTCGCCAGAACGGGCCGTGTGATAGTGCAAGTCGCCCCTGATGTGGGTGCGCTGCACCAGCTCGGGAAGGCCGGTGGCGGCCGCGGCGACTTCGCCTGTCCCTTCGCGCATCGGAGGCGGCACGAACTCAAGATCGAGAGCGGCATAGATGTCGTGTTCTCGCTTCGACGCGATCAGAGGTCGGTTGTCCGTCGAGGTCGACGAGTCGTCCTTCGGTGGGCCGAACAGGCCGTACTCGTTCAGGGTGAATCCCCGGTCGATGGCTCGCTGACGCAGCTCGATGTTGTGGGCCTTGGAGCCGGTGAAGTACAGCGTGGCGGCGCCAAACTGTTCGGCGGTCACGACCCTGACGTCGACTTGGAGGCCCGACGAGGTGAGGAACGAGGTCTTGGTGTCGCCACTGACCACGATGTCGTGAGCCTCAGGGTGGGCAACGACGGCAGCCATCACGGCGGGGCCGTCGTCGGAGGCAACGGTGATGTCGATGTCGCCGATGGTTTCAGAGAACCGACGCAAGCTCCCGCAGTGCATCGCTTGGGTCACCGTGGGCAACGATTCGAGGAATTCGACCAGTCGGACGGCCAGCGGCAGAGCATCGGCAATCGGCGTGCGACGATCCTTGCCCGACAGGCCCAGACGCTCGATCGACTTCGCGATCTTGGCCTCGCTCGTCGCTCCCAGACCTGGCAACGTGCGGAGCTGCTCGGACTCAATTGCGGCCTTGAGCGACTCAACATCGTGGATGCCCAGTTCGGCCCGCATGACCTTGAGCGTCTTTGGTCCAACGCCGGGGATCCGGCTCAGCTCGACGACGGACTGGGGGTACTTGTCGCGCAGCATCGACAGCTTCGCGACCTCGCCGGTGGACACGAGCTCGACAATCTTCGACGCGGTCGCCTTGCCCACGCCCTTGATCTTGGTGAGCTCAGCCACCGTCATGGTGGTCACATCGCGACCGTCGGCCTCGATCCCGAGACGAGCGTTCTCATAGGCCCGCACCTTGAACGATTGCGGGCTTTCTTCTTCGAGCGTGGTGAGCGTCACCAACTCCGACAGCATCTGGAGAACATCACGGTGACTGATCATGGGCTCAGACGGTAACAAGCCACACGGCGGTGTCGGTTGGCAGGACCGTCGCGTGGTCGTCGAGCGGGCCTGATGCGAGCACAACCTCGCCCGCTGGCAGCTCGATGGGTGGGCCGAAGTTGACCACGCAGCTCAGCGCGCCACCGCGCCGGTAGGCCACGACGTCGTCGCCAAGGTCGAGCCAGGTGATCTCTTCGTTGTCGACCAGATGGGCGCGACGCAGAGCAATGGCGTGTCGGTGCAAGCTCAGCGACGAGTCTGGATCGCCGGCCTGAACGGCGGCCGAAAGGGGTCCGAATTCGGGAGGCTGCGGCAACCACGCACCGTTGGAGCCGAAACCAAACGATGACCCGTCAGCTGTCCACGGGATTGGGACCCGGCAGCCGTCGCGACCCTTTTGGGTGTGCTGGGACATCTCCCACACGGGGTCATCAAGCACCTCTGCGGGAAGGTCCCACACCTCGGGTAAGCCGAGCTCATCACCTTGGTACAGATACACCGAGCCAGGCAACGACAACATCATGAGCGCCGCGGCTCGGGCCCGCTTGCGGCCCAACTCGACGTCGAGAGCATCAGCCGGGCCGGTGATCGGCCAGGTGCGCCAGTCGGTATCGGCGGGGAGCCCATATCGGGTCGCATGCCGCATGACGTCGTGGTTCGACAGCACCCAGGTCGTCGTGGAACCGACCTCGGCGACCGCCTCAATAGCGGACGCCGCGATGGAGCGCATCTCGCTCGCATTCCATGGTGCGGTCAAGAAGTCGAAGTTGAACGACTGCTGATACTCGTCGGCGGCCAGATACCTGGGAAGGCTCTCGGGGGCCACCCAGGCTTCGGCCACCATCATTCGGTCGCCGTCGTAGCTGTCGAGGATCCGGCGCCAGGACCGATTGATCTCATGCACGCCGTCACGATCCCAATGTGGGTGATTCGGGGTCCGCACATTGCTCAAGATGGCCGTCGTCTGTTCGATGTCGGGGAAGCTCTGGTCCTTGATCATCGAGTGGGCCACGTCGACTCGGAAGCCATCGGCACCACGGTCGAGCCAGAAGCGGAAGATCGACTCAAACTCGGCCCTCACCTCCGGGTGTTCCCAGTTGAGGTCGGGCTGGCTGGCGTCGAACAGGTGCAGATACCAGTCGCCGTCGTCGAGGCGTTCCCAGGCCGAGCCGCCGAACACCGCTTCCCAGTTGGTTGGGGGCTCCGAACCGTCGACGCCCTTGCCTTTTTTGAAGATGTAGCGCTCGCGCTCAGGCGACCCCGGACCAGCTGCCAACGCAGCCTGGAACCACACATGCTCCGACGACGTGTGGTTGGGCACCAGGTCGACAATGACCTTGATGTCGTGGGCGTGGATGTCGGCGATCAGGGCTTCGGCGTCAACGAGCGTGCCATACCGGGGGTCGATCGCTCGATAGTCGGCAACGTCGTAACCGCCGTCGTTCAGCGGCGACAGGTACCACGGGTTGAGCCAGATGGCGTCAACACCGAGCTCGCTCAGGTAGCCGAGTCGGCTGCGCAGGCCCGCAATGTCGCCGGTGCCGTCGCCGTTTCCATCGGCAAAGGAGCGGATGTACACCTGGTAGACCACACCTTGTCGCCACCATGGCGTCGGTGCTGCCTGTGTTTCTGGGGTCGTTTCGGAGCAAGACACGACGAAAACCTAGCGGCCCCAGCCACCTTCACCGCGGCCATGCAAGCGCTTTCAGGTCTGGCGCTGGATTGGCGGGGCCGCCTAGCTGCTCGTCACGCCAAGATCGGGCTCGGGACCTACCACCACTCGCCGTAGCGCGATCTCACCGACCGATCGTTTGTTGACCGCCCTCACCTCGACGTGCCAACCGTCGAGTTCGAAGGACTCCGATACCGCCGGTATCCGACCGAGCTGTTCGAGCACCAGGCCCGCGACCGTCGCATAGTCGCCGGTGGGCAACTCGATGCCAACGTCAGCCAGATCATGGATCGGGAAGCGGCCAGGGAGCACGACCGTGCCGTCGGCCTCATGTCGAACCGACGCCAAGTCGCGGTCGGTTTCGTCGTAAATCTCGCCCACGAGTTCCTCGACCAGATCCTCCATGGTGACGATGCCCGAGACACCACCATGCTCGTTCACGACGAGGGCCATCTGGGAGCGAAGCCGCTGCATCTCACGCATGGTCGTGAGCACGCGTGCCGACGTGGGAAACGCGGCGACCGGGGCCGCCAGTTCCGACACCGGGCCATCGGAACCATCGATCAACTGTCGCAAGTGAACAAAGCCGACAACGTCGTCGAGGTTTCGGCCCACCACGACCGGAGCTCGACTGTGCCCTGAGGTTTTCAACTGTTGAATGGCCACGTCGCACCCAACATCGGCATCGAGGGCAAAGACGTCGCCCCGCGGTACCAACACCTGGTCGAGAGTTCGTTCGGCAATCTCGAACGCGCCGTCGATAATCAGTCGCTGCTCTGGAGTGAAGGTGGGCTGGAGCGCCACCATGTCTCGGAGCTCCTCTTCAGTCACTTCCGGGCGTTGCAGGTGGGGGTCAGCACCCATCAAGCGCACCGCAGTGTTCGTCGAATGCGACAGCAACCACACCACGGGCCGCGTCAGCGTCGACAGCACCGCGAGGGGGCGAGCCATCACCATCCCCCAACGTTCGGCCTTTTGCATGGCCACCCGCTTGGGTGCGAGTTCGCCAAACACCAAGGTGAGATAGGCCAGCAGCAGGGTCACGACGACGATCGCAACCGGGCCCGCTGCCCCGCCAAGGAAGCCCAGTGGTGCCTCAAGGGGCTCTGCGAGCGACACCGCAGCAGCAGCTGATGCCAGGAACCCGGCCAGCGTGATGCCGATCTGGATGGTGGCAAGGAAACGATTCGGCTCACGGGCCAGCCCAGCCAGCACCGCCCCAGTACGCGAGTCGCGTTCGAGTCGTTGGAGCTGACCTTCGCGCAACGACACCAACGCCAGTTCGGTGCCAGCAAAGGCCGCGTTGACGACCACCAGCACGAGGACCAGGACGAGCTGGGGGATTACTTCAGACATAGGCGTATTCGGTCAGGCATCGTGGATGCAGATAGTACGGAATGCGCTGGCCGCACGCTCCTCTTGGCGGAAGTGCCCTCTTCATCGACGTGCTGTCTTCATGCCGACCAGCGTGCCGGTGATGAGCCGAGCGGCGATGCCACAGAGTTCCACTCCATGTCCACGCCATCGAGGCCGCACGGCGCCTTCAATCGTCGAGCCGGACCCCACGAGGTCACCTCAGCGATGGGACTAAAGTCATCATCGCTGAGCGGCCCGAGCACTGCGTCGAACGATCCCTCTGGGCCGTCCGTGAGCAGTTTCGCCGTCCGAGCCAACGACAATGTGGCCCCGACACCGACACCGGTCTCGAGGCGGTGGCGCACGGCTCGCACGGCCGCCGCGGCGACGAGGTACCCAGCGGCATGGTCGAGAGCCTGCACCGGCAGTGGCGTCGGCTGGTCGGTACCGCCCACGACCATGCCCCGGTGAGCAATCCCGGCGCTCATCTGCACCAGGCTGTCGAATCCTCGCCGACCGGCCCAGGGGCCGGTCCACCCATACGCGTCAAGGCTGATGTCGATGAGCCCGGGGCGCAACGCCTCGCGACGCTCGCGTCCAAACCCAAGCCCATCGAGAGCACCAGGGCGATACCCGTGCACCATCACGTCGCATGACGCAATGAGACCCTCCAGGGTGGTCCGTCCTTCGAAGGTGGCGAGGTCGACGCGGGCGCACCGCTTGCCCAGCGTGACGTCAGGAACCAGGGAGTCTTCGTTCCAGTCGAGGGGGTCGATTCGCAAGACCTCAGCGCCCCACCCGGCCAAGAAGCGGGTCGCTACCGGTCCCGCAAGCACCCGAGTGAGGTCGAGCACGCGAAGCCCGGCCAACGGTCGACCTGGGGCACCCATCGAATCCCGCAAGATCGACGACGATCCGGCCCGCCAGGCGACGAGGGGTTCGCTGTAGACCGCAGCTCCCGCCGGATGGGTTGCCCAGTCGTCGAGCGAGCGAAACTCCGCGGCACAACCGCCAGCGTCGACGACTGCGGCTTCGAGGTCTGACCCAGACCACGAGAGCACCCGGCTAGCCACCGCCGTCTTGTTGTCGAGAGCCAGATCGCGGTCGCCTGCTCTGAGCACTGCCACAGCTGCGTTGCGATGGTGCGGGGCATTGGTGTGGAGGCGGATCCACCCATCGTTGGTCTCATACACCCCGGCGATCGCGTCCCACACCGGAGGCATGGTCCACGACGGCTCGATCGACGACACCATCCAGTGCGATGCCAGTCGCCGATCGACCGTGACGTCGCGACCAACGAGTGCTCCCACTTCGGCCGCAGCGGCGCCGACCGCCGCGACCGCCAACTCGGTGACGGCGAACGCGGAGGGCCAATCGCCCTCGCCGGCGACCTCGACCCGTGGCCGCGAAACCGACACCGGAGGAGCGCCGGAGGGCCCGCCAACAGCACACTGATCGAGGGCTTCGGCGATGAGGTCAAACATGATGTCGCTCGGCATAGGCATTGACGAGATCGCGCTGGGCGCCGACTTCGGGTCCAGCCATAGGACGGCTCTCGGCCACGATGGCGAGGGCGTCGTCGACCGAGTAGCCCCGAGCGATGACGACCATCGCCGCGGTAGTACCGGTGCGTCCAATGCCCGCAGCACAATGCATCAGCACATTGCTGCCGCTGTCGAGACGGTCGACGATGCTCGCCACCAACCCCGTCGCGGCGTCAAGCGTCGGAACGTGCAGATCCGCAATTGGGTGCCAGATCGCCGCGCCACCGAGGTTCGCGTCGAGCCAGTTGACATAGTCCACATAACGGTCGTCGAGCTCGTGACGCTCGTTCAGACACACCACCGTGGTCGCATGGTGAGCGCGCTCAAGAGCGGCCTCAACATCGGGCCCGATCGCGTGTTTGCCGCACATCCACAGCTCACCGCCGGCGCCGGGCAACAGCAGCCGGTCAACACCACCATCAGCTGACCGGGGGCCGTACTTGTTCACGCGCCCACTGCTGGCGACCCGTCGAGCGGAGCCACCCCCGGCACCTTCGACGGTCGGCCCAACACTTCGGCAACCATGGGCATGAACTCCTCGATCGCCAACGTGTCGTAGTTCGGGTCGAAGCAGTTTTGGTCGTACTCGGCGCAAAACAGCACACAGTCGTCGTAGAACGGCGAGTCGGAGTACCTGTCGCGGGCGTAGCGGTCGCCGTCGTGGTGATGGAAGTAGTAATAGCCCTGGAAGATGCCGTGATGTTCGACCACCCAGCGGGTGCGTTCGTCGACGTAGGGCTCAAGCAGCACTGCCGCGGCCTTGCTGTGGTTCTCAGGTGCGAACGCGTCGGCCACGTCATGGAACAACGCACCGACGATCATGTCGATCGACTCGCCGTTGCGCAGTGCCCGCGTCGCCGACTGCAAGCTGTGGTCGTAGCGGTCAACCTGGTAACCGAGCTTCGGACCCTTCATCATGGTCAGGATCGACACGAGGTTCGGAGCCAGGGTCGCCTTGGCGTGGTCCTCATAGGCCGGAGACAACATTTCGTAGTCAGCTCGGCTTCCATCTTCCATACGGGTCCACGGCACGGTGTACATCTGTTCATTGTCGCACTCGCCCCAGCCTTTGGCGAGCCGCCTGTAACCTCAGGTCGTCATTGCCCCACCTGCATCTGGACGGATCCACCCATGTCTGAGGCCAAGATCATCTACACCCATACCGACGAGGCCCCTGCGCTTGCGACCTATTCGCTGCTGCCGATCGTCGAAGCTTTTGCCGCCGCCGCAGGCGTGGGTGTCGAAACCCGTGACATCTCGCTCGCTGGACGCATCGTGGCCAACTTCTCCGATCTGCTGCCTCCAGAGCAGCAGGCCCCCGACGCCCTTGCCGAACTGGGCGAGCTGGCCAAGACGCCTGAGGCCAACATCATCAAGCTGCCGAACATCTCGGCGTCGGTCCCCCAGCTCAAGGCCGCTATTGGCGAGTTGCAGGCCCAGGGTTACGCCCTGCCCGACTACCCAGACGACCCGTCGACCGATGCCGAAGTCGACGCTCGGGCTCGCTACAGCAAGGTGATGGGCAGTGCCGTCAACCCGGTGCTGCGCGAGGGCAACTCCGACCGTCGGGCCCCAAAGGCCGTCAAGGAGTTTGCTCGCAAACATCCCCACTCAATGGGTGCCTGGTCGCCTGAGTCCAAGACCCATGTCGCAACCATGAGCGAGGGCGACTTCTTTTCCAACGAGCAGTCCGTCACGGTTGGGTCCAACGATTCGCTTCGCATTGAGCATGTCGCCGCTGACGGCACCACCACGGTGCTGAAAGCCGCCGTCAGCGTCGACGCTGGCGAGGTCGTCGATTCGACGTTCATGAGCAAGCGGGCCCTCGAATCGTTCTTGGCCGAACAGATCGTCGACGCCAAGACCAAAGGTGTCCTGTTCTCGCTGCATCTCAAGGCCACGATGATGAAGGTGTCCGACCCGATCATCTTTGGCCACGGCGTCCGAGCGTTCTTCGCCGACGTGTTCGCCGAGTTCGGCGATGTTCTCGACGAGGCCGGAGCCGACCCGAACAATGGTTTTGGCAATGTGCTCACCGCCGTCGATGCCCTTCCTGCCGACACCAAGGCCAGGGTGATGGCGGCTATCGAAGCGGCGTACGCCAACGGCCCTGACCTGGCCATGGTCGACTCCGATCGGGGTATCACCAACCTGCACGTCCCGTCTGACGTCATCATCGACGCCTCGATGCCCGCAATGATCCGCACCTCAGGTCAGATGTGGAACGCCGAAGGCAAGCAGCAAGACACCAAGGCCGTCATCCCCGACAGCAGCTACGCGGGCATCTACCAGACCACCATCGACGACTGCATCGCCCACGGAGCGTTCGACCCAACGACCATGGGCACAGTTCCGAACGTCGGTCTGATGGCCCAAAAGGCCGAGGAGTACGGCAGCCACGACAAGACGTTCGAGATTCCAGCAGCCGGCACCGTGCAGGTGGTCGATAGCAACGGCAACGTGCTCATGAGCCACAACGTCGAACAAGGCGACATCTGGCGTATGTGCAACGTCAAGGACGCACCCGTGCAGGACTGGGTCAAGCTCGCAGTGGGCCGGGCCCGGGCGACGGGTTCGCCGGCGGTGTTCTGGCTCGATGCCAATCGAGCCCACGATGCCCAGCTCATCACCAAGGTCACCACCTATCTCGCCGACCATGACACCGACGGTCTGACCATCGAGATCATGGCCCCGGCCGACGCCACCCGCTACAGCCTCGAACGCATCCGACGCGGCGAGGACACAATCTCGGTGACCGGCAATGTGCTGCGCGACTACAACACCGATCTGTTCCCAATCCTCGAGGTCGGAACGAGCGCCAAGATGCTGTCGATTGTGCCCCTAATGAACGGTGGCGGCCTGTTCGAAACTGGTGCGGGTGGCTCGGCCCCGAAACACGTTCAGCAGTTCGAAAAGGAAAACCACCTCCGCTGGGACTCACTCGGCGAGTTCTTGGCCTTGGCCGTGTCGTTCGAACACCTGGCCCACAACTACGGCAACGCCGGAGCCCAGATCCTGGCCGATGCCCTCGATGCCGCAACCGGACAGCTGCTCGACGAGAACAAGTCGCCGTCACGTCGAGTCAACGAGATTGACAACCGTGGCAGCCACTTCTACATCGCGAAGTACTGGGCTCGGGCTATGGCCGACCAGACCGCCGATACTGCGATGGCTGCGGTGTTCGCTCCGCTGGCCGATGCCCTCGACGCCAATGAAGACGCCATCACGGCCGAGCTCATCGAGTGCCAAGGCGTCGCGATGGATATCGGCGGCTACTACTTCCCGAAGCCGGAGTTGGCGGCCGCGGCCATGCGCCCATCACCAACCCTGAACGCCATCATCGACGGTTTCAGCGCCAGCTGATCGACTCCGCTCAGCCCTGGCTGGTTGGCACAGCCAGGGCTGCGTCGAGGCGGGCCGTGATGTCGTCACATTCGGCGCACCCGAACAGTCGGCGATAGGCCACGCACCCCAGGCACAGCCCAAGGCCCGCTTCGAGGCCGGCGGCCACGATGAGACCAGCAAGGGCCACCGTCGCCACAGGCCCAGCACCGGCGAACCAGGCAAGGGCAGCGACCGAGCTGACCGCCAGGCCGATTCCTTGGGCAAACCGCTTCGGCGCGCCGGGCGCCTGACGGTGTGGACCCGCGAGTCGGGGCACCACGACCCGGGTTGCGAAGAGCCCAAGCGGGCTCAATGTGGGTCCCGCAAGGACGCGGGCCGCAAAGCCGTAGACGAGCGGAACCAACAACCAACCCTGCCCCGTCAGCAAGGTGAGCGCGGAGATGACCACCACCCCGGACGCCACCACCCGGGCCGCGGTTTCGTTCACTGTTTCTGGGAATCCAAGCACACGTTGCATGGCGGGTGAGCGTATCGACCACCACGACGAGCAACCAGACATTTATCGCGATTTGTTCGCAGATATATCTGCGTGATTGTCGGGTGAGGTCAGCTGGGCGTGGGCGCCGCTTGTGCACCCCTGATGAGCTTGCCCACCAACACGCCGGTGGGTTCGCCGTTGCGGAACGCGACCTGACCCGACACCATCGTGACGTCGTAGCCGGTGGCGCGCTGGACCAAACGCCGCCCACCGGCTGGGAGGTCGTACTCGACGACGGGTTCGTGGGCGACGAGGTGTTCGAAGTCGATCACATTGATGTCGGCCTTGTACCCCGCGGCGAGCACACCCCGGTCGTGCAGGCCAACGAGCCGGGCCGTTTCGAGGGTCTGCATGCTCACGAGACGTTCGAGCGCAATCTTGGGCCCGGCCGTGCGGTCGCGACCCCAGTGCTGGATCAGCGTCGTCGGGAAGCTGGCGTCGGAGATAACGCCACAGTGGGCGCCCCCGTCGGATAGCCCCATCACGGTGTGCGGGTGCTCGAGCATCTCGGCCACATAGTCGAGGTTGCCTGGCAGATAGTTGAACAACGGGTGGTAGATCAGCGCCGTGCCATCGTTGGCCAGCAACGCGTCGAGTGCAATCTCGCGAGGCGCTACTCCCGCCGCGGCAGCGAGGGCTTCGAACGACTCATCGGGGCCAGGTTCGTAGTTCGCGGGGTCGCCCAGGCGGAACATCTTGTGGAACCCGGTGACGATCTCGCGAGCCAAGATCCCCTCGGGCAGGGTGCACTCGGAGTGGATGAGCGCAGCCCTGACCTCAGGGGTTCGAAGCGCCGCAACCTTGTCAGCAAGCGGCAGGTGATGCAACGGCCGATACGCCTCATGGAAGCTGAACGGATGCAACGTGGCAGTCAGACCGAGCAGCACACCCGTGGCCCGAGGGGGCACCTGACCCAACATGTCGAGCCCGTCGGCCTGAGCTTCGGTGATCGCGTCGAGCAGCTGGGTCCACCACTCGGGTCGGGCGTCTTGTTGCTCCACCGTGATCGAACACGGCCGGCCCGAGGCCTCAGCCATCTTTCGAAACAGGGCAAACTCGCTGTCGAAGTCGTAGAAGTCACTGATGCCTTGGAGCACCCCAGCATCCAGTTCGCCCAGCGCCCGAGCAATACCGACCAGTTCGTCCTCGTGGGCGGTGATGGTGGGGGTCAGATGGCCCGATGAGTCCTTGTGCTTGACAGTTCGAGACGTGGAGAACCCGAGCGCTCCCGCGGCGATTGCGTCCTTCACGACCTTGGCCATGTCGGCGATCTCTTCAGCAGTCGCGTCGTCGTGGGCTGGGCCGCGCTCGCCCATCACGTAGGCCCGAACGGCACCGTGGGGCACCTGGGTGCCGACGTCGATGGCGAAGGGCTTGGCGTCGAGCGCATCAAGGTATTCGGCAAAGGTCTCCCAGTCCCACACAATGCCCTCATGCAGGGCGGTGCCGGGGATGTCTTCGACACCTTCCATCAGCCCGATGAGCCAGTCGCGCTGCTCGGGACGGCACGGTGCGAACCCCACGCCGCAGTTGCCCGTGACGATGGTGGTGACCCCGTGATAGGTCGACGGGGTGATGTAGGGATCCCACGTGACCTGTCCGTCGTAATGGGTGTGAGCATCGACGAAACCTGGCGTGACGATGCGCCCGGTGGCGTCGATGACGACCGTGTCGGGCCCGATCATGGCCTCGTCGAGCGTTCCGACGACCGAGATGACCGACCCGATGACACCCACATCAGCATGGCGGGGTGCTGCGCCCGTTCCGTCATAGACCAGGCCACCGCGAACAACTGCGTCGTACATCACATGCCCCCATGTTGGATGGGGGCAATAGTAGCTACCCGGCGAAAAAGCCCCACGCCGGGTTCGTCAGGTTGATGTCGGCCAGCTCGCGCTGCTCGCCGCCCGCCGACTCGATCGTCACGCCCGACAGCGTGGCAGTGACCGGCGCGGTGGCGAACTCAACCAGCCCATCTGGCTCGTCGAAGGTCAGCACACCCGACACCACCGTCCAACGTTCGACAATGCTCGGCACGGGCTCGTCGACCTCGACGACGTCGTCGCACCAGTTGGCGAACAAGTCGGTGCCGATCCACAACTCGCCCTCCCAACCGACTGACGGCAGCGCCACCGAACCGGTTTCGTCAAGACCAAAGGGCCGCAGCGTTGAAGCGTCGAACCCGTTAGTCCAAAACAACGACAGGCCCGCAGTCTGGTCGGCGGTGCTCGTCGCAAAGCCGTAGCCGCACCCGTGATCGACCACGAGGTCGAGCGGAGCGGTATCGAAACGAAACGCTTCGGTCTCGTCCGATGAGCCGCATCCGGCGAGGACACCGATCGCCAGTAACGAGGTGAGTACAGCAGTGAGGCAGCGACGGCGACGATTCATGGTGGGTTTGACGTTCGCACCCAACGCGACGGTTCCCCGCAGGTTCACGCTTCGGCCGCCAGGTGCAACACGAGCGCGGACTCGGGGTAGAGCAGCGGCATTGCCAGGCCTACAACGGTGAGCACCTCGCCTGACACGCTGGCTCCATCGATCCACGCGGGCTGGGACTTCGCCGCGCCGGTGGGGCGGCCCGCGAGATCGACCGTCTCGACCCGGTACTGGAGGTCGGGCCTGATCCCGGCGATTCGGAGGCGCAGTGGCTGGGCGAAGCGGGTCATGGCAACAGTTGCATACGACACCAGGGCCTCGGTGGCATCAGTGTTCACGACGGCGAACGCGACCGTGGCGTCGTCGCCGGTGTCGAGGCGCCACGTGGTTCCGCCGTGAAGGAGCGCCCGGTGCCGCTTATGGGTCGCAATGACCGATGCCAAGCGCTCACGGTCGGTGGCGCTCATCGTGAGCAGGTTCCACTCGATGCCCATATGGCCAAAGAAGGCAGTCGCGGCCCGAAAACCGAGACCATGGCGGCGACCTGACGTGTGTGACTGCGGAGGTCCGATATGTGCGCCCATCACTTCTGGCGGAAACAACATCGACGCGCCGGCCTGGATGTGTTGGCGAGCCAGCGCGTCATTGCTGTCAGAGGTCCAGATGCGTTCGGTGCGCTTCAGGATCTCAAAGTCAGCGCGGCCGCCGCCGGACGAACACGACTCAATCTCAACGTGTGGATGGGCCGCCTTCAAGCGGTCGATGAGGGCGTAGGTCCCTCGCACGTGGGCATGGGCGCCGGCCCGATCGTTGTGGCTGGCATGAACCAGGTCGCGGTTCATGTCCCACTTCACATAACCGATGTCGTGGTTGGCGAGCACCGAGTCGATCTGCCCGAAGAGATAGTCGCGAACCTCTTGGCGGCCGAGATCGAGCACCAGTTGGTGACGTCCGAGGACGGGGTCATAGCCCTCAGGCACCAAAGCCCACTCCGGATGGGTCCGATACAGCTCAGAGTCCGGGTTGACCATCTCGGGTTCGAACCAGATGCCGAACTCCATCCCCAATCCGGTGACATGGGAAACAATGGGGTCGAGGCCGTTGGGCCAGACCTCGGGATCGATCCACCAGTCGCCGAGGCCGGAGCGATCGTGACGGCGCAGGTGGAACCAGCCATCGTCGAGCACGAAGCGTTCGGCACCCACCTCGGCGCCGCGGTCGGCGAGCTGCTTGAGCGTCTCGAGGTCGTGATTGAAGTACACGGCCTCCCAGGTGTTGAGCAGAACGGGCCGAGGCCGATCGACCCCGGGATGGCCGTCACGGGCCCGGATCGATGCGTGCAACGCCTGGCTGACACCGTTGGTGCCGTGATCGCTATAGACGAGCTCAACACTAGGAGAGGTGTAGGACTCGCCCGCGGCCAATCGGATCTCACCTGGCAGCAACAACTCGCCCAACTGGAGCACCTTGGTGCCGTCAGTGTGCTGTTCGGCCCGCACGGTGGCGTTGCCGCTCCAGCCGAGTGCGGCGCACCACACCTCGCCGGTGGTGTTCGCAAAGGCCGCGGTGCCGGCGAACACCGCCGGGATTCGTTCGTGGGAGGTCCTGCCACGACGGTTCTCAAAGGCCACCACACCGTCAGCCCACTGGGTGCGGCGCTGCTGGAACTCATGGGTCCAACGGCCACCCAGGGTCAATAGGTCGGTGGCTCGTCCGGGAACCACCACCCCCAACAGCGCGGCGTCGAGGTGGTAGGAGCCGGGTCCCAGGTTGTGCACCACAACGGACATGCGCACCGAACGGGGCTGGGCGTCGAACACGATCTCGGCCTTGATCCCGGCAACGGCGTCGGTGCACTCGATGACTGCACGGAGCGCGTCGGCTTCGATGCCGCCGACGTCCATGCGCGGAGCCCAACCACTGCCGTTGTCGCGATGACCGGCCAGGCCCGGCGTGCCCATCCAACCCGAGCCGTGTTCGGCGAGCACGCCTGC
>CAYGMW010000014.1:0-25405 GCA_964350975.1 uncultured Acidimicrobiales bacterium | reverse complement strand
GACACGTCAGCGTTGCGCACCACACATAACAACCGATCCCGACTCGTTCCCACCCTACGTAGGATCTTCTGCCTATTTTCCCACGTCGGGTGATGACACGGATCATTCGTGCGACTAGGGTGCCACCCGCTAGCTGAATTAATCACTCAACGTCGTGTGTGGCCATTCGACGCAGAGAGTCGAATGGCCAACCACGCCGGTTCGGAGCCAGTCGTGAATCCAGTCATTCTGATCGTCAACGTGGTCATCTTCGCCCTGCTCGTGCTGGGCGTTGTCTTGATCGTTGGCGCAAAGCGACGGCGTACGCGCACGATCGCCTCCGGTCGGCCCGCCGACCACATCGCTGCGGTGTTGAGCCAGCCCGCCACTCCCTCGGCTCCTGCCCGCCACGCCGAACCCCTGCGGTTGGGTTCTGTGCTGGCTTCGGCGCCAGTGGTCGACTACATCCCACCGGTTCGGCAGGTTCCAACGCCAACCCAGCCCTCGGTACGGCGTCGCTCCGACCAGGCGGCGACTTCACCAGCGCCGCCAGCAGCCGAACCAAGGGCAGCTCAGCCCGTTCCGGCATCAGCTCCTGCACCGGTTCCTGCACCAGCTCCTGCGCCCTCGCGAGCGGCCGAACCGGTCATCGATCTTCGCGACAACGCCTATACCCATATCGGTGTGCTCGGATGCGGCTACTGGGGCTCCAAGCATGTTCGCGTGATGTCTCAGCAACCCGGCGTCGTGGTCACCGCGATCGACAGCAATATGCAGCGCCTCAACGATCTCAGGAGCTCGTTTCCTAACCTGCGCACCGCGTCGTGCCTCGACGAGGTGGTCCATCAGCTCGATGGTTTGGTGGTCGCCACGCCAGCGACCTCGCACGCCGCACTTGCGATGCAGGCAATCGAAGCCGGAGTGCACGTCCTGGTCGAAAAGCCGCTCGCAACCTCCGTTGCGGATGCCGAGGCCCTGCTCGCTGCCGCTGAGCACTACGGAGTCACCGTCACGGTGGGCCACACCTTTGAGTTCAACCCGGCCGTGTGGGCGTTGCGCGACGTCGTGCACGACGAGCGGTTCGGTCAGATCCACTACATCGACTCGGCCCGGCTGAACCTTGGCCTGTACCAGCCCGACGTCAACGTCTTATGGGACCTTGCACCGCACGATATCTCGATCGTGTTGTTCCTGCTCGATGCGGTGCCGACCTCTGTGTCGACGTGGGCATCACGCCACGTTCCGGGCCAGCGTGAAGACGTTGCCTATATGCAGATGCGGTTCGATCAGCTCGGCATCACTGCCAACGTGCACGTCAGCTGGCTCGACCCATCCAAGGTTCGCCGAACCACCGTCGTGGGCAGCCGCCAGATGGCCGTGTACAACGACATGTCGAACGAGCGCATCCGGATCTACGACAAGGGCATCCAGAACCCCGGCGGCCCGCTGCATGAGGCTCCCATCACCTATCGCGAAGGCGACATCTTGAGCCCCTATGTCGACGGTCGAGAGCCGTTGGGCCTCGAAGCTGCGGCCTTCGTTGCTGCCGTGCGAGACGGTGTTCAACCAGTGGTCGATGCCCTGCGCGGCCTCAACGTCGTGCGAGTTCTCGAGGCGGCGCAACAGTCGATCGAAACCGGCGCTCGGGTGCACCTCGACAGCATGAATCGTTCGACGCTGGCAAACCGTCAGCCCGCTACCCCCACTCGTCTCCCTGGAACAGCCGGGAGCTCGTCGTTACAGAAGGCCTACGCGAAGTGAACAACATCCAGCAGATGACCCAGTTCGTGGACCTTCGGTCAACCCACGATGCCCTGAGGTCCGATCTCGACGCAGTGTGGAACAACACGGTCGACAACAGCGGCTTCATCGGCGGCGCGGCGGTGACGAACTTCGAGTCCGCTTGGGCCGAGTTCTGCAGGACCCGCCACGCGATTGGTGTGGCCAACGGCACCGACGCGTTGGAACTCATCTTGGTCGCACTCGGAATTGGTCCCGGCGACGACGTCATCGTGCCCGCCAACACCTTCGTCGCCACCGCTGAGGCCGTGGTGACCGCGGGCGCCCGCCCGGTGTTCGCCGACGTCGATCCGCAGACCCTGCTCGTTACCGCTGACACCATCAAGGCGGCCTGCACTCCAGCGACGAAGGCCGCAATGATCGTGCACCTGTACGGCCAGATGCCAGATATGGACGCCATCATGGCGACCTCGCAGTCGTTGGGCATCCATATTGTCGAAGACGCCGCCCAAGCCCACGGCGCAACGTGGAAGGGCCGTCCGGCTGGTTCGTTTGGTGTTGCCGCTGGGTTCAGCTTCTACCCAGGTAAGAACCTCGGCGCGTTGGGCGACGGCGGAGCCATTGTCTGCAACGACGACGACCTCGCCGCCCAGATGCGCACCCTGTCAAACCACGGCCGCACCAATGTCGCGTTCGTCCACGCCCCCAATGGTCGCAACTCGCGCCTCGACGGGCTGCAAGCGGGCCTGTTGCACGCAAAGCTCCCCCACCTGCTCGCTGCTAACGAGGCCCGACGCTCAGCGAGCGCCCAGTACCGTGAGCTGCTTCGCGGCCACGTACAGATCACCGAGGTGCACCCGGACGCGCTGTCGGCTCATCATCTCGAGGTGATCCGGGTCGACAAGCCCGAAGAGTTGATGTCGTTCTTGGGTCAGCTGGGCATTCCGACTGGCCGGCACTACCCGGTGTCGTGCACCACCCAGCCCGCGTTCGCACGCTTCGAACCATCGTCGTGCCCGGTGGCTGAGGACGCTGTAGTCAAGTTGGTGTCGCTGCCGATGCACCCACACCTGACCCCGTCGGTCGTGGCGGCAATCTCAGCTCGGGTGATCGACTTCGTGAGCTGAGGCTCTGAGGCTGCGATGGGCGGCCGCGAGCCGCTCAAAACCCTCGTCGATACTGACCTTCGGGGTCCAGTCGAGGGCACGGCGGACGGCAGCCTGGTCGAACCAGTGGGCCGTCGACATCTGCTCGGCCACAAAGCTCGTCATCGGGGGTTCGCCAAGATTGGCGAGCCCCCACACGCGTTCGGCCACAAGTCCAGCAACGAACGCGAACCGGGCTGGAACTCGTTTTCGGCCCGACGTCTCTCCGTGGGCGGAGACGATGCGCTCGACCAGTTCGGCGACCGGCCGTGGTTCGCCGTTGGAGACCACAAAAACCTGGCCGGAAACGACGTCGCACCGATCGAGGGCCGCGACGAGTGCGTCAGCGGCATTGTCGACATACGTCGAGTCGATCAGCGCAGCGCCGGTGCCAATGGTGGCCAGCCGACCCTGACGAGCCCGCTCGACCATGCGTCCAACCAGTTGGGTGTCGCCTGGACCCCACACCAGATGGGGTCTGATCGCCACGACCGCCGTCGAGCCAGCATCGGCCGACAGCACGTACTGTTCGGCGAGTGCCTTGCTGGTGGCGTAGTGGCCTCGCGTCGTGGTGGGATCGGCGGGATCGGCGTCGGCGGCAACCAGCGATCTACCGCTGTGGGCCACCGATGGCGTTGAGACGTAGACAAGGCGGCGAACGCCCGCGTCTCGTGCTGCGTCGAACAGCGAGATCGTGCCGTGCAGGTTGGTTCGCTCATAGGCAGCCCAGTCGCCCACGACATCGACCTTGGCCGCCAGATGGATCACTGCGTCGTGTCCAGCAACGGTGGCCGAGGCCGTGAGTGGGTCGCCGATGTCGCCAAGGATCTCGGTTACCCCTTCGAGGCGCCGTGGCGATGCCCGCCGTTGCAATGTCGTGACCACATCGCCGCGCTCGACCAGTTGGGCCACGACCGCGGCACCAAGCATGCTCGTCGCGCCCGTCACCAGTACCCGTTGGCCAGCACCAGCAGTCGTGTTCACCATCGCGGCGGCCGCTCCCCTGCCAGAACCGCCGACGCGTATCGGGCCACTGATGGGCGGTCGATCTTGGAGTTATGGCGCCGGTCGACAGGTAGTGATGACACGTTCAACACGGCAACGACGTCGATACCGGCCGGCTGCGAGCTGGCCATCTCGGCCACCGCGGCGCGCACCTCGGCGGTGACGACTTGGTCGGCCAGCAGGGGGCCTCGTCGACCAGTCCGCGACCGGGACCGCGCCGGTTCGACCACCACCGCAACCCGCTGGCGACCCACAGGCCCAATGCCCACCGCTGCAGCCCGAAGCACTCCGCCAACGGACTCGGCGGCCAACTCGATGGGCACCGGCATCACCGGTCCGTCAGGCGACCAGATCAGATGCTCGATACGTCCACCGACCCACAAATAGCCGTCGCCGTCGATCGAACCAACGTCGCCGGAACGATGCCAGCCATCGGAGGTTCGGGCCCGATATTTGGTCCACCAGAGGCGATCGTAGCCATCCATCGTGTGGGCGGCCCTGATGACGATCTCGCCGAAGGGCTCCGTTGACCCAGCACCGGCGGGAGCACGCAATGCGTCGATTCGCACCTCAACACCTTCGATGGGACGGCCCACACACACGCCTCGCTCCCACTGGCGCTGCTCGGCGACGCGCTCAATCTCAGACAAGGTGACGTCGGCCACCGGAAGCACCTCGGTCATGCCGTAGGGCGTGTGGGCTTCGGCGTTGGGGACGAGTGCCGCGGCCGCTGAGAGCAGGGTCGGGTTCACGGGCGCACCGGCGCTCAGCAGGATCCGCACCGAGCCAAGAGCACGACGGTCGGCGTCCGACAAGTCCGCTGCAGTGGCAACAACGTTGGCCAAAGCAGCGGGCGATGCAAACACCATCGTCGCGTCGATGGCTGTAACCGCTTCGGCCAACGACACCGCCGTGAGCGTGCCCGGCTTGGTGATGTCCATGTCGGGCACCACCGAGCAGATCCCGAGCATGGGTCCGTACAGGGCAAAGGGAGCAAAGGCCGCCACCAAGCGGTCGGAGCTCGTGATGCCATACAGACGTCTCAGCGCGTCGGCCTGCTGGGCCAGCTGCCCGTGCCGGTACTCGACGCCCTTCGATGGTCCAGTCGAGCCCGAGGTAAAGGCCAGCACCGCAGCATCGGTCGACTCTGGACGTTTGGTTTCGGTGTCAGGCCGGGCCAATCTGACTCGCCCTGCGGCCTCGATCGACGCGAGGTCGACAGCCACTCCAGGCCAGCGGCTTGGGTCGGAGCCCACCACAATTCGCCGGCCCGGCCAACCGAACACTGACGCGGCCGCGATGGCTTTGGGGATTCCAATCAGATGGTCCGCTGCGGCCGCCTTGAGGGCTCGACTCATGTTCTTGGGGCCGAGCCCTGAGTCGACCACCACCACCACTACCCCCGCGGCCCAGCACCCATAGACGACGACGTCGAGATCAATACCGGGCGGCACCATCACTGCGACCCGCTCGTTGCGGTCGATGCCGCACGATTCGAGCCCGGCGGCGAAGGCCTCGACCCGGTCGCGAAGGTCGCCAAAGGTGATACTCGTCGAGGTTCCGCCAGAGCGCTCGACCACCGCAATGTTGCTGAGGTTGGGGTGGTTGCGGAGCCCGTCGCACAAGCGAGACGGCTCGACATCGCGAGCGCTTCTGGCCACCGGGGTCTCGGGCGGAGACCCGCCACATCGGGCCTCGATCCAGTCGACCATCGCAGCTGCGACATCGGCCTCTTCGTGCACGAAATGGTGCGCCCCGACGAAGCGGTGCACATCGGCGTGAGGCAGCCGCTGTTCGAAATCATGGAGGTACAGATCCGAAAACACCGGATCGGACGGGCCCCACATCAAGGCGACGGGAACATCAGCCAGTTCGGACAGTCCCGAGGCAATCGCGTCGAGCACCGGCGCTGTTGGGTGCTCAGCCTCGAGCGGGATATCGGCGACGAAATCGGCGATTGCAGCCCGCCGGGCGGCGGTGCGGTACGGAGCGTAGTAACCATCGCGAACTTCGGGTGCGACGCGGGGGCGGCTCATCTCGACTGCCCCTCGAATGAAGCTGTCGGTGTGAACAGTCACCGAACGCAGCAGCGGCGCCGAGCGGGCCAGACGGATCACCGACGGCGCGGGCGAGCCAACGGGTTGATGCACCGCGGTGTTGGTCAAGATGACCCCGGCCAAACGGCCCGCAGTGCCTCGATGCCACCGAAGCGCCCAACCCAACGACACTGGTCCGCCCCAGTCATGGGCGGCGGTAACGACATCTCCGCTGAGTCCAAGGACCTTGGTGAGGTTAGCCAGGTCGTCGACACGATCGCCCAGGCGGCGCAGCCGTCCGGTTCGTTCAGAGAACCCCATGTCGAGCTGGTCGACGGCAATCACTCGAACCGAATCGGGTGCTGCGGCCGCCAGATGTCGCCACAGAAACGACCACGACGGATTGCCATGGACACACAGAACCGTCAGCGCAGGTGGCTCGATGGTGTTGCGTCCATGATGGGTGTCGAGCAGGTGCCAGCGAACATTGATGCCCGCATGGTCAGGGGCAGTGACGAGCCTCGACCACGATGGGTCGAGACCAATGATTCCTGGCGGCGGAAGCTGGGCGGGCTGGGTCGACGAAGCCTGTCGGCCAGTAGGGCTCACCAGGCGAGTTCGAGCACGCCCGCGTTGAGGCCTGACCCGATTCCGAGACACAACACCCGGTCGCCGTCAGCCAGCGATTCCTGAACCGTCGCCAGCGTGAACGGCACCGCGGCCGGACCCATATTGCCGAAGGTCGGGAAGGTCATCGGCACCTTGGTGGCGTCGAGGCCGAGCACATCGATCATGGCTTCGGTATGAACCTTAGAGACCTGGTGCAGCACATAGAGGTCGACGTGTTGCCAGTCGTCTTTGTTGGCACCATCCCACGCCAGCTTCGCCAGTTCGGTACCGGCGTCGAGCAAGGCCTTGGTGTCCGTACGCATGTTTTCGAGCGATCCAACACACAGCTCGTGGTGTTCGGTGGCGGCACGGAAGAGGCCCTTGACCACGCGATGGCTACCGGGGTTTTGGCTGTGGCGGCCGATGACGGCTGCGGCTGCGCCGGACCCAAGGGTGAGCGACGCGAAGTTCTCGATCATGTCGCTGAACGTGGTGCCTGGCTGGTTCAGCCGATTGATCGTGTTGTTGTGGATCTCGCGGGTGCCCTCGCCATCGACGATCAGTGCGTAGTCGATCTGGCCCGACTCGATCATGGCACCAGCGAGGTGCACACCGTTGATGAAACCAAGGCAGGCGTTGCTGAGGTCGAAGTTCATGCACGTGCTGGGCAGGCCCAACGTGTTGTGCACCGTGACCGCGCTTGATGGTTCGAGGCGCTCACGGCAGACCGAGGTGTCGACCAACAAGCCGATGCGCGACCGGTCGATCCCGGACTCAATCAGCGCCTTTTCGCCGGCCATCGCGGCGGCATCCATGAAGGACACACCTTCAGGCCACTGATGGCGCTCTTCAATGCCAGCCAACTTCGAGAGGATCCCGGCCTTGGCGTCGCTGCGTTCGTAGAACGGCGCGAGTCGCTCATCGATCTCAACTGAGGTGACCACCTCAGGCGCAACGCAGGCCGCGATGGACACCACCGCTACGTCGTCAAAACTGAACTCGGAATTCCCGTTCATCGCGCTCCAAAGCGGCCACTGGGCAAGGGGGTGGCGTCGCGTCGGCTCAGACCGTATCGGGTTTGGGAGCCTGAGAGGGATCCTTGGCCGCGAACCGCTCGAACAGATCATCAATCTCGTCGGGACCGAGCCCGGCCAAGTGCTCCAGAACGTACCGAGTGTGCTCCCCATGCAGCGGTGGCCGCGCCCTGGCTCCAATACCGGTTCGGCTGGCAATTCCACTCTCAGAACTGGCCGGAGATGGGTCGTCCGGGTAGGCCGACGAACGGTACGGGGTGCGGGCGTATTTCAGTCCGGGGATGGGTTCGGCAACCGCACCGCGCTGACGGGCCCAGTCGGTGTCGGCGACCTCGACGACCGTGCGAACCACACCGACGGCGAGCCGGTGTGGGTCGACGGCGGCCTCGAAAGAGTCGAAGTCCGCGATCGTCAACGCCCACTGGCGAATGATCGCGTCGATCTCGGGCCGATGCTGGAGGCGGGCATCGTGATGCCGGAAACGGTCGTCAGCCATCAGCTCAGGTCGCCCCATGGCCGCAGCCCATTGTTTGAACGAGTTGGCCGGGTTTCCTTGGGTTGCCACCTCGGTGCCATCAGCGAGCTGTAACACAATGCACGACGAACCGCCGTAGTACGCGGGGCCGACTTGGCCCGACAACTCTGGGCCGGTGAACTCATTGGAGTACAACGACGAGTCGGCCAGGCTGACATCGAGATGGGTGCCGAGCCCGGTGCGCTCGCGATCGAACAAGGCCGCACAAATCGCACCCATTGCGGTGTATCCAGCCTGGATGTCCGCATGCGAATGAGGCTCGGGGGTTGTTGGCACGTTCGCCAGGCGCGCTGACGACGCGAGTAACCCGGCCTCTCCGTGCACGACCGGGGCAAAACAGCGGCGATCTCGCCACACCCCCATCTGTCCGTACCCGCTGATAGAGCAGTAGATCAGCCGTGGGTTTCGCTCGCGAGACGCCGCGGCTCCCAGCCCATACCGATCGAGCACGCCGGGCCGGAAGTTCTCGATCACCACATCGGCTGTGTCGACGAGGGCCGCTACGGCGGCTGCAGCTGCTGGGTCGCCAAGGTCAACACACACGCCGAGCTTTCCGGCGTTGAACTGGGCGAAGTACGCGCTGATGCCCTCGACAAAGGGCGGAGCACCACGTGTCATGTCCTCATCGGGCGGCTCAATCTTGATGACCTCAGCTCCCTGGTCCGCCAGAAGCCGAGCACAGAATGGTCCGGCGACAACCCTCGTGAAGTCGACGACGCGTACCCCATCGAGCGGACCAGTTCTGGTGGGCTGGCCGCTCATGACGCAGCCAAACCCGCGACCGCAGCGGCACAGGTCGCTTCATAGCGTGGCCAACACTGGGCAAGCCAGGCTGGATCGTCGTCGATGAACGCAGCTCTGACCTGGGCCCTGACCGTCGCCGAGTCGCCCGAGCGCGGGTCGAGGTAGCCGTGCAAGACCGCATCGGCCCGAAGGCTCTGGAGCACCGTGATCGGGTCGACGGTGCCGTACTCGATCGCGACGGCGGTCAGCTCTGTGTCGGGCAGGTGCCGGTCGATTGCTCCAAGCCAGTCGCCGGCGACCTCAGCCGACACGCTGGTGCCATCGAACAGCGAGGTCACATCACCCCACCACGCCCGCTGTCGCTCAAGGACCCCGTCGCCGGGCGCAGCCGAGCTGATGAGCTCGCCATGACCCCACGGACCCAGCCCGGTGTGGAGATCAATGATGCTGACCCGGTCGAAGGCGGCAAGGCGAGTCCGGGCGAACTCAGCAAGCCAGCGGTGTGACCACGTTGCTTGGGTTCCGCCGTAGAACACGCCGGTTGGGTACTCAAACTGACCACCGGAGACCGCTTGCTGGAGCCCTTCCATGCCCAGGTTGTCGAGGTGCACGAGCAGCTCATCCAAGGTGCGTTGTTGAACTTCGGCGGTCCAAGACGTCGGCACTAACGACTCAGCCAGCTCGCGGTAGCCGGTGTTGACCGGTGGTGGCTGGGTCCAGTCGATGAAGTTGCGGTTGAGGTCGACATTGTCCTCATTGACTCGTCGCACCCACGAAAAGCCGTAGGGGTTCAAGGCATGAACAAAGATCAGTGCCGGACCATCGGACGACGCTGGCGACTCCAGCGCTTCGAGATGGTGTCGCTGGAGGGCTGACCCCAGGTACCCCTCGACGCCGTGGGTGCCCGAAACAACCACCAGCGCCGTGTCGCTCGACTCCGGGCCGAGTTCGGCAACGTCGACGAAGAGCGGCTCGTCCTCAAGGCCCGTCAGCGGGTGGGGTACCGCGCTCATTCGAGCTCCTGCCGCGTTGGCTGCGGCCACGAAGGCCGATCGAGCGTCGAGATAGGACGAAGCGATTGGTTCCATGCACCGACTGTAGTGATTCGGCCTGTAGTGATTCGGCGCCGTACGAGAACTCGGCCGCGCTAGAACTCCGCCGAGATCGCGGCGGCAACAACTGCGCCAGCTGCCATCGACGCCGAAGCAACCAACCACATGGCCGAATAGCCGTGGTGTTCGATGATCCAGCCGGTGATCAGCGGAGCCGAAAACACCCCGATGTACACACCCATCTGGGTAATGCCAGACGCGGTGGCGGCCGCGGCGGCGTTGGTGCGAACAATGCCGTAGTTGGTGAACACCGGCCACACCCATCCCGACCCGAAGGCAACGAGCGCGGCCACCACATGCAACGCCGCGCTGTCGATCGCCAGCAGCGCCAGGCCAATGCTGCCTCCCGCGGCCAAGCCAGCGGCCATCGCGAACGGTCGCACGGACATTCGGTCGAGACGGAATCCGAACATGAGCCGGACCGCGATCCCACTGGCGGCGCCGACTCCGAGCACCAACCCGGCCGCGCCCTCGCTAAAGCCCACCTCGACGCCGGAGCTGACGAGCCACGAGTTCAACGTTCCGGCCGGGAAGGCCAAGAGGGCTCCGGCGAGGGCAGCGAGCACCAGGGTCCGCCGGGTCGACACTGGTCGTGCGGCCACGGTCGCCTGCGCCGGCACCGGCGGCGTCGACCGCGCCACATTGGCCAGCGCGGCGAGGGCAATCACTCCCCCGAGCACGTAGGCCCACCTCCACCCGACAGTGACGGCTAGCACCGGGACAGCAAGCCCCGCGAGCAGCGAGGCGCTTGGCATCCCTGATTGCTTCAGGGCAATGGCGAGGCCGAGCCTTGGCAATTGGGCCCGGGTGAGCAGCAGGTTCACGCCAGTCTGGTTCGCGGCATTGGCCAGCCCGGCCACGGCCAGCAAGCACACCACGGCCGTGAACGATTGTGCCAAGGTGGCGATGGCGAACTGGATCGTGGCCGACACCACCAAGGCCGCGACGACTTGGCGGCGGGGACCAATCCGCTGGGCCAGCCGGCCGAGCCCGACCGAACCGATCGTGGCAGCCAGGAAGAACCCGCCCAGACCCCATCCGTAGGCCGATTCGGTCACCCCAAAGTCGGCTCGAACCTGCACGGACACCGCGCCGATCAAGAAACCGGGAAAGACCGTCGCGATCGTGGCGCCGACCATCGCCGCCATCACCGCGGCAGGATCAGGGCCGGCGTCAGGCGCTACAACCACTGAGGTGATTGCATCAACAAGACGCCTTCGAGGAGCATCTCGGACGTCTTGAGCGCGCCCTCGGCCCAGCCCTGATCTCGCGAATAGGCCGAGCCAACCACGTGGAGGGGCACCGCCGGGTCGGGTTGCAGCATCTGGCTCATCACCGCCTCGGCGGGTACGCCAACGTTCCAGGTGTAGAACGCACCGCCATAGGGGTCCATCGACCAGTCGCGGTAGGACGAGGTATAGGGCCGTGGAAGCTGAGACGGGTCGAGCCCGTGCATCTCGAGCAGCTGGCGCTGCACCTCAGAGACCATTGTCTCGCTGGCCGCCTGCCGATTCCATGTGGACTGGGGGTCGGGGTTGGTGACGTGGGGGTTCGGCAGACTCGCGTACGGCGTTCCTCCGGTAAGACCCTCCCAATAGGTGGTATCGAGGGTGTCGTTGTAGCTCGCCATCAGCAGCGAGTTGGCGTTCGACGCGTCGTCGGGGCCGAAGTACCAAACATTGCCCAACGGCAGGTCGGTCGCGCTCGACCCGTCAGTGATGCTGAGCTGGTTCCACCACGGCTGGTCATAGGCCAGAAAGATCTTCATGACCCGCTGCCCGGTGACGGTCGCCATCATGTCGGCGACGCCTGGGTCGCTGAGCACCACGCTGTTGGCGGCAATGAGTTCGAGGGCCCGGCGAGGCATGGCGAGCACGACTCGCTTGGCCATGATGACGCCCTGGTTGGTCGCGACCTCCATGAGCCCGTTCGACGGCTGGGTGACCGAGAGAGCCGACACCGACAGCTCGAGATGGCCACCGGCTTGTTCGAACTCGTGGGCCAAACGCTTCGGCAAGGCGTCGTATCCGTCGGTGAGGGTGCGATAGGTGGCGGTGCCGTCGCCCATGAACCAACCGATTGCCTCGGCACAGTTCCAGTTGGCCAACTGGAAGAAGTGGCCCATGCCTTGGGTCGCGTACGCGAACGCCTCATGGCTCATCACCGTTGACAGGAAGTTCCACCACCCAATGTCGCGAATGTCGCGGCCGAGCCACTGGAAACCATCGAGGGCCTGGTCCCATTGTTGCTGGGTGTAGGTCAAAGACTGGGCCCCAAAGACGCTGGTGACGGCATCGACCACCAGCTGCATTGGGTTGCGCCCCTGCTCGGTCGCCGTCAGTCGATAGGGCACGACCGAGGGCGTCGAGGCGTCGGATTTCGGGAACCTGACCCCTCGCAGATACAGCAGATTGTGGCCGTCGCCGCGCGGGAACGGCTTGGCGTCGAGGCTGAAGTGGTTGACGAGCCCGGTCACGATCTTGTTGTTGGACGTGAACCCCATCCCGCCGAATTCGGCTCGCAAGTTCCGAGCTCCTGGCGGGGCGAGCGATTCGAGGCGGCCGCCAATGCGGTCCGAGGCTTCGAGCAGGACAATCGAACGGTCCTGCGGGTCGGCAGGCAGTGGCGAATCGCTGCTAGCGATCGCCCCCGTTTTGAGGCGCCACGCGGTGAAGGCACCGCCAACACCACCTCCGACAACGACAACATCGTGGATGGTCATGGCTTGGCTCCTGTGAGCTCGGCTACAGCCTCGTTGATCGAAATGGGGGCCCCGTGAGAACCCTCGATGAGGCCATACCGAGACACCACGCTGGCGCAGCTTCGGGCAGCCTCACCTCCTGCCGCCGGGTGCTTTTGGGCCGCGAACACCACGCGGGAGGCCCACGCCATATCGCCGGCTTCGGCCCTGATGCCCGCGTGTCCGACGACGGCTCGCACGACCTCGGTCACCGCTCCGCATCGTGTCGCCACAGCAATTGCTTCGTTGAATTCGTCGGCCGCTCGCTCGAGGTCGAACAGGCCAGCCGAGATCTCGCCGAGGTAGTTCCACACCGTGGCGAGCTTCTCGAGATCGCCGTTGCGCTGGTTCAGCTGTTGGGCGTTCGTGAACCAGCGGCGGGCTGCGACAAAGTCGCTCTGGCGAAGGGCCACCACGCCTCGTTGGGCATGTGCACCCATCGCCAGGCGGGGTTCGCCAAGCTCGGCCGCCAGCGCCTCGGTGAGCTCGGCGGTGCGGTGGGTGTCGGCCGTTCGGCCCATCTGGGCATAGCTGTGGGCCAAGCTGTTCAGGGTCAGAGCTCGACGCCGCGGGAACGCCTCAAGGCCGCGGCTCAGACAGTCCTCGAAGATCGAAATCGCTTCCGCGAACATGCCGGTGATGATCTTCAGGTTGCCGAGCTGCTGGCGCACCACGAGCTCGCCGCGTCGGTGGTCAGTGTCGCTGTTCGACGACGCGAGGAGCCGGTCGAGTGCCTCGTGCAGGATCCGAGCTGCTCCGTCGAAGTCGCCGTCACGGAACATCGCCAAGCCGGCGAGTCCGTTCGCGGCCTCGCCGAACAGGACCGCGTCGTCGTCAGCGCGGCTCAACACCTCCGACAAGATCGTCCCCGCGTCCTCGTGGCGGCCTGCAACAATCAACGCATCGGCCTGCTCGACCAGCAGGCCATCGCGTCGGTTCGGCACCGCCCGCTTCGCGGCCTCGGCCAGCAGCGACGCCGACTCACCGTACGCGCTCTGAGACCGAGCCAGCTTGGCGGCCCGCTCAAACCAGCCGCTGGCACCCTCGTCATCACCTGACTGTTCGAGGTGGCGGGCAATCGTGGCGGCGAACTCGTCGACCCGATCGCCCAACGCATCGATCATCCAGAGCGCAGCGGCACCGTGAAGAGCCGGGCGTTCTTTCAGGCTGACTGTTTCATAGGTCACCGCCCGGTTCAGGTCGTGGTTGAACTCGAACTCGAGGCTGCCCTCAACCCGGCTGGGTTGGACCCGGTGAGTGAACTCTGCCGACACAGTTGCATCGAGGTCCAGCTGCACGCGTGCCAGGTCAACACCACCGCGATCGTCGCCAGTGCCGTCGCCCGTGCCGGCGTCGAGCAACGCCGCAACCGACCGGTCCCAGAACGTTCGGCCAAGGATGCTGGCGCGCTGAAGGGCCAGATACTGCGATGCCGGCAGATGATCGAGCCGGCTCTGGAGCACCCCAGCCAGGGTTGTCGGCACCTCAGAGACTTCGAGCAACGCCGAGTCAACCGTCCAGGTCTCGCCGGTGGCGATAACCCCGCGATCGATCAGCATCTTGATGAGCTCCTCCACGTAGAACGGGTTTCCGCCTGCTTGGGTGCTCAGGCGGAGCCGCAGCTCGTCTGGCACCTCGTCGCAGCGCTGCAGCACATCGTCAATCAGGGCCTCGACGGCTTCGGCGCAAAGCGGGCCCAGCTCGATCACCCGGTGGCTTGGCCCGAGGCCCTCCGGGCTGCACCAGGCAGCGTTGCGGTTGCGCAGCTCAGGACGGGTGGTGCAGAACAACATCAGGCCCGCTGGCAAGAGGGCGACGACGTCGGCCAACACCGACAGCGACGCCTCGTCGGCCCAGTGCAGATCTTCGACAATCAGCAGAGCTGGCAGTGGCGTCACAAGGGCGACCAAGGTGTCGACCAATGTCGATCGGGCTGCTCGGCTTCGGAGTTGGCTGTCGCCTCGCCCGGCCTCGTCCGACGATGGAGCGAAACCCAACACCCATGCAACGGTCGGTGCCTGGGCAGCCACCACCGGGTCGGTCAGCTGTTCGAGACCGTCGACGAGCTTGGCCATCACCACATCGAGCGGGTCGGAGTCTGAGATCTCGAAACGGTTTGCGATGAGGTTTCGCAGCAGCGCAAAAGGCTGCTCGGCCCGGTCACGAACAGCGGTGCCTTCGAAGTAGCGCACCGGGGTGGAAGTCGAGATCTCCATCCAATCTCGAAACTCCGCCACCAGTCGCGACTTGCCAATGCCGGGCTCGCCGGAAATGGTGACGATCTCGACAGTGTCGGCGCCCACACACCGGCTGTGGGCCCGCTGCAGCACCGCCAACTCGTTGGTTCGTCCAGACAGTGCGGTGTCGACACCCTCGACGCCGCGGCGTGGGGTTCGAAACGCACGTGGCCGTTCGCGATCAATGGCGTAGGCGGTGATCGCACCAGCTCGGCCCTTGAGCTGGACCGATCCCGCCTCTGAGACGTCGAACACACCGCGCACATGATGAAACGTCTGACGTGAGATCAAGACCTGGTTCGGATGCGCCAGGCCCTCGAGGCGGGCGGCCACATTCGTGGTGTCGCCAATCGCGGTGAGCTCGTGGGCATTGCCAACCACGCCCACATGCACCTGGCCGGTGTGTACCCCGACCGACATCTTGGCGTCGCGATGCTCGCCATTGATGGTGACACCGTGTTCCTTGACGTATTCGACAGCCTTGAGCGAGGAACGAACTGCGAGCTCGGCGTCTTCTTCGGTGGCCTCCTCAGCTCCCCACACCGCCATCACACCGTCGCCCATATGGGCCAGCACCTTGCCTCTATGTTCGGCGAAGATGCCGTCGACCTCGCCCCAGAATCGGGTGAGCATGTCGAGCACCGATTCGGGATCTTGACCCTCAGACAGGGTCGTGTAGCCGGTCAGGTCGGCGAAAACCACAGTGACCTGGCGACGAGACGATCGTGGCGCCGTGACGGGGGGATCGGGTGCTCCGCTCAACCGAACGAGCTCGCTTCGTAGCGGTCCAACCGCGGTGTCGACCACGAGGTCACCAAGCACCGCTCGCTGCGATTCGAGCGAGGCAATCGTGGATTCGATTCTCTCGATATCCGCATCGTGGTGATCCACCACACGCACACTAGTCACGCTCTAACGTTCTGCCGATGACGACAGCCGCGAACGGATCAGTGAGCACGTATGACGCCATCGTTATTGGCGCTGGCATCTTTGGCTGTGGGGTCGCCTTCGAGTTGTCGCGCCGCGGCCTCAAGGTGGGCGTAGTCGAGATGCTGTCGGGGCCCGGAATGGGCTCGACGTCGAGCTCCGGGGCGATCGTGCGCTTCATGTACTCAACAGTGGATGGTGTGCGACTCGCCTGGGAAGGCAACCAGTACTGGGAGCAGTTCGTCGACTACCTCGACGTGCCCGCCGACGCCCACGAGCACGGGACAGCTCGAAAGATCCGAACCGGGCTGTGCTTCCTTCGCAGCGACGACGCCCTGCTCAACCTGTATGCCGCCAACCTGGACGCCGCGGGCGTTCCGTACGAGGACTTGTCGAACGACGAGGTTCTGGCCCGGTGGCCGTTCCTCGGGCTCGACACCTTCGGCGGGCCGATGCTTCCCGGTGACGATCGATTTTGGGCCGAGCCCACGGGTTCGTATCGAGGTGGCCTGTTCACCCCTGACGCTGGCTTCGTCAACGACCCCCAGCTCGCGGCCCAGAACCTGCACGTCGCAGCAACCGCCCTCGGAGCCGACTTCCGGTTCGGCCAACGCGTCGATGGCATCACTACTACGCCCGATGCGAGCGCTGTCACCGGGGTGCGCTTAACGACCGGTGACACCCTGTCAGCGCCGATCGTGGTGAACGTTGGCGGCCCGTGGTCGGCGTCGTTGGTCGACATGGCTGGCCTGACTGGTTCGATGAGCATCACCACCCGGCCCATGCGTCACGAGGCCCACGTCGCTCCGTCGCCCGCCGGGGTTGATTTCGAGGCCAGCGGAACCATCGTGGCCGACCTCGATCAGGGCATCTACTTTCGACCCGCGTCTGGCAACCAGGTGTTCGTCGGGTCAACCGACCCCGAGTGCGACGGCCATGAGTGGGTGACCGATCTCGACACCATGAACCGCGAGATCACCGAACCCATCTGGGAACGCCAGATGATGCGGGTCGCCAAACGTATGCCCGACTTTGGTGTCCCCCATCAGCGCCGGGGTCTGGCTGAGGCCTACGACGTCAGTACCGACTGGGGCCCGGTGTATGACCGCACCGACCTTGACGGATTCTTCTGTGTTATGGGCACCAGCGGCAATCAGTTCAAGAACGCGTGTGTGGCATCACACCTCATGGGCGAGCTCATCGTGACGGTCACCAATGGCCATGACCACGACGCCTCGCCGCTGCTGGTGCCGGGTCGTTTCACCGCGACCCCGATCGACATGGGATCGTTCAGCCGCAACCGCGCTCTCAACACCGACTCCACCAACAGCGTCCTCGGCTAACCCGGGTCCTCCCTTCCGGCGCCGAAAATCGTCGCTCGAGCGACGCGAAAAGGGGTCGGGGTCCGACGACGATCTATGGTCGCGAGATGACCTACGCGCCGGATCATCGCCCCTTCTACGACGCCGACAGCCACATCATGGAGCTGCCAGACTTTCTGCGGGACTACGCAGATTCCGACCTGCGCGACGAGATCCCTCAGGTCAACTACGACGCCTCGCTGGTGACCGACGAAGAAGTGGCGATCATCTTGAGCCAGGGCGGCAGCCACAGCGCCGATCACATTGCAGCCCAGGTCGCTTTGGGCGATCAGCTCATCGCGAAGTCCAAGGAGATCCAGGCCCTCGGCGCGTTCAACAAGGCCGACCGTTCGGTGGCCATGGACATGCTCGGGTTCAAGAAGCAGCTCGTGTTCGCCACCCACAGCGTGGTAACCCCGTTCCACCCGAGCTCGAAGGTCGAATCGCGGATTCGTTATGGGGCAACACGGGCCCACAACCGCCATATGGCCGACTTTTGTGCTGACGACGATCGACTCATGGGTGTGGCCGTGGTTCCTCTTGACAATCCAGCAGCAGCGATCGCCGAGCTCGACTTCGTGATCGACTCAGGGCTCGAAGCGGTCTGGGTCCCCCACCGGGCGCCGATCGGTTTTGCTCCAGGTCACGTCGACCTCGAACCGTTCTGGGCTCGGCTGGCAGACGCGGGCATCCCGTTCTTGTTGCATGTGGGTGGCGCTCCCCTGCAGGCCCTCAAGGCCTGGTCGAACAATGGTCGTGCTGCAACTAAGGACTGGATGGGTGGCGGCGAGAACGTCCGCACCAAGGACGCCACCGTTATGCATCAGCCTCCGGAGACCTTCATCAGCATGTTGGTGATGGACGGTGTGCTCGATCGACATCCGACCCTTCGTGGCGCGGCCGTCGAACTTGGTGCGGGCTGGGTACCTGAGATGCTTCGCCGCCTGGACGACATCACCCGGATATACAGCAGGGCCGATGTGTCGGTTCGCTTCGAGCGGCCCCCGTCGCAACAGATCACCGAGCAGATGGCCTTCACCCCGTTTCCTCACGAGGATGTGGCCCGACTCATCGCGGATTCGAACCCTGAGCTGTACCTGTTCAGCAGCGACTACCCCCACGTCGAGGGCGGTCGCGACCCGATCGGCAAGTTCAGCGGCCATCTCGCCGATGCCGACGAAGCCACCAAGGAGCTGTTCTTCGCGGAGAACTTCCTGCGGATCTTTCCGGCCGCTCGGGTTCCGGCGGTCGGCTGATCGTGGCCATCAGCCTGCTTCGAGGCTGACCCTGATGCGCTCGAGCGTCTCCTGCATGGAGCCAACCAAACTCTTCGATCGCTTCATCACTGTTTCATACAGGAATCCGGTCATGCCGGTGTAGGGGTCGTGGGAGAACGATTCGGTGACCTTGGTGGTGGTGTCATCGATCGCTTCGAGGTCGAATCGCCACGTGGTGTAGCCGGCCGACACGAACTCGAAGGCTACGTGGGGCTCATAGACCACGACCTCAGACGACGTCGTCCACCGCTTGACCGTGACGGGCCCGAGCTTGGCGACGTTGTCGCCCTCGAAGACAGCACCGACGGCAGGGCCGTCGACTCCGCCCACCCAGCGCACCGCGACGCACTCTGGGCTCCATTCGCCCATTCGGGTGACGTCGGTGAGCGTGTCGAACACCTGCGACGCTGGGCGCTGGATCGTGATGCTGGCTGAACCTGCTGCCATGGTGACGTCCTCGTTGTTAGCTGAAGCGCAACGCCCCGTCGTCGAGGTCGATCTTCGGGAAGGCTTCGCGGTCGCCAACATAGTCCTGCGAATGAACCCATGGTTCGTGCTGGCCCTGGTGGGGCATGAGGTGCATATTGCGCTGCATGTAACCGGGGTTGAAGTTGTCCTCATCGACCCAAGGGGCCAGCTCCATGTCGAGCTCATGGTCGCGCAGCTGTGGCACCACGGTCGATGCCCCGAGTTCGTCCATGCGCTTGAACAGGCGGCACACGAAGTCGGCGAGCAGGTCGACCTTGAGGGTCCAGCTGGCCCTGAAGTAGCCGAAGACCCACACCATGTTCGGGATGCCGGTGAACATCGACCCCCGATAGGTGACGGTGTTGTGGAAGTGCAGCGGTTCGTGGTCGATGGTGAACTCGATATCACCCAGCACGTTCAGGTCGAACCCGGTCGCGGTGATAATGATGTCAGCGTCGAGGTGCTCGCCTGACTCAAGTTCGATGCCGGTGGCTGTGAATCGCTTGATGTGATCAGTCGCCACCGAGGCCTTGCCGCTCTTGATGGCGTGGAACAGGTCGCCATCAGGGACGAAGGCAACACGTTGTTGCCATGGCCGGTAACTCGGGGTGAAGTGGGGCGCCAGGTCGTAGTCGTCGCCCATGATCTCGGTGATGCCCTTGAAGAGCTCTTCTTTCACCAGATCCGGGTACTCGACTGCCATCTTGGAAAACAGGGCGCCGTCCTTGACGGCGCGACGCCGAACGATCTCGTGGGTCCACTCGTCGGGCACCTCGAGCTCGCGCAGCTGGTCTGCCAGGTCGTTCACGTTGCGGGCAGCTCGGAAGTAGGTCGGTGAACGCTGCAGCATCGTGACATGGCCAACCTCGTCGGCCAATGCCGGAATCAGTGTCGCTGCCGTTGCCCCCGAGCCGATCACCACGACCTTCTTGCCCGCGTAGTCAAGATCGTCGGGCCATTCCTGAGGGTGAACAATCTGGCCCTCAAAGTCGTCCATTCCCTCCCACTGCGGGGTGTAGCCGTGGCCATGGCGGTAGTAGCCCTGGCACATCCACAAGAATCCGCAAGTAAAGGCGAGACGTTCGCCGGTGTCTGTTCGCTGCACCTGGAGGGTCCACTTGGCCTCGTCGCTCGACCAGCTGGCGTCAGTGATCTTGTGCTCATAGCGGATGTACTGGTCGAGGTTGTTGTCCGCAATCACCTCGCCCATGTACTTCAAGATCTCCGCCGCTGAGGCGATCGGTGCACCAACCCAAGGCTTGAAGCGGTACCCGAAGGTGTACAGGTCGCTGTCGGACCGGATGCCCGGGTAGGTGTGGGTACGCCAGGTGCCTCCAAAACCAGCCTGGTTCTCCAAGACAACGAAGCTTCTCCCAGGGCACTGGTCGAGCATGTGGTAGGCGGCGCCGACGCCGGAGATGCCAGCGCCCACGATCAAAACATCGAAGTGTTCGACAACATCGGCGGTGGTCGATTCGAGCTCAGTAGCGGTCATGTATGCATGCTGCCCCGTGCGAGCGGCGAGCACCAAGGCGAGGCAGAAGATTCCGACGGAAGCGCCGAGCGATGAGTTCACACAGCTGTTACGGACCAACGTGAAGCACAGCGTCGTTCAACGCGGCATGATATTGCGCCAGGAGCACCAATGAACGATCTTTCAGCAGCAGCGGACACCTCTCAACCTGCGGTGTCGTTGCGCGGCATCACGAAGAAGTTCGGCGACGTGGTCGCCGTTGACGACCTCGACCTCGACATCGGCGACGGCGAATTCTTCGCGATGCTCGGTCCGTCGGGTTGTGGCAAGACGACAACCCTGCGGATGATCGCCGGCCTTGAGTTCCCCACCCAAGGAAGCCTCAAGATCTTTGGCGACGAGGTCGGCACCCTGCCGCCCAACAAGCGGCCCGTGAACACGGTCTTTCAGGCCTACGCCTTGTTCCCCCACATGTCCGTTGCCGAAAATATTGCGTTCGGGCTCAAGATGACCAAGGTGCCCAAGGCCGAGATCGCCACCAGAGTCGCTGAAGGTATTGAACTCGTGCGGCTCCAAGGGATGCAAGACCGGCGTCCCAATCAGCTGTCGGGCGGACAACAGCAACGAGTCGCTCTCGCTCGGGCGTTGGTCAACCGCCCCAAGGTGCTGCTGCTCGACGAGCCGCTGGGTGCGCTGGATCAGAAGCTGCGCCAAGACATGCAGCTCGAACTCAAGGCCCTGCAGCGCGAGGTTGGCATCACGTTCGTGTTTGTCACCCACGACCAAGAAGAAGCCCTCACCATGGCCGACCGCATTGCCGTCATGCATGGCGGAAAGATGCTCCAGGTCGGTCCACCGGCAGACATCTACGAGCGTCCTGCGAACCGTTTTGTGGCCGACTTCATCGGTCGAACCAATCTGCTGGAAGGCACAGTCGAAGCCAGCAATGTTGTGTGCCTCGCGAACGGCACCCGCATTACTGCTGAGTCCTCGCACGCCGTCGGCACCAAGGTCGCTGTCAGTCTCAGGCCAGAGCGGGCCAAGCTGCTTCCGGCAGCTGAAGCCCCGATCGATCGACCATTCGTGACGGGTCGCCTCGAGGGCGTTACCTACCTTGGTAACGCCCTGGTGCACACCGTTGCCCTTGATTGGATGCGCATCGAGGTTCGTGAGGAGAACCGGCTTACGGATCCCGTTGCCGCAGTGGGCGACATGGTGGCGGTGAGCTGGTCTCCAGGTTCGGTCAGTGTGGTGGCCGAGTGAGCCAAGGTCCCGCGGCCGAGGCCACGCCAGCCTTCGAGGCAGCGTCGATCAAGGCCGAGTCGCGTCGCGGCTTCATGATGGCGCTGCCGGCGTACGTGTACATGTTGCTGTTCTTCGCAGTGCCGCTGGGCATCGTGCTGCTCTACAGCTTCGCCACTCGCAACAGCTTCGGAGGAACCGACCTATCCGGCTGGAACCTGGAGGCCTACCGGGCCCTCGGAAAGCCGCTGGTTCGGACCATTGTCCTGCGTTCCGTCTGGCTCGCGACCCTGACGACGGTCATCTGTCTCGTGGTCGCCTACCCGTTCGCCTACTACATCGCCACCCGCCGACCCGCGGTGCGGAACCTCTTGCTCATCGGGGTCATGATCCCGTTCTGGTCGAACTTCTTGGTCCGCAACTACGCATGGCGAGTCCTGTTGGGCAACGACGGCCCTCTGTCGTCGGCCACGCAGGCGGTCGGGCTCGGTGAGACCAACCTTTTGTTCACGCCAACGGCCGTCGTGCTCGGCTTGGTGTACGGCTTCCTTCCGTTCATGATCCTGCCGCTGTACGCATCGATCGAACGCATCGACGGGCGCCTTCTCGAAGCCAGCCGAGACCTCTACGCCAACCCTTGGCAGAGCTTCACGAAGGTCCTACTGCCGTTGTCGATGCCCGGCGTCATCGCCGGTTCAATCCTGGTGTTCGTTCCCAGCCTCGGGGCCTACGTCACGCCCGAGATCCTCGGCGGAGCAAAGACGACGCTGCTCGGTAGCTATATCGTCACCCAGTTCCTCACGGCGCGGAACTGGCCAGTCGGTGCATCGCTGTCGTTCGTCCTGATGGCGGTGATGCTCGCCGCGACCATGGTGTATTTCCGCAGCGGGGGGAAGAATCTATGAGCTCCGCTGGCACCCCTCGAGGTCTTGGACGACTGGGCCTCACTCTCAATGCGTGGCTGGTCTTCGCCTTCTTCTACGCCCCGATCCTGCTACTTGTGGTCTTTTCGTTCAGCGGCGATCGGATCGTCGGGCAATGGGGCGGGTTCACGCTCGAGTGGTACCGCGACTTCGGCGCCAACTCCGAGGTACAGGACGCTCTGTGGGTCTCGGTGCGGGTGGCTGTTGTCTCGACGCTGGTGTCTGTCGTGCTGGGGACGATGGCGGCGCTTGCCCTCGAGCGCTTCAAGTTCCGTGGCCAGAAAGCGTTCGACGCGCTGCTGTACCTGCCGATCATCATCCCCGACGTCACCATGGCAGTGATGATGCTGTTGTTCTTCACCCAGACCTTCGACGTGCTCGACGCGGTGTTTGGTTGGCAGACCACCCGCGGATTCCAAACCATCGTGGTGAGCCATATTGCGTTCAACATCTCGTTCGTGTCGGTGGTGGTGCGCGCCCGACTCAGCGGGATGGATACCCGCCTCGAGGAAGCCGCTCAGGACTTGTACGCGACGCGGTGGCGGGCCTTTCGTTTCGTCACCTTGCCCCAGATCGGGCCGGGTATCGCAGGCGGTGCGCTGCTTGCCCTGACCCTGTCGCTCGATGACGTTGTTGTTACCCAGTTCGTGTCGGGCCCGGGGTCGACGACCCTGCCGGTGTATGTGTTCAGCCTCATCCGTAGGGGCGTCACCCCGCTCATCAACGCCGTGTCGGTGATCATGTTGGCAGCGTCGATCGTGCTCGTGCTGTTGTCGTTGCTGGCACAGCGCTCCACCGGTCGCGACCGCCGCAGCCCGGCCGACGAAGACAACACACTCGAAGAGCTCACCCAAGCAAACCCAGGAGGCAAGAACTGATGACCCAATGGATGCGATTGCTCGCGATCCTTGCTGCGCTCGCGCTCGTGGCCGCAGCATGCGGCGACGACGGAGACGCGGACACAACTGCAGATGGCGGCGCGACCGCTTGCGAACCCGGACAGGTCGACGGCGACTTGTTCCTGTACAACTGGTCGGAGTACATCGACCCTCAGCTCAAGGACGACTTCGCCGCCGAATTCGGCGTCGAGGTCAGCGAGGACTTCTACGACTCGAACGAGGCCATGCAGCCCATCATCTCGGCCGGCAACTCGGGGTACGACGTCATCGTCCCATCGGACTACATGGTGGCGATCATGATCGCGTCGGGCGACCTCGAACCGTTGAACCGCGATGCCATCCCGAACCTGGCCAACCTCGACGACGACTTCGCGTCAGGCCTTCCCTATGACCCCGACGGTGCCTACTCGGTTCCGTACCAGTGGGGTACCACCGGTCTGGGTGTCAACCTGTCGGTCACGGGCGAGGACGTTCCGCGTTCGTGGGGCATCGTCTTCGACGAAACAATGGCTGAGCAGTACGGGACTGCGGGCAGCATCACCTTGCTCAACGATCCGCGTGAGACGCTCGGCGCGGCGCTCAAGTACTTGGGGTACTCGCTCAACACAACAAGCGAGGACGAGCTGAACGAAGCCAAGGACCTCGTGTCGCAAGCGCGCGGGCGGATCCTTGCGTTCGAGTCGGACCAGTACGACGAGTTGCTGGCCAGCGGCGACAGTGTCGTGGCTCACGGCTTCAGCGGCAACATCCTCGTCAGCATCAGCGAAGCTGACGACCCCTCGCAGTACACGTACTTCGTTCCCGATGAGGGCGGCACCCGTTGGGTCGACAATATGGCGATCGCCAAGGATGCACCGCATCCATGTACGGCCCATGCGTTCATCAACTTCATCCTCGACGCCGAGAACGGCGCAGCGCTGACCAACTGGAATTCCTACGGCAGCCCCAACGCTGCGGCTGAAGAGTTCATCGACCCGGAGATCCTCGAAGATCCGACGATCTACCCGACCGACACGTCGAACCTCGAGTTCATCAGCAACACCGGCGACTTCGAGATCAACTTCTCCGACGCCTTTATCGAGGCTCGCGGCTAGTTCCGTCACGCCGTTTGTGCAACATGTTCTGGTATGGCCTGGCTCGGTTTTCTCCGAGCCAGGCCGTGTCGCGTACGGTGAGCACCCATGACTGAAATCGGGCTCGACCTTTCATCCATCAACCACCCAGCGGTGGTCATCGAGCGGCGCGACGCTGTCGTGCTGGTCACCGTCGACGATGGAAAGGCCAACGCCTTGTCCGCCCCCTTGATCAGGGCCCTGTCGCAAGCCGTGGCGGCTGCCGAGGCCGACCCCGAACTCGGAGCAGTCGTCATTGCCGGCCGTCCAGGAGTGCTGTCAGGCGGATTTGATCTCAACGTGATGCGTGGTGGCACCGCCGCGGAGCGGTCGTCGTTGGTGTCCGACGGTGGTGCTCTCGTGCGCCAGGTGTTCGGTGCATCGGTTCCCGTGGTGGCCGCCTGCACCGGTCATGCCGTAGCGGCTGGCGCATTGTTGTTGCTCGGATGCGACCTGCGCGTCGGGGCCGACACACCGACCGCTCGTATTGGCCTGCCGGAGGTCACCATCTCCATGGCTCTACCTCAGTGGGCCATCACGATCTCTCAGGACCGACTGAGCCGACGTCATGTGCATCGAGCGCTGTCGCACGGCCGCATGACGGATCCCGCAGGTGCCGTCGATGCCGGATTCCTCGACCAGATCGTGCCGGCCGACGAGGTCATCGATTCAGCCGTGAGCGCCGCAGCCGAGCTGGCCGCGGCGCTGCACTCACCGTCGTATCGGGCCATCGTTGCCGCTAGTCGCGGCTCGGTGTTGGCCGCCCTCGATGTCCAGATAGCGGCCGACCGAGCAGCCGCGCTCGA
>CAYGMW010000013.1:0-25911 GCA_964350975.1 uncultured Acidimicrobiales bacterium | reverse complement strand
CGTCGACATCATGGATCGCTTCGACGTGGCTCATGACTGGATTGGAGCCGTCGTGGCCGCTCACGCGGGCCTGACCGATCTGTTGTTCGACGTTGCCGAAGCCGCCGCCTTGGTCGCCACGCCGGCAGTCGGTCGTCGCGAGGTAGCCCACGCGGGCAGCGTCACCGTTGACGGTTTGGTCGGCAGCCATCCCCGCCTCGGTGGGGGGCAGCTCCAGGTGCGGCTCGACGAGATGGCTCATCGGGTAGGGCGATTGTTCGATGAGATGGCCCAACGATGGCCCCGCTACCAGGCAGCCCGTCGGGCCGTGATTGCCGATGCCCGGTCGCGTGTCGATCTTGACGCCCATCGGCCCCAGGTCATGTCCGGGTTCGTTCGTAACCGGCTGATCGACCGGGCCTTGCTCCCGTTGGTGGGGTCGAACTTGGCCCGCCAGATCGGATCAGTCGATGCTCACGACGGTGCCCGCAGCGGCCTGCTCGTGCTGACCTCGCCTCCTGGGTACGGCAAGACGACCCTGATGGCGTGGCTGGCCGACCGCCTCGGGATGCTGATGGTGAAGGTCAATGGCCCGGCCCTCGGCGTGGACACGACGTCGCTCGACCCGGCCGACGCCCCGAACGCCGCGGCCCGAGCCGAGATCCTCAAGATCAACCTGGCCCTCCAGATGGGCCGGAACGTGGTGCTGTTCGTCGACGATGTGCAGTTCACTTCCCCGGAGCTGCTGTCGCGCTTCATTCCTCTGGCCGACGCGACCAGGCGTATCGAAGGCGTCAGCAACGGACAAGCGACCACCTATGACCTGAGGGGAAAACGATTCGCTGTTGTTATGGCTGGCAACCCGTATTCGTCTGGAGGCCGCCGGTTCGACCTGCCGGACATGCTGGTGAACCGCGCCGACGTCCACAACCTGGGCGACGTTGCCGACGAACACAGCGACGACTTTGCCTTGTCGTACCTCGAAAACAGCCTCACCGCCTGCCAGGCTCTGGCCCCAATGGCGGGCCGGCTGGTCGATGACATCGAGCCGATCTTGGCGATGGCTCAGCGTCGCCGTCCCGAGTCGACTGACGGTCTGAAGCATCGCTGGGACAGCACCGAACTGGGCGACACAGTCCGGCTGATCAGCTTGCTCGACCAGGCCCGTTCGACGGTCATGCGCGTGAACGAGGCCTATGTCCGCTCCGCCGCAACCGCCGAAACCGACCGAACCGCACCCCCGTTCCTCTTGCAGGGTTCGTACCGAAACATGGCCCGTATCGCTGGCCGAGTCGTGGGTGTGATGAGCGACGCCGAGCTGGCATCGGTGGTGAGCGACCACTACCAGTCCGAAGCCCAAACCCTGACCGACCGGGCCGAACAGAACCTGCTCGCACTCGGTGCATTGATGGGCACCCTCACCGATGACGAAGCCTTCCGCTGGGACGAGATCACCCGGCGATGGGCATCATCGACGACGAACCCCGCGACAGAAGTGGTTGGCGCCCTCGATCGCATTGCGTCGGCGTTGGCCGCGACCGCGATCCCCATCGTGGGCGGCGACTGACGCCGTCAGCTCAAGGTCACGACACCCCGTGGCGTCGACAAGGTGGCGCTCAGCCGGGTATGGGGTCCTTCAGATATTGCCACCGCGCCGAGCCCGAGGGCCCGAAAATGCGAAGCCAGCGCATCCGGCTGGTCGGTCGTGATGTTCAGACCGAGCAGCTCGGTGCCCGCTGGGGAGGCGGTTGCGGGGTGTGGCGTGTGGCCCCAGTCGATGAAGAACGGGTACGCGCCCCCGAAGGGCGTCGGTCCGGGCGTGAACAGCTCCCAGGCCAATACATCCCCGGACGCAGTTGTTCTGGTCATGGCAAAAGGGCCGACCCCGTCGAAGCCCAAGGTTCGTGAGGTGGCGGCGGCCTGAGCGATCGACGGTGGCCGAACACAAAAGGTGAACAGGTGGGGCTCCGTGAGGCTCTGGCAATGGGTGACCCAAGGGTGTGATGAGGTGCTGCCGGGCTGGGCCGCAAGGATCTCGATGTAGACATCTGGGCCGAGTGACGCCAGCGCATTGTGGGTGCCAGTGTCGTGTCGTCCGCCCAGGGTTGGTTGCACACCCGTGAGCTCTGCGAACGCGGCGCAACCGGTGTCGAGGTCAGGGGCCGCATAGACGAGGTGGTCGATATGGGCAATCGGAGTGTTCACCGACGTGATTGTGTCATGACTCCCTCTAGCGCGTGTTGTCAGGTCATGCGAATGTACGTACAATCGGCAAATGCCTAAAACGCACCCCGATCACACCAACACTGACGAGTCGACGACTCCCACCATCGTCGAGCGCTTTTCTATGGCGCTGGTCAACGGGGCGCTGGCCGCCCCGAAGCGGGTGATCGCCCTGGTGCTCGCTGGCACCGTGGTGATGGCCGGTCTGTTCGTTTTCGTCCAGATCGACACCGATCCCGAGAACATGCTGGCCTCCGATGCCCCAGTTCGGGTCCGCAATGCAGAACTCCGAGCGACCTTTGGCACCAACGAAATGCTTGTTGTCGGCCTGTTCTCTGACACCTCGCTGGTCACTGCCGAGCACCTCGACGAGGCAATCGCCCTGCACGACGCGTTGGCCCAAGTCGATGGCGTTGAAGCAGCGACCATGATCAGCGTGCGCAGCGCTGTGCCAGGCGCACCCCCGGCATCGGACGCCGAGGCGGCCGCGCTCGCGGCCCAGATCGCTGCCGATCCACTCCTCGCAGGCAATGTGTTGTCCGCCGACGGCGACACCCTCGCGTTTTTCGTCCCGTTGGAGTCCAAATCTGCTGCCCAAACGGTGCGCGACGCGGCCAACGAGCTCGTCGATGCGTCGCCATCGCTCGCAGGCCTCGAACGGCACATTGCCGGGTTGCCGCTGGCCCAAGAGGCCTTCGGCGACCAGATGTTCGTCCAGATGGCAGTCTTCGCTCCGCTGGCTGGGCTGGCCATCTTCGGGTTGATGTTGTTGTTCTTCCGGCGGTTGGCCCTCGTTGTCCCGGCCATGGCTCTGGCGTTGGTGTCAGTCGTCTGGGCCATGGGATTGCTGATTGGCACCGGCAACGAGCTGCACATCATGAGCTCGATGATCCCGATCTTCTTGATGCCGATTGCCATCCTCGACGCTATCCATGTGATCAGTGAGTTCTTTGACCGCAGGGGCCACGGCATCGCCCGCGACGACGTCATCCGTGAGGTCTATGCCGAATTGTCGGGCCCGGTTGCCTTCACCACGGTGACCACGGTCGTCGGGTTCTCGTCGTTGGCCCTGACCCCAATTCCTCCAGTGCGGGTGTTTGGTCTCTTCATCGCCGTCGGCGTGTTGATTGCATGGGTGATGACCCTGACGCTGCTGCCCGCGTTATTGATGCGAGGTGCCGCGGCACCAGCCCACGACGCACCAGCGTTCGACCCAGAAGCCAGCGATCGCCACGTGTATGAGCCCGTGAGGGCAACTGGGGCCTTCGCTGCGGTAGTTCGCAAGCTGCCGCTGGGCGCGTCGCGCTCTCGCTGGTTGACGATTGGTGTTGCCATCGTCGCGGCCGCGGTTGCGGTGCCGCTGGCTGCCGGCATCGAGGTGAACGACAACCCGGTCAACTGGTTCAGGGCCGACCATGAGGTCCGAGTCGCTACCGAACGCCTCAACGACGAATTGCCCGGCACCTTCGGCGCCAACGTGGTGCTCACCGCGAATAGCGCGGAGGCACTCACGTCGGCCGACACCATCGCGGCAGTCGCTGAGCTGCAAGCGCTGTGGTCGGGCGAACCTGAGATCGGCACCTCGGCGTCCTATGTCGACCTCCTCGGCGGTGCCACTGGTGCTGAGGCTCGCGACCTGCTCGACGCTGCGGCCGAACAATCAGCCCTCGTTGGAACGCTCATTGACTCGACGGGCACCATTGCCAACCTTCGGATGCAGCTGCGCAGCGGCGACAACCAGACCATGAGCCATGTGGTTGGCATCACCGATGCCTACCTCGCAGCTTCGCCCTTGCCCGATGGTGTGGAGGCTCAGTGGGCCGGCGAGACCTATCTCAACCTTGTGTGGCAAGACGAGATGGTGTCCGGCATGCTCGTCGGGTTCACCACGACGCTGGTCATCATCACGTTGTTGCTCGTGGCCCTGTTCCGTTCGATCAAGTGGGCCCTGATCGGTATCGCCCCCGTGCTGTGGACGATCCTGGTCGTCTATGGCGTCATCGGGCTCATTGGCAAGGACTTCGACATGCCCATCGCGGTGCTGTCGACCCTCGTGCTCGGTATCGGGGTTGACTTTGCGATCCACTTCGTCGAACGATTCCGCCATCTGCTGCACGAATTCGGCGACCGACGCGAGGCCCTCGCGGCTTTTGCCGAAGAACCGGCCCGGGCCCTCAGCCGCAACGCGGCCGTCGTCGCGGTTGGGTTCATGCCACTGCTGCTGTCGTCGCTGACGCCCTATGTGATCGTTGGCTTCTTCTTGTCGTCGATCATCGTGTTGGGCTGGCTCGGCACCGTGGTGATCCTGCCAGCGGTCGTTGTCGGAGCCAAGCCGCAGCCCTCGATCGACTAGAACACCACCCATGAGTGCTGTTTCGTACCTGCCCGACTTTGGTCTCACCGACAAGGTCGCCATCGTCACCGGTGCATCGAGCGGTTTCGGCGACCGGTTCGTGAGAACCCTGGCCGAGGCCGGCGCATCGGTCGTGGCCGTTGCGCGTCGCGTCGATCGACTCGACGCGTTGGCTGCGGAGGTCGATGGGGTGACCGCCATGCAGTGCGATGTCAGCCGCGATGACGACCTCAAGCAGGTCGTGGCTGCCACGCTCGAACAGTTTGGCCGCATCGATGTTGTCGTCAACAACGCTGGCATGTCGGATGCCACCGGGGCCCGGGCCGATGAGCAGGACCCCGCGGCGTTTCGGTCGGTGGTCGAGGTCAATCTCAACGCCTGCTTCGTGTTGGCCTCACTCGCTGCGGCATCAATGATCGAGCGGGGCGAGGGCGGTTCGGTGATCAATATCTCGTCGATCCACGGCTTGGTCTCCTCGGCGCCGAACCATCAGGCTGCCTATGTTGCCTCCAAGGCCGGCTTGATTGGACTCACCAAGGAACTCGCGGGCCAATGGGCGCGCTTTGGCATCAGGGTGAACTCGATCGCCCCCGGCTATTTCGAGACCGAGCTCACCGCACCCCTTTTCGAAGGCGACGGAGCCGCCGGAGGGCAGCGATACATCGAGCGAGGCACCATGATGCGCCGCGCCGGCGTCGCAGGCGAGCTCGACGGAACGTTATTACTGCTCGCCAGCGCAGCAGGCAGCTACATCACGGGCCAGACCATCGCCGTCGATGGAGGCTGGACCGCGAAGTAGCTGCCCAATCTGTCAACTGAAGATGGCTGCGACGGCCGCTTCGGTCGCGTCGATGCCGGCCGGAGCGATGCTGGTGACACCGCTGAGCCATGACAATGACACCTCGCCGGCCATGACTGCGCCGCTGTCGGTCTCGATCGGGAGCTCGCCCGCTTCGCCCCACTGCATCTTCACGTCGTAGGCGTCGAGATGACCATGTCGCGGTACGAGGGTCGCGGTCGCAACCGAACGAGGCGGCGCTGTTGCGATCTCGGTGCGGCGCCAGCCCTTGAGGTCGGCGATTTCGAGGTTCGGCACATTGATGTTCAGCACCGCAGGCTCGGCGGGAGGGCTGGCCAAGAATCCTTCGACGGCGAGGTCAGCAACATGGGCCGCGGTGTCCCACTTCTGGAGCTCGACGACGTCGTCCCACGTCTGGCCCTCGACGCCCCACGATTCGACGGCCTGGCTCACTGCAATGCCATGGATGCCCGCGATACGGCCCGTGACCGCGGCCCCAATGGTGCCCGAGTGGTACACCGAACGGCCGACGTTGGCGCCGGGGTTGATGCCTGACACGATGAGGTCGAACGGGCCGCCGAACGCACCCATTCGGGCGAACATGACACACAGTGCTGGTGCGCCATTGACGGCCCAAGCCTCGTCAATGCCGTCGACCTCACGGCGATGAACCTCAGGCTGCATCTTGTACAGCGCGCCGATAGCCGCCGATGCACCCGAATATTCGGCGTCGGGAGCCACGATGACGACCTCGCCGTGGCGGCGCATGGCCCGGGCCAAAACGTGTAACCCGACGGAGTCAATTCCATCGTCATTGGTTAACAAGATGCGCATGGTGGGGCTCCGGGTCAGTAAATGTGTCCCTGGCAACGTATCGGGCCCAGATGGACACGAGGTAAGCCTCAGGTAGCGACTTGGAGACCGTGCTCGGTAACCACATGGGTCATGGCCACGTCGTGGGGTTCGGTCGGTACCGACGCCACGACGATGCCCGACCAGGCGACACCCACCAGGTAAGCGCCGGTTCTGACCTTGGGCAGGAGGCGGTCGTAGTAGCCAGCACCGTGTCCGAGCCGGCTGCCGTCGAAGCCAAATGCCATACCGGGCACGAGCACGATGGTCATCTCGGACGGTTCGACCAGGGGCGAACCGGCGACGGGCTGGTCGAAACCGTAGCGATGATGCTCCGATGGGCTGCTGGCGCGATGCACGGTGAGGGGTCCACTCGGCGGCGTTCGGGTCAAGTGGAACCGCTCGGCGTCGTCGCGACGCAACAGGGCGTCGAGATCGACCTCGCCGGGCATGGATCGATAGCTGAGAACGAGCCCGTCGTGGGTGTCGAGCCAACGCGACAGGTGGGCGCAGACCTTGGCGCTTGTCGCTGGTGCAGCAGCGATGTCGATGCGCCTGATCCAACGCCGCCAGGCCTTTTTGGGTGGCTGGGTCATCACCGGGCCCCTGGAGCCGAAATGTCAGTGGGATCAACTGTCCAAGTCGTCCACTTCACCGCCGACGGATCGAAGCGGTCGAGCAGGACCGAGGCGGTGACGGCCTCGTCGGCCTCGCACAATCCGAGCGAGGCACCGATACGAGCCAGCACGATTTCGGGGCCGATCCCGATCGCGGCGAGGTCGGTCAGCGATACCGCACCGTCGCGTTTTGCCAGTCGCTCGCCCGATGGACCGAGCACGAGCGGCACGTGGGAATAGGTCATGCTGGGCAGGCCCAACAGGGTGCCGAGGTAGATCTGAACCGGGGTCGCGGCCAAGAGATCGTCGCCGCGGACGACCTGTTCGATGTGCTGGTCGGCATCGTCGATCACGACGGCGATGTTGTACGCCGGAGTGCCGTCGTTGCGTCGGATGACGAGGTCGTCGACCGGCCCGCGATAGGGGCCCGCGATGGTGTCGACAAAGGTCAGCTCGTCAGGCGCACCTCGCAGGCGCAGCGCCGCCGGACGGCCCTCGTCGGTGCGGCGACGGCGTTGCGCCGCCGACAGGTCTCGGCAGGTGCCCGGATAGGCCGGAGCGTGGGCCGCGTCGTGGGCGGCTCGGGTGGCGTCTTGGACTTCGCGTCGGGTGCAGAAGCACTCGAACGTGTGCCCCGCGTCAGTCAGTGTGTCGAGGGCATCGTGGTACAGGTCGAAACGCCCGGACTGTTTGACGATCTCGCCGTCCCACTCGAGCCCGAGGGAGGCCAGATCGGCGATCTGTTGGTCGACCCACCGGTTCGATCGACACGCCGGATCGAGGTCTTCGATACGCACGACGAATCGGCTTCGCGCGTGACGTGCCAACAGCCACGCCACCACTGCAGTGCGTAGATTGCCGAGATGAAGATCGCCGGACGGGCTGGGCGCGTAGCGTCCAGCGGCCATCACAGCACCGTCGGCGGTGGCGTCAATCGAGTGGCCATTCGAGGCTCAGCCGAGCGACCGATGCCCCGACCGTGTCGGGGATTGTGGCCTCGACGAGGGCCCAGATCTGAGGTGACAGCACCCACGTCGTTGGAGGCGGAGTGGTTTGACCGATCTGGTAGCGCGACCCAATGACATCGTCGATTGCGGCGTACAACCGACCGTCGACACCCAACACCAGCTGGGCGTCGACGCTGTGAACACCGTCTTCGAATTGCATCGGCACCGATCCGGCACCGACCATCCAGCCGCGAGGGTGGCGTCCCAGACGCAGGCGGCGATCCTTGAACGTCGGCGCCCGGTCGAACCCGATCGTGCCCACATCGCCAGCAGATTTGGCTGATGCTCTGAAGGTGTTCAGGATCTGGGCGAGTTGGCTGCGCCGACTGGTCTCGGCCCGTTCGGCTTCGCGATGTTCGGCTTGGGTCTGGCGAGCGTGCTCGGTCCGAGCGAGTCGCTCGGCCTTGGCGGCTGCTCGCGGTGTCAGTGGTGCGCCGATTTTCGGATCGCTATCGCTCGATGATGCCTCGGCGACTTCATGTACTCGTCGGATCAGCTCGCCCACCAGACGCTCCTCATCGAAGTGTTCATCAGCGGCCCACAGTAGCGGCTGGGGCAATGGTGAACTCGACGTCACTGTCAGACAACGACGTTCTGACGTCGGTGTCGGCCAGCGCTGCAACATCGGGGCACCAACGACGCATGGCGTCTTCGAGGGTGTCTTTCACGACGCGGGCTACGTCGTGGGCAATGGCCCTCGGGCATTCGACCACCACGCTGTCGTGGACGGTCTGGACCCCGAAGGTGTCGTCGAAGGGAGCTAACCGCTCGTGCAACATGCCATAGGCGTCGAGCATCACGTCGGCCACGCCTCCTTGCACCGGGGCATTGCGGTACGCGTTTGCCATCCGGCTGACCCGTTCGCGCAGGGCACTATCGAGCAATCGGTTGAGGGCGTCGATCCCCATCACCTCAAGCACCTCGTCGACAACGGCCCGCCTTAGCACCCGGTCTTCGAGCATCTTTGAAATGCCCGCCTCGCCAATCTCGGGCGGCGCACTCTCGAGCTTGACGTTGAACCGGTCGCTGAGCCTGAGTCGAATCTGGGTCGGGCCTGGCTTCGGAGACCCAATGACGGTCGCTGCACCCCTCGCCAGAATGCCTTCGGTATGGATCGTGAATCGTTGCCGCCGTCCGGCCGAAGTCACGCTGTCGAAGGCGAAGGGTTGGCCGTCAGCGGCCAATGCCACGGGGGCGTGGAACGACATGACCCACGCGACCTCGTCAAGACTGAGGTGATCGAACAGTTCGTGGACTTCTTCGACGGTGGGCCAGCGGCGGTGCTGGGTGCGAAAAACCCGGCGTCGTGCCGTGATGATGGGTTGAAGATGGTGGAGTCGCATGGTGGCTACCCAATCCATCGTTCCCGGGTTGTTGGCCAGGTCGTCGATGATGCGGTCTCGTTCGTCGCACCACGCGCCGACTCCCGGGTAGGCGCTGAGGTAGGCCTCGAGCAGGTCGCGCCCCTCGTCTGGGGTCGTGGGCACCCCGGACTGCGACAGGCTGCGAGCCAGCCCGGTGCCCCGCTGGCCGTACACGATGCCGAAGTTGATGCGTTTGGCCTTAGCCCGCAACTCGTCGTAGCGGGGTCGGTTCGATGCCCGCAGCGCAGTCATGTCCTCGCCAAACATGCGCTCCGCGGTAGCGACGTGCACATCGACGCCATCGGCGAAGGCTTGGCGAAGGGCGTCGTCGCCAGACAGCTGGGCGACGAATCTCAGCTCGGCTTGGCTGAGGTCGGCGTACACGAAGACCCGGTCGTCGTTCGCCGGTCGAAAGTGAGGCTTCATGCGGGGCGAAAAGTTCTGGGCGTTGGGATTCCGTGACGCCAAACGACCCGTATTCGTGCCCACGACTTGGAGGTACTCGGGGTGGATCCGTCCGTGCTCGGTCAGATGGTCGTGAATACTCTCGCCATAGGTCGACAAGATCTTGGTGTGCTCGCGGTAGGCCAAGAGGGTCTGGCACAGCACACCACCGATCTCAGCCAAGGTGTCGGCGCGAAGCGGGTCGGTGGGTGCCAACAAGCGGCGTTCGCCGGTGTGAATCTCGGTCCAACGCAAGACCTCGGCCTCGGCAAAACGATTGAGCACGTCCTTGGTTTGGCTCTCGCTGCCCGGGTTCCATGAAGGCTCGACATCGGGGGAGAACAAGGTGCCTTGACCGCCACCAGTGAGCTCGGCCAGCTGGGTCAATGCTTCGGTGCGGAGGCGTTCGATGTGGTCGAGTTGGCCATGCCAGCCGGTCCAGTCAAAGGGGAGGCCCGAGCGCTCCATATGGTCGAGGAAGGGTCGGGCTCGCATCTCGAGTTCGCACACTCGCTCAAGTCCGAGGCTGGTGATCCGTTCGCCGATGACATCGGCCACCCATAAGGTTTCGACCGCGTCAGCTCCGGCATAGCGAAGTTGTTCGTCGCTGAGCGGGTCGTTGGCGGTATAGGACAACTGGGTGGTGCCCTTGCCCTGGGCTCGAATGCCCAGGTACCACTCAGCGGCCCACGCGAGGCCGTGGTAGAAGCCAAACCCGGTAACCCCTTGATGCAGCAGGGCGTCGGCGAGTTGGGCGTCCCACCACACAATCGGGTGCACGTCTCGTCCGGCGAGTCGGGCCGGTTCGATCAGGTCGCGCTCGATGACTCGGGCATCGAAATCCGCGTTCCATGCGTCGGCTCGGACCCCGGACAACGCCTCGGCCAAGGCGAGACGGTCGACCAGGGTGACGTCGACAACCCACGCCATCTCGGCGCCATCGGAGTCGCGTGTGGCTGCCGACACCACCCGCAGCGCCCCTGGGCCGGGTTCGACAAAGACGGTTTCGGTGTCGATGGCGGCCCGCGTGGCGTTGCGTAACGCAGCAGCAAAAACTCCCATGTTGTCGTTGCTCACCACCTGGAGAGCGACGTCTGATGGCTGCCGGGTTGCCTGAGGTCGTGGATCGGCGACCGGCTTCATCGGCTTCATCGGGGGCATCGTAGGTCCGGTCGGTCAGCCACCGGAGTTGACTGCTCCTGCGTCAGCGGGAAGTGGTGTCATGTCGTTGACGTCGTCGAGCCAGCCATCGGGCAGGGCCACCCTCTTGGGGCCGCCGGAGTGGCTGCGTTTGGTGCGAAGAGCGGTCACCGGAAAGTCGACGTCGGGGAAGTCCGCAATGGCGGCGTGCAGATCGGCCATTGAGTCAATACTGGCCAGACGCGAACGCCGGGCCCCACCCACGGGGAATCCAGCGACATACCACAGCGCATGCTTGCGGAACTGACGTATCGCGCTCGGGTCGTCGTACCAGTCGATGAGGCGCTGGGCGTGGTCGACCATGACCTCACCGACCGCAGCCAGGTTGGGCTGCGGAGCGGGCTCGTCGCCATTGAAGACCGATGCGAGCTCGCCAAACAGCCACGGGCGACCAAGGCATCCGCGGCCAACCACAACCCCATCGCATCCGGTGTGGCGCATCATGCGCAAGGCATCCCATGGTTCCCAGATGTCGCCATTGCCGAACACAGGAATCGACGACACATGGGCCTTGAGATCGCCGATGGCATCCCAGTCGGCATGACCGCTGTAGAGCTCATAGGCGGTGCGGCCGTGCAAGGCAATGGCGGCAACTCCTGTCTCTTCAGCGATGCGACCCGTATCGAGGAAGGTGAGGTGGTCGTCGTTGATGCCCTTGCGGAACTTGATCGTGACCGGTATGGGTCCGGCGGCGTTCACGGCCGCCGAGATCATGCTCGCGAGCAGGGGCCGCTTGACGGGAAGGGCAGCGCCGCCGCCGAGCCTGGTCACCTTGGTGGCCGGGCACCCGAAGTTCATGTCGATGTGGTCGACATGGCCTTCACCCACGAGGCGTCGAACAGCTTCGGCGATGCTGCGTTCTTCGGTGCCATAGAGCTGGATGCTTCGTGGAGATTCGTCGGGCCCAAATTCGGCCAGCTTCCAGGTGTTGGCGTTGTTTTCGATCAGGGCGCGCGCTGTGATCATCTGATTGACGTAGATCCCGGCGCCGAACTGGCGGCACAGGGTGCGAAACGCGACATCGGTCACACCAGCCATCGGCGCCAAGATGACTGGCGTCGTCATAGCGATCGGGCCAATCGACGGGTTGGCGAACTCGCCCGGGCGCGCTGGTTCGACATCGGAATTGATGTCGCTGCGAAGCGAGCGAACGACGGTAGGGGAGCCAGTCATGGCGTCGATCGTACCGAGGCCACGTCGACCCCGGCATCTCGGAGCAGGTGTGTGGCTTCGACCATCGGCAGCCCAATGACGTTGGTGACCGAGCCACTGACCCGCTCAACGAAGTGTCCGCCGAGGCCCTGGATGCCGTACGCGCCAGCCTTGTCCATTGGCTCGCCGGTGCTGATGTACCAGTCGATGTCGGCCGCCGACAGATCGGTGAACGTCACCTCGGTGTGGACGACCACGCTGGTGGCTGATGCGTTGGCATCGACTACCACGACGGCGGTGAACACATCGTGGGTTCGGCCCGACAGCAGGGCGAGCATGCGGCGGGCATCGTCAGGCGACACCGGCTTGCCCAAGATGGCTTGGTCGACCGCCACACAGGTATCGGCGGCCAGCACGACGCGCCCAGTACTGGCGATGGCGGCAGCCTTGGCGTTGGCCACCCGATCGACGTAGGCCCAAGGGGCTTCGCCTTCAAGCACGCGTTCGTCGACGTCGGCAGGCTCGACGACGGGATGCAGATGGCTCAACAGCTCGAGGCGCCGAGGTGAGGCCGAGGCAAGGACCAACATGACGGGAGAGTCTTGCAGCACGCTGGGACATCCCGGGGCTGCCACTAGCGTGCGCCGATGACCGATGTCGAGCAAAAGGCCCATCCCAAGAGGCCACCGCTGTGGTTGATCTTTTCGATCACCGCCACCGGAATCATGGCCAACACCATGGTTGGCCCAGCGATCCCTGACATCTTGGAACACTTCGGTCGACCCGATGGCGACGCCGGCATTTTCGTCGCCGCGGGGCCTGCATCGGCCATCTTGTTGGCCCCGGTGTTCGGCGTCCTGGCCGATCGTTGGGGCCGACGGATTGTCTTGGTGCCATCGCTCGTGGCTTTTGGCATTGGTGGCACGATGGGCATGATCGCTCCGAGCTGGTGGCTCCTGATCGCAGCCCGGTTTGTCCAAGGCGTTGGTGCAGCGAGCTTGGTCGGCTTGGCCGTCAGCATCATTGCTGACAACTGGAGCGGGGAAGAGCGGATCAAATACATCTCGTGGAACTCGGCCATCTTGACCGTTGGAGTCGCGGCGTTTCCGCCCGTTGGGGGAGTCTTGGCCGGTGTTGGCTCGTGGCGGTGGGCCTTTGGGCTGTTCCCGATCGGGTTCGTGACCGCTCTGTTGGTGTGGTTCACCCTAGACGGGCCAGTCGAAACCCGAACGAGCAGCCTGCGTAGCCAATTGACGGTCGCGGCCACTGCGCTGCGTCGTCCCGCGGTCCGCGGCGCAATGATCGTGGGGTTTGCGGTGTTCGTCATGATCTTTGGCCTGTTCTTGACCGCTTTCCCACTTGTCCTCGACGACGACTTCGGCCTTGGCCCAGCCCAGCGGGGGTTGGTGATCGGCATCCCAGCGGTGTCGTCCACGATCGCGGCCTTGATGCTGTCACGAGTCCGCGCCCGGTTCGGAGCTCGTCGCCTCATCGGCGTGGCCATGCTGGTTCTGGGCGGCTCGTACGCCCTCGTTGGCACCGCCAGCGCGGTCGTCGTGATTGTCATCGCATCACTGATCTATGGCTTCGCCGAAGGCAGCTTGATACCGACCTTGCAGGAGATTGTGAGCAGCAGCGCCGATCCCGACGCCCGCGCTGCGGTCGTGTCGTCGTTTGTGTCTGTCATTCGAGCGGGCCAGACCGTCGGGCCGCTCCTCGCGGCATTGCTCGTTGGTGGCCTCGGCGCACAGACGCTGTTCCTTATCGGCGCCGCAGCCCTCACCGGCATCGGCTTGGCTGTGCTGGCATCCACAGCGCTCGACGTGGCCTGACTGCCGCGTTTGGCCCCGAGCGGCGTTCTAACGTGCGTTCAACGACCCAAGGAGCCCGCCATGCAGCCAAGTCACGTGATCGATTACACCGTTTACGGCGACGATCTTCAATTCGTCGAAGTCGAGCTCGACCCCCAAGAAACGGTGATCGGTGAAGCCGGAACGATGATGTTCATCGAAGACGGCATCACGTTCGAAACCAAGATGGGCGACGGCTCCGAACCCGACCAAGGGATGTGGGGCAAGCTCAAGTCGGCGGGCAAGCGTGCCGTCACCGGCGAGTCGGTGTTCTTGACCCACTTCACGAACCACGCCAACGTCATGCGCAAGGCGGCGTTCGCGGCGCCATATCCGGGCAAAATCGTGCCGGTCGACCTCGCCGAAGTCGGCGGAACGCTGATTGCCCAAAAGGACGCCTTCTTGTGCGCCGCACTTGGCACCAAGATCGATATCGCGTTCCAGCGCAAGCTCGGAACCGGTCTTTTTGGCGGCGAAGGGTTCATCCTGCAGAAGCTCCAAGGCGACGGCAATGTGTTCCTGCACGCTGGTGGCACGGTGACTGGCCGCTACCTCCAGGGCGAAACCCTTCGGGTCGATACCGGGTGCATCGTGGCGTTCGACCCAACAATCGACTACTCGATCGAGCGGGCCGGCAACCTGAAGTCGATGGTGCTTGGCGGCGAGGGCCTGTTCTTGGCCACCTTGTCAGGCACGGGCCGGGTGTGGCTCCAGAGCCTTCCGTTCAACCGCCTGGCCGACCGGATCTTGGCGAACCAGGTCGGGACACGATCTGACGATTCAGGTTCGCTGATTGGTGGGCTGGGCAACTTGTTCGAAAACAAGTAACCCGGGACCTATGAGGCGGCGGCCGATGTTGCTTCGGCAAAGGTGGCTGAGCCTTCGGTGACGATCACCGGTCGCAGCGGGGTGGGTTCAACGGGCTCTTTGCGCTGCGACCACAACACATCTCCGAACAGTCCCAGCACGAGCATGGCCGCGAGCATCATCAAGGTGAGCGTTAGCGTGAACATGTCGTACCTCCCGGGCTACTGCATTGGTAATGGTTGTAACTCTCCGGATCTCCATCGGCTGCCAACTTTGGCAACTTGACATGTCATCGTCATTGATCAGTCATGTTTGACGCATGGATCGGACCGCTCAGGGCGTGTTCAGTACCGCGAGGAGGTCATCGCCATATCGTTCGATCTTGGCGGCGCCGATGCCATGGATCCGCCGAAGCGAGGCCTGCGACGTTGGCACCACAGCCACCAACTCGTCGAGGGTGCGATCGTTGAAGACCACATAGGCGGGCACTCCGTCGGATTGGGCTCGGTCGCGACGCCACTCGCGTAGGCGGTCGCGAAGGCCACCCGATTCGGCAGTGGGCGTTGGGGCGGCCACAACACTCGTGCGTGAGCGCCGGGCTCCGTCTGACACCACGATCGAGCCGGGTTTCTTCGCTTGTCCCATTTCGGCGATGAAGCGGCTGGGCCGGCGAGCATCGGCAACAACAACGCAACGATGCTCGGCCCGCGTGATGGCCACATGGAACACCCGTCGTTCTTCTTCGATGTCGTCGGCCAACCGATGAGGGAACAAACCTTCGTCGGTGCTGGCCACGATGACCTCGGCCCACTCGCGGCCTTTGACCCGGTGCACGGTCGACAGTTGGATGCCCGCTGGGTCGCCGGGGGCGTCGAGTTCGGCGCGCAACCAAGCCTCGAAGCCGATGGGGTCGGGCTGGAGGTGGGCCAAGCTGAGCAGGGCGTCGAGATCATCGCCATGGGCTGACCGGTCGACGGCTCGACGGCTTGAGTCGAGTTGGTCGAGCGCTCGGGCCAGACCAATGTCGTCTCTCAGAATGGTGAGTAGTTCGGTGGTGGTTGAGCGTCGTTGGGATGCCGATCGCAGGACTTCGAGATCGTCGGCGAACTCAGCAATCCGTTCGGCGTCGCGTTCGCGCATGCGATCTGCGAGTCGTCTGAGTTCTTGAGGGCCGCGTTGTTCGGCGATCCATTCGACGACGCGGGCTGACAGGCCACGGGTTGGTCTGCGGGCGGCAATCGCCAAGTCGGCGGGGTCGAAACGCTGGGCCTGGGCCAATCGAAGCCACGCGAGTACCGCGCGTACACCGGAGCGCTCGAGAAACCGCCCATCGACGGCCTTGACGACCCGGTGACCAGCGGCCCGCAGCGCAACCTGAACGGGGGCGAGCGACGAATTGACCCGGGTGAGGACGATGACATCTTCGGGCCGATGGTGGGCCACAGCCGCAGTGCACTCCGCGCTGATGGCGGCCAAAGGGTCATCGGTGACGATGATGTCGAGATCGCGGCCCGATGAGCTGCGGTCAGGGGCCGCGCTGATGGTCTTGTGCACTCGCTCGCGGTTGTGAGTGAGCAGGTTCGTGGCCGCGTCGATGACCCCGGGCGGGCAGCGGTAATTGATGTCGAGACTGTGGCTGCTCGCCCCAGGGAACCACCGCTCGAAATCGATGAGCCAGCGGGGCGATGCCCCGGTGAAGCCATAGATCGTTTGGTCGTCGTCGCCCACGCCGAACACGTCGGCTCCAGGGCCCGCGAGCAGACGAACCATCAGCAGATGGGCTGGTGTGAGGTCTTGGAACTCGTCGACCAGCATCGTTCGACAGGCCAGCTGTGCGGCAGCGCGCGCTGCCGGATCGGCCAAGAGCACCTCTATCGCCGACACGATCTGTTCGTCGAAGTCGACCAAACGACGCTGCCGCAGCGCGGCCCGGTACTTCGGAACGAGCTCGGACAGACCATCGACGTCGCCACCGAACGACCGCTCGACCTCGTTCGGTGGTCGCAGCCCCAACCGCACCGCAGTGAGGGCCTCAATCCACGCCGCGATGGGGTCGGTGTTGGCCCGGCGCCGGACGTTGACGAGGTCGTCGAGGATACGTCGGACTTGGCGTTCGTCGATGACTTCGACCGGGCCGGGAACCACGCTTGACCGGATAAACGGGGCGCGGCCGGAGACGATGGCGAGCCCGAGTGCGTTCAGGGTGCTGACTCGCAGATTCGCGAGATCTGAGGTGCGCTCGGTCATTTCTTGTTGGGCTCGACGGTTGAACGCCACCAGCGTGAGTGCTGAGGGCGGATGGTGCCGTTCGCGCAACAGGTGGCGAGCGCGTTCGGTAAGGACCCTCGTCTTGCCTGATCCGGCGGGAGCCACGATGCGAGCCGCTCCGTGGCGATGCTCGACGGCTTCGAGCTGGTCGGCGGCGAGTTCGGCGTCCGGATTATCTGAGCCGGCAAGAGCCAGCGAGTCATGGTCGAGGTGGACCGTCGGCACGAGCGCCACATCAGCCGACGACGCCAACCCCATCGGGCCACCATCGATCCACGCCTCAGTGCCGTCTGGCAAGACAATGTCGGCGACCCCACCGTCGGTGGCCCCCAGCTGGACGGCCCGATCGAGGGCCCACCATCGTTCGTCGCCGTCGCGACCGTCGATGCAGTTGGCGGTCAACAAGAACGCCAACCGTTCGAAGGGCAGATCAATACCTGGGCTCAGGTCCCAGATGGGAACGTCCGGGCCAGTCTCAGGAGCCGGAACGTCGCCCCAGAGCTCCACGACGACCCGGGTTCGCTCGAGCCAGGCCACGTGGAGTTGAACCAGGGCATCGGTCGCCGGGGATGCCCCGTCGATCTCGATGCGGGGAGCGTGGGACCAGGCCTCCGGCACCGGAGCACCTGGACGGACGACGATGCTGCGACCCAACATGTCGGGCCCGGCGCTGATGCCTGTGAGCGCAGCAACCGTGGTTCGCGCTGGTGACGCAACAGGGTCGAATCGCCGTGCTCTCGGCGTAGGCCGTTCGTCGCCGGGCGGGGACCAGACGTCGGGTTCGAACGGCTCTCCGTACTCTTCAGGCGCGTCGGGCAAAGGGGGACGGTCTCGATGACACGCCCGCACTTCGGTAACAGATTGGTGGAGTTGGCCGCAGTTGCCACAATGGATGCTCGTCATCGCTTGTGCGAGGCTACCGAGGGGGCGTGACAGCGCCGGTCGATCAAAGGACGAACGTGAATCGAATCAAGACGTTGCTGTCGGCCCAAGGCCGCGCTGGCTGGTGGTTCTACCTGTTCATCCGGGTGATGATTCGCAACGTCTTGTACCGCTACTTCAGGGTCAACATCATCGGACGAGAGAATCTCGACGTCGGCACCCCCGCCATCTTGGCGCCCACGCACCGATCAAATCTCGACGCACCGATGCTGGGAGCGGCCCCCCAGTGGCGACCTCGGTCTCTAGCGAAAGAATCGTTGTTCAATAACCCGACACTGGGGTGGGCCATCACGGCGCTTGGCTCGTTCCCTGTGAAGCGGGGCTCGGCCGACCGTGAGGCCATGCGAACCGCTGAACAGATGCTTGCTGATGGCCATCGGGTGCTCGTGTTTCCCGAAGGCACTCGTCAATCAGGCGACGCGGTGGGGGACATCTTCGACGGCACTGCGTTCATGGCGGCGAGGGCCGGTGCCATCGTGGTGCCGGTTGGTATCGCCGGAACCGAGGCTGCGTTGCCGCCCGGCGCAAGGTTCCCCCGGCGGTCGAAGGTCACCTTCGTGATCGGCGAACCGTTGATGCCGCCAACGAGCGACGGGCGCGTCAAACGTTCAGAGGTTGCCGCGTTCAGCGTTGAGCTGCGCGACGCATTGCAGGTCGTGATGGATGCCGCGCTCGCCGACGTGGCGAGCCGCTAACGCCAGCTCAGGCAGAGACGTTGATGCCGGCGGCCGCAATGGCGTCGGCGACGAACTCGGCAATGCCGTCGGGGATGTTCTTGGCCTTGAACGTGCGCACCAGCTTCACGTCGGCGCCCTTGTAGGCAAGCAGCTTCGCGAATGCCTTGGTGACCTTGCCGGGATGGATCGCGTGGGTCAAGAAGCCGGCGACGGGGATGTCCCACAGATCCGGCAGGTTGTAGAGATTCTTGCGGCCGCCAGGCATGTGGCCGCCGATGATGATGCCGTCGGTCCAGGTGCCGATGAAGACCAGGTCGGCGTCGGTGAGGTCGTTCATCGGTGGTTCGCCAACCGATGCAAGCTTCACCTGGGCACCAGCCGCGGCGGCAGCACCAGCCACATACTCTGCGGCGCGCTTGGTGTTTCCGGTACGGCTCTCGTACAACACGACAATCTTCATCGAATGCCCTCCTCGACCGCTTGGAGTGTAATGAAGCGGCCTGCCTAGTTCTGACACTGATCGGGTTTCTCTGCTGGTTTCGTGAGGACCGATGGTGAGCGCGGTGTGCCGTCCAGGCCGGTTTTGCCTGCTCCGGGGGTGTCGATTTCGACCATGGGATCGTCGACATCGTCGTATTCGAGTCGCAGGGCCCGGCCAATAGTCCCGTGCATGACGTACATCGCGGTGATGTAGGTGAACTCAAGAATCTCGGCATCGCTCAGGTGCGAGGTCAAGACCTCAAAGACGCCGTCGGCGACGCGGCCGTGCTGCAACGCAAGTGCGTCGGTGTAGGCCAACAGTGCCCGTTCGAGAGGGCTGAAGCAGTCGGCGACTTGCCATGCTGCGACGGCCTCAATTTCGGCGTCGGACCAGCCTGCATCGCGTGCTGCCTTGCAGTGCTGTGAGTAGACGAACTGGCTGCTGGTCGCCCACCCGGCCCGCAACTGGCCAAGCTCGCGCAGTTTCGGGCTGAGCCGACGATTTTCGCTTTGGTAGAACTGGAAACCGGCCACCGCGTGATTGAACGCGTCGGGAACCAGGGCGAACACCGTCCACCAGTCGCCTGGCGTTCCGGTGGCAGTGCCAGGTTCGGCGACCGGGTCGCGATCGCCGAACAATGAGGCAAACACCGCTTGGGCAAAGGGGTGGGCGTCATCTCGCCCGACTTGGCCGAGGCGCGGCATTAGTTCGATGCCGAGTTGATTGCTTCCCAGATCGCCAGCGGGCTGGTGGGCATGTCGATGTGGGTGACCCCAAGATGCGACACGGCGTCGACTACCGCGTTGTGCAGCGCCGGCGTTGAACCAATGGTGCCGGACTCGCCGATGCCCTTGGCTCCGAGGGGGTTACGCGGCGATGGTGTTTCGGTGTTCGAGGTCTCAAACATCGGGAACTCGGCCGCACTTGGCATGAGGTAGTCCATCAGCGACGCCGACACGGGGTTGCCGTCGACGTCGTAACGCATCCACTCGTACAACGCCTGGGCCGCACCTTGGGCAATACCACCATGCTGCTGGCCGGTGACGAGCATCGGATTGAGAATCTTGCCGCAGTCGTCGACGGCGATATGGCGCAACCAGTTGACACCACCGGTGGAGGTATCAACTTCGACGACGGCGACGTGGGCTCCGAACGGGAACGTTGATGCCTGGCCATCGAACACGAGCTCGTGTTCGAGCCCGGCGTCCATGCCCTCGGGGCGACGGCTGTCATCGTTCGATGCGGCCTTCAGCTCGGCCCACGACATCGCGGTGGTCGGAACGCCGGCGACATGAAGGCCACCATCGCCGACCACAATGTCGCCTTCGTCGGCCTCAAGCAGGTGGGCCGCCAGCGACTTAGCCTTCTTGAGTACCTCAGTCGACGCCACATGCAGTGCAGACCCAGCGGTCTGCAACGAGCGCGACCCCATGGTGCCCGCGCCCTGAGGAATGGCGTCGGTGTCGGACTGGATGAGGGTGAGGTCGTCCATGGCAATGCCGAGCATGTCGGAGACGATCATTGAGAACGCAGTGTCGTGACCCTGGCCATGAGCTGAGGTGCCGACGCGCATGTTTGCGGTGCCGTCGTCGTTGATTTCGACCTTGCCCCATTCGACGTGCAGACCAAAGGGTGCGGTGACCTCAACATAGGCCGACACACCGATACCCAGCTGCACTGGGTTGCCTTCGGCGCGGCGTTGAGCTTGTTCGGCTCGCAGATCGGCGTAGCCCGCTGCGGCCAGCGCGGCATCGAGCGCCTTTTCGTACTCGCCAGAGTCGTACTGACCGCCGGTCTTGGTGACCAGAGGGAAGTCTTCGGGCTGCAAGAAGTTGATGCGGCGAACCTCGGCTGGGTCCATGCCGATGGCCTTGGCCGCAACGTCGAGGATTCGTTCGACCATCTGGGTGGCCTCAGGGCGACCAGCGCCCCGGTACGCCGCGATGTGTGTGGTGTTCGTGGTGACGGCCCGAGCTCGGAACGCGATCTCAGGAATGTCGTACACCGCCTGGGACATCATCTGGGTGGCGGTGGGGAGCACCACACCAACAGCGCCGTAGGCACCGACGTCGGCGAGCACGTCAGCGCGCATGCCGACGATCTTTCCGTCGCGGTTGATGCCCATCTCGGCGTTCATGACCATGGCCCGGCCTTGGGCCAGTGACAAGAAATCCTCCGAGCGGGTGCTGGTCCACTTCACTGGACGACCGAGGGCTTTTGCGGCTTCGGTGACGATGCCGAACTCGGTGTAGTAACCCGCCTTCGGGCCGAATCCGCCGCCAACCCACGGGGCCACGACGCGGACCTTGTCGGCCTCGATTGAGGTCACTGCGACCAGGTTGTCCCGCACCGACTGAGGGTTCTGTGACGGCACCCAAAGGGTCATATGGTCGCCGTCGGGAACAGCGACGCAGCCGTTGGGCTCCATCGGCACGCCGGCGAGGCGCTGGCTCAAGATGCGTTCCGACACCACAACGTCTGCTCCTGCGAGGACGTCGGCATCGAACTGGTGGGCGGTCGTGAAGACGATGTTCGACCCATGCTCGGGCCAGATCACGGGCGAATCGTCGGCAATGGCAGCTTCGATGTCGATAACAGCGTCGAGAGGTTCGTAGTCGACGATCACCATGTCGGCCGCGTCGCGACCTTGGGCTTCGGTTTCGGAGATGACGACGGCAACAATGTCGCCAACGAAACGCACCCGCTCCTTGGCCAGAGCTGACCTGAACATCGATGGGTGGATGAACGGAGGAGCCGGATTGTCGGGAAGTTCGGTGTTGCGTGAGGTGTGAATGGCCACCACGCCCGGCATCTCGAGCGCGTCGGTGATGTCGAGCTCGGTGATTTCAGCATGGGCGATCGTCGACCTGATGAAGGTGGCGTGGAGCACACCGTCGATGTCGAGATCGGCGAAATATTCGTTGGTGCCACGAAGCAGGCCTGGATCTTCCTTCCTGCGAACCGTGTTTCCGAGAATCGAACCGCTCATGGTCATGTGCACATGCCCCCTCTTTGGCGAAAGCCGACCTCCCAAAGTTAGATCGTTTGGCGCTGGGAGACGTAGCCCATCGCCACACGTGAGCGCCGAACCCCGGTTTTCACCCTTCCGGCGCCGAAAACCGTCGCTGCAGCGACGCTTTCGTGGGTCGGGAGAGGCAGCGACGGTGGTGCGGGGATAGGTTGGCCCGATGAGCGATTCGTCTGCACCGGTGAAACTGACTGTTTGGTCTGACTATTTGTGACCTTGGTGCCTCGTCGGGACCGTGCGTCTCGAAGCACTCGCTGCCGAACGCGGCGACCAGGTGGAGATCGAATGGCGCAGCTTCCTGCTGCGGCCCGAACCTGAGCAGCGCACCATCGAGCAGTTCACGAAGTACACAACGTCGTGGGCTCGGCCCGCTGAGACCGAACCGATGGCCGGATTCGTTGTGCCGTGGAGCGGCGAACACCCAGCTCCGACCGGGTCGATGGAGGCCGCCATTGCTGGCAAGGTCGCCGAATCGTTCGGCCCGCAAGCATGGGACCGCTTCCATCACGGCTTGTTGAACGCCTACTTCGTCGAACATCGCACCGTGTCCGATCCGGCGGTGCACCTCGAGGTTGCCCAAGCTGCCGGGATCGATGGCGACGAGTTCGCTCGACGTTTGACCGATCAACGCGACGAGTTCCACGCCGCTGTCATCGACGACCACAACGCCGCTGTCAACGCGGGCATCAGCGGCATCCCCGCAGTTGTCGTTGACGACAAATACCTCGTGTCAGGCGCAGTCGACACGAGGTACTACGAGCGGGTGATCGACCATGTGCTCAGCGAGCGTGGCTCCGGCGACGCCCAGTCAGACAATTGATTCCGTCCCGGTCGGGTCCGCGATCTCGGTCTCGACCCTGACGCAGCGGTTGGTGATCGATGCCAACAAGTCGACCCTGGCTGATGCGGCATGTATCTCAAGGGACGCGTCTTCGCCTGCTGCCACCGCGGCGGTCACCACGATGTCGCTGCCGATCGACGCCCGAACCGACCTGACGACTTGGCGGCCGCTGCGGTCAAGACCGATCGCAATCCGCAGTATCGCCGCCAGACTTTGCACCACGGCCTGGTCTGAATCGTCGAGCACGGCATATTCGGGATGCTTGAGTTTAGGCGCACTCTTGCGGTGATATCGGGCGATCTGGGCGGTCAACTCACGTTCCCGATCGGTGAACCCAGCCAACTGCTCGTCGTTGCGGATCAGGTAGTAGCTGTGCTTGTGGTGCGAACCGTGGGCGACGAACACGCCGATGTTGTGCAGCAATCCGGCGGCCTCGAGCAGGTCTCGTTCGCCCACACCCATGCCGTGCAGGGACGACAATTCGTCGAACAGTTCGAGGGCCAGATCGGTGATGTGTTCGGCGTGGCCGAGGTCTTCGTGGTACCGGCGCGCAACGGCTAGGGCACTTTGTCGACGGAGGTCGCTGAGGTGGTGGAACGAGGCCACATCGCCGCGACGGGCCAATGCGTCGAGCACGATCCCGGCCCGGAGCGCAACTGGCGAAATCGTCCACTCCTGAATCTTCAGCTGAGACGAAATCTCGTCGAGCAGCACTGCCCCGCCGGAGATGATGTCGCAGCGCCGCTCGTCAATGCCGGGGCGCCGCATACGTTCGGCTGGTGTCTCGGACAGCAACAGCTTGGTGATCGCGGCCAGGTCAGACGCCTTGAGCCGCTCAGGGTTGCCGGCGAGGATGGCCAAGGTTTCGGCGGTTCCGGAGCTGGCCACTGCGATGGAGAGTTCATGAGCCAGCACTTCGGTGCGAACGCCAGCGAGGTACGACGCAATGTGGGCCCGGCAGTGTTTGCTGGCCCGCGGCCGGTCCAAACCTCCGGGGAAGAACCGGTCGGTGAGGCGAATCGCTCCCAGTTTCAGGCTTCGAAGCATGAGTGGGGCGGTGTCGTAGCCCACGATGAACTCCGTCGATCCACCGCCAATGTCCACGACGAGGTGGGTCGTGTTCGCCAAAGCGACGCCCTGCATCACGCCCAGATGGATCAGGCGAGCCTCTTCGGGGCCGCTGATCACATCGACATGCACGTTGGCTTCGGCTTGGGCTCGCTTGATGAAGGTCGCCTGATTTGTGGCTTCGCGGACCGCTGAGGTCGCGAACGCCGAGATCGGCGCGTCCCACTGGCTGGCGATGTCCACAAACCGCCGAAGGGATGCGATCCCGCGGTCCATGGCCTCATCGCTGAGGTATTTCATGTCGCCCGCGCCAGAGCCGAGTCGCACCGAGTCTTTTTCGCGGGTGAGCACCCGGAATCCGCCGCCCTCGACGATTTCGGCCACCATCAGGTGGAGCGAATTGGTTCCGATGTCGATGGCGGCAATGGCGTTCGTCACTGAGGCGACGCTAGCGCCGCCCGTTGCGATCGAACGTCGGCTGATGGTTGTCGAGCTAGTTTCGTCACCGATGGCCCACACCACCAGTTTCCGAGTGCGATTCGGTGAGCTCGATCCGTATCGCCACGTCAACCACACCGTGTACATCGCCTGGCTCGAAGCGGGGCGAGTCGAGGCCCTCGAAGACCACGGGCTTGGCCTTGATCGGCTCCAGGATGCTGGCATCCAGATCGTGATTACCGAGGTGAACGTCAAGTTCCGTGCTCCTGCGGTGGCCGGCGACCTGGTCACGATCGAAACTTCGGTCGCCGAGATCAGGCGGGCGTCATCGGTCTGGACGCAACGGGTGCTGCGAGGCCGCGACGAACTCGTCACCGCCCAGGTTCGAGTAGCGATCTGCGACGACAGGGGTCGGCCCACTCGCCCGCCCGCAGGGCTGCTGGAGCAGCTCGCTGCGATTGGGGCCTAACCATCGGCGCGGTCTGGGTCAGACGATTCGGCGTCGATGGGCCCAATCGGACAGCTCGTGGCGGTTGGAGAGCTGGAGCTTGCGCAGCACGGCCGACGCGTGAGTCTCCACCGTCTTGACCGAGATGTTGAGTCGTCGAGCGATCTCCTTGTAGGCGTACCCGCGAGCGAGCAGCCGCAGAACGTCGCGCTCGCGGTTGGTGAGCTGGTCGAGTTCGGGATCAACTGGGGCTGGAACGGTGTGAGCAAAGGCATCCAGCACGAAGCCGGCGAGCCTGGGCGAGAACACCGCATCGCCGCCAGCAACTTGTTTGACAGAGTCCACCAAATCGTCGGCGCCGATGTTCTTGGTTACATAACCCCGGGCTCCGGCCCTGATGACCGCAATCACGTCATCAGCTGAGTCAGATACGGACAGCGCCAAGAACATGGTCGACACCTCGCGATCATTGCATCCGGCAATCACCGCGGGGCCGTTGCCCCCAGGAAGGTGCACATCGAGCAACACCACGTCGGGCCGGGTGATCGTGATGACCTCGATGGCTTCGTCGACGTCGGCCGCTTCGCCCACGACCTCGACGTGGCCTGACAGCGCCGACCTGACCCCGGACCTGACCAATTCATGGTCATCAACAATGACCACCCGTAGCGAACTCATCACACATCTGCCTCGTGGGGTCGTCGGGGGAGTGCGAGCTCGATCTCGGTGCCAAGGCCCGCGCTGGACGTGATGGTGGCCGAACCGCCGAGCCGCTTGAGTCGACCCTCGATGGAGTCCCGGATGCCGCGTCGGTCGGCAGGAACCGCACTGGGCTCGAACCCGCAGCCGATATCTCGGACGAAAACCTCGATCAGGCTTGGACCGACTTCGGCATAGACGTCGATGCGGCTGGTGCCACTGTGGCGAGCCGCGTTCGCCATTGCTTCGCGCGCTGCGCGTAGCAGGCCCGTGACTGCGTCGTCGGCATCGGCGTCGCCGACGACGACCACCTCGATCGGCACACCATGGTGTTCTTCGACGTCAGCCGCAGCGGTGTTGAGGCCCTCCCGTAG
>CAYGMW010000012.1:0-26414 GCA_964350975.1 uncultured Acidimicrobiales bacterium | reverse complement strand
TCGGCGATCCCGACATCGGCCGCGGCATCAAGCTCGAAGACCAGTACCTGATCACGAACACCGGCGCCGAGCTGCTCAGCACCTCACCCCACCCCGCGTTCTGAGTGTGGATATTCGTCAATATGACGAATATCAGCATTCAGATTGGCGTTGGGTCGGGGCACGGCTCTGAGAGGAACAACGCGGAGAGAGGGGGATTCGAACCCCCGGAGGCTTGCGCCTCAACGGTTTTCAAGACCGTCGCATTAGTCCGCTCTGCCACCTCTCCGCCGACGATGGTACCTGGTTGGGATGAGTCGTTTGTCACGGATTGGCCAATCCACGTGACAAACGGCTACGGAACTGCTTGAGTAGTGTGAACGACGCTCAGGGTGACAATTGGTCCCCGGAGAACGTCTGTCACTGACGACTGGAATCTTCGGGGCGGATTCCGAGTTGAGCTGTGTCGAGCTCCCCTACCTCTCTGCGACTGCTACCCGTGGCTACATCTACTCCACAGATCGATTGCGAGCAGTGCCCGTCAGCTCCGACGGCATCTGATTCGACAACGCTCGGAGATGTCGCGCGAAATATCGGGCTGTTCACCATCTTGTGGTTCGCGTACTCAGCTGTGCGGAGTGTTACCAGCACCTCTGACCTCTCAGCGTTGGCCAACGCCAGAGCGCTCTGGGACTTCCAGGAGCGATTCGGTTTCGCCGTCGAAGCCGACGTCCAAGAACTCATCGGCAACACGGCGACGTTCGCAGCCGCCAACATCTACTACCTCTTCCACTTCCCGGTCACGATTGCATTCCTCTTCCTCGCGATTGCAATCGACCGTCGCGGAGTATTTGCTCGATCTCGCGACGCCATGATCACCGCGACCAGCGTCGGCCTCGTCGTCCATCTGGTGTTCCCGCTCGCGCCGCCACGGATGCTCAACGGGTTCATCGATACGGCCGCCATCATCGGCCCGAACCCATATTCGTTACCAGGCGCCGAGGCTGCGAATCAGTTCGCAGCAATGCCGTCAATGCATGTTGGCTGGGCCGTCATTGTTGGCTTGGGCTTGTGGTCATTGTCGTCGCGCCGTTGGGTTCGGGTGGTCGCCGTTGCTCACCCAGCACTCACGTCGGTTGTTGTTGTAGTTACCGCAAACCACTACCTGGTCGACATTGTTGCCGGTGCAGCGCTGGCGTTCGTCGGGTGGAGGGTCGCCGTCTGGCGACTCAGCCGGACGTACACCCTGGCTTCCTGAGGCTCTTCGCACACCAAATCGGCAAGTAGCCTGACCGGTCGTGACACCGCCGCGCCATCTCGTTGTCATCGGCGCCGCCGCCGGACTCGGTCGATGGCTGTGTCGGCACCTGTTTTCGTCCATGCCGTGGGAGTCGGTCACCTTGATCGACACTGCGCGGTCGGTTGACCTGCTCAGGCTTCAAGATTGGGAGTTCGACCGCGAGCCGGCACTCGGCACGATCAGCGAGGTCGCAGCCAGCCTCGGCCAACCCGGCACCGCCGTGTGCTTGGCAGTTCCCAACGCCGAAGTCGACGCCGTTGCCGCCGAAGTGGTCCCCCACCTGCATCGCGATGCCGTGCTATTCGACACCGCGTCGTCCAAGCAGGATTCCTTGGCCGCGATGCATCGCCACGCCGATTGCCGACCTGTGTTTGGCACGCACCCACTGTTCAGTGCCCAATTGCGCAGCCTTGATGGCCAGACCGTGGTGATCACCGCGACGAATGGGTCAGATGACGCCGCGGCCTATCAATGGTTCGCTGATGCCGTTGCTAGCGCGGGCGGGATCGTCAAGCTCGAAGACCCCGAGCACCACGACCAGATCATGGCCTTCGTCGAAACCATGTCGCAACAGGTGCTGCTGAGTTTTGCTGACGCGCTGACGTCGTCTGGCTTTGACCTCGACACCGAACTGTGGGCCAACCGCACTCCCCTGTTCGAAACCCTGGTTGGTCTTGCCACCAATGTGCTCGCCGAATCTCAGCAGACCCATGTGCGGTCGCGCCAAACAACGAGTGACGCTCCCAGGGTTCGCGAGGTGCTGCGCACGAGCGTCGACAGCCCGATGGCGAACGACATCGATGGCTACATCGAGACGATCCGGGACCGCTTCTCGGGGTCGTTGTTCGACACCATCCAAGCCACTGCCTCAGCGGCCATCGCCGCAGCCCAGGCCAAAAAGGCCGACCTGTCGCGGCATGCTCGAACTGGCGAGCTGGTGGGCATCGTGCCCATCGAGCGACCCGACACCCTGCGGGTTGGCCACATCGTCGAGCTCAGTTCGACCGCGGTGACGCTCGAAGAAACCATGTTGGGCGAGGCCGGATCCGCGGCCATGATCGTCGGACCGGGGGCACAGAACGCGGCCCGTCTCGGCATCCGAGGCAAGACCCGACGCACCAGCTTTGGGCTGGGGCGCATCGATGTCGCGAGCGGCGCCGAGCTGTCCGACCGACTCGACGACTGGTTGTCCTATGTGCGCCGAGACGTCCGATTCTTAGTCCCGGAATCCATCGCCGGGTCGGGAGTCTTGTCGGTCGTGGCCGAGCAGCCCCGGCTACGCAACTGCCAGGTCGTGTCCGAGGTGGTGCGAACCGGCCAACGAGCTGTGGTGATTGGGCTCGAAGTTCGAGCCGACCACGACGTCGACCAGATGGTCGAACTGCTCCGCGAACGGGTCAGCGTTTCGTACGCGTGGCCCCAGGGTTTGTCGCTACCGGTCAGCGACGGCAAGCCTCGAACCGTCAGCTATCTCGGCCCGCAGGGGACGTTCTCAGAATCGGCTGCGCTACAAACGCTTGGTTACCTCGGGTTCGATGCCAGCAACGCCATTGCCGTTGGGTCGTTCCCTGAAGTCATCGACGCCGCGTCCAACGGCGGGCTCGGGGTCGTACCGGTCGCGAGTTCTGCATCAGGCCTGGTCGAGCGGACCGCAGCGGCATTGCTCGACGCGCCCGCCCACCTCAGCGCCAGCGGTGTCATCGACGTAGCCGTCAGGTTCGACGCCTTCGTCCCAGCGGGTGTCAGCCTGAACGATCTTCGAGGCGCGGAGGTGCTCAGCCACCCCCAGGCTCTTGAACAATGCACCCGGTTCATTGCCCGATGGGGGCTCGTGCCGGTGCCGTGTGCGTCGACGGCCGAGGCATGCTTGAGGGCCGCCGAAGCTGGCAACAAGGTCGCCCTCGGCCGAGCCGATCTGTCCGTGCCGCCCCAGTTGCGTGTGGCCGAACGAGAAGTCGACGACATTGCCGGCGCCCTCACCCGCTTCTTGGTGATTGGCCACGAGGACGATTTTGGCACCCTGGTTGGGGGCTCTGACCCCACCCTTCGATCGGTGTGGATCGCAGCGGATCACAGCGAACTTGGCGCGGTGATCAACAGCAACGGCCCCGCATTCGACGAGATCATTACCTCACCCACCGGCCGAGTGCTGCTCGTCACCAGCCGTGAAGCAACGGCTGCATCAACGGCAACCCTGCGCTATTTGGGCCGGATCCCGTGGACGCCTCGAACCCCGCTCGTCCGCCTTGGCGGGACCCTCAAGGTCGACCACCACGCGGGCCTGCGCCCGTAAAGGTCGTGCCGTCGGGGTCGGTGACCCAGCCGGCCTCATGGCCCCACGCGTCGTCATACACGAGCTCACGGGCAGGTCGCCGCCTCACCGGACCATGGCTGCCGGCGGGCACACCCAAGGTGATGGTGGCCGCGATCGTCGTGTCGTCGGGCAACAAGAACAGCTCACGCAGTTCGGTTTCGACCGCCGCGTGCCACAACGTCAAGGCCCCGCCGTACCCCAGCGCCCGAGCCGCCAACAACAGGTTCTGGCAGGCCGGATATACCGACGCACCCTCGGTCGGGGACGCTGGCCGGTAGCGGTTCATGCACGCCAACACGACAACCGGTGTGGCCTCAAAGTGGTCGACGTAGTGCTGCATCGTCGCCGCCATACGAGCTTTGGGAGATGATCGGTCGACACCCGTGCCAGTCGAGTAGCCGTCGTCGCCACGTTTGGAGGCCCAGCCAGCCCTGAAGGAGTTGCCGAGGAGAGCCTTGGCGGCCACCGCGTTGGGACCATCGCGCAACACCAAGAATCGGAACGGCTGACGATTCGACCCGCTGGGAGCGCGAGTGGCATGCCACAGGATCGTTGCCAGATCGGCCTCGTCGACGGGGTCGTCGGTGTAGCGGCGGATGGCTCGGGTGGTCGCCAAACCCTCGAGCAAGCTGAGGTCCGGTCGGGCGTGCGCCGGGTCTGGTGGAGAGGTCACTGCTGGCTGGTTTCTTCGAGGATTTCGTCGAGCCGGACAATGTCTTCGGAGATCACCACCCCGACGAACTTGCCGGTGCCGTCAGTGACGGGGATCTTGTCGATCCCTTGTTCTTCCATGAACTGGGTGACCTCGCGCAATGTCATCGACAACCGAGCTGGCCGGATGGGCTGCATGATCCGCGACACCGTCACCGAACCCCAGGTGTCTCGATCGTGCTCGGAGGCATCTTGGACATGACACATGCCGAGATAGCGATCGCCGTCGACCACCACACCGGCCAATTCCTTGCGCCGCAACGCATGGTTCCAGACGAAATCGTTCAGGGTGGTGTCGGGAGGAATTGTTTCGATATCAGACCGCAGCACAGAGGTGACCGGTAGCCGGAAGCGCCGTTCGAGGTGGCCAGAACGGGTGGCACGCTGGTAGGCCGACACTGATGCCCCGCCGATCACGACCTGCGAGACGGCCACCGCGATGAGGCCGGGCACCACAAATTCGGTGGCTCCGGTCGACTCAGCGACGAACATCACCGACGTCAGCGGGGTGCGATACCCGGCGCCTAGGAAGGCGGCCAAACCAATGAATGGGAACAGCCGGAGAGCATTTTCGTCCGACACCAGCTCGCCGACGATACGGCCAACAATCAGACCAAAGATGGCCAGCGGGATGAACACCCCGCCCACACCACCAGCTCCGATCGTGACCGTGGTGGCCACCATGCGAATACCTAGCAGCACTGCGAGCAGCCCGATGCCGTGGCCTGGCTCGAGCACCCATTCGAGGATGTGATCACCTGCCGACGGACCCATCGACAATGGTTCGCCGTCGTACAACCAGTCGGTGAGCAGCACGAGGCCGCCAAGTACTGCGGCACCGCCCATCACCCGCTGCCACCAGACAATATTGCCCGACTGGCGCTTCGCGAACGCCAGCATCTTGGCAAAGAACAGGGCGCCGAGACCAGCGAACAAGCCAACAACGGCGGCACCCCACAGCTCGGTTCGGTTGAACTCGAGCACGTCTTCGGGGTTGCCGAGATTGCCGATGATCTCGGTGGCCGAGAAGATCTCGTCGGTGCCGAAGAAGGCCACGAAGGTCACATAACTCGCAGCAGACGCAATCAGGGCGGGCAGCAGAGCCCGGCGGGCCACGTCGCCTTGGTATGGCGATTCGAGGGCAAACAACACACCGGTCGCTGGAGTTTTGAAGATGGCGGCCACGCCAGCAGCAGCGCCAGCGACCATCAGGGCCTTGTTGTCCTTGTCGCGAAAAAGCCAGCGCATCCGGTGCTGAACCGATGCGCCAATAGTGGCACCGGCGTAGATGGCGGGGCCCTCGAGACCAACAGCACCGCCGCCTCCGACGGTAGCCGCACCAGCAGGAAGTCGAATCAGCAGGTCACGCAGCCGCAAGCGGGGCTTTCGATCGTGATAGCCAGCGATGTATTCCTCTGACGTCGATGGGCTCATCCCCCGACCAGCCCAACGCAGGAACAGCACTGCGAACAACAAGCCAATACCCGGTGTGATGGTCCGAACCCATAACGGAGCATCAAGGGCCCGCTCGAGCAGGAGATGAACCGTGACGAACTCGACCCCGGCGATGAGCACACCGGTAAGCACACCGATCACCCCATAGGCGCCGAACCGCAGCAGCCGATCACGCACAACAACCGCTCCGTCTGCAACCAGGTTTCGCTGCTGGCGAGCCGCCGGAAGTCACATGCATCCAAACAGTGTGGCCTGTTCGCCGTACGATCGTCAGCTATGGACGACGAACGTTTCTACTTTCGCCAACTTCTCGCCGGTCGAGACTTCGCGACCAACGACGGCTTGGCCCAGCAAATGGTCAACTTCGTGTACCTGATCGGCGACCGCGAGACCGGCGAAGCCGTTGCAGTCGACCCGGCCTACGCGGTGGGCGACTTGCTCGACATCTTGGCCGCCGATGACATGGTCCTGACCGGTGTATTGGCAACGCACTACCACGCTGACCATGTGGGCGGCTCCATGATGGGCTATTCGATCGAGGGCATCAGCGCCCTGCTCGAGCTGCAAGGCGTGAAGATCCATGTCCAGCGCGACGAGGCTGAATGGGTCAAGAAGGTCACCGGGGTGGCTGACTCCGACCTTGCCTTGCACGACGGAGGCGACGTGGTGCACGTGGGCGATGTTCCAATCGAGCTCATCCACACGCCAGGGCACACCCCCGGAAGCCAGTGTTTCTTGGTGAACAATCGTCTCGTCGCTGGCGACACATTGTTCCTCGACGGGTGCGGCCGCACCGACCTGCCTGGTTCGAATCCGGCCCAAATGTTCGACTCATTGCACCGCCGGCTGGCCAAGGTGCCCGACACCGCCATGTTGTATCCCGGTCACCGCTACTCACCCGATGGACACGCTCCGATGGGCCATACCCGCGCCACCAACTTTGTGTTCCGCCCCAAGACCGAAGCCCAGTGGCTGATGATGTTTGGGCTCGACGCGTGACCACCGGACCCATTGTTGATCTGGCCGATGTCGCGGAGGCCGCCAGCGGCCGAACCGTCGTCTGGTGCGATGTGCGCTGGTATCTCGATGGTCGAGACGCCCGAGCCGCCTATGACGCCGGACACCTTCCTGGCGCGGTGTTCATTGACATGGACACCGACCTGGCGTCACCGCCGAGCCCGGCCGCTGGTCGGCATCCCCTGCCGACGCCCGAGCATTTCGCCGCGGCGTTAGGGGCCCACGGCATCGCAGACGACGACTTCGTGGTTGCCTACGACGACAACGGTGGCCTACAAGCCGCTCGCTTGGTGTGGATGCTCAGGGCGATTGGCCATGCAGCCGCTGTGCTCGACGGTGGTATCGACGCGTGGATCGGCGACCTCGAAACCGACGAGGCCAACCACCCGCCGACGACTCGCAGCGTCCGGCCGTGGCCCACCGAGCTGATGGCTGATATTGACGAGGTCGCCGCGGTCTGCGGCACCGAAGGACATCTGGTTATCGACTCCCGCGCTGGCGCTCGTTACCGCGGTGAGACCGAACCAGTCGATCCCGTAGCTGGACACGTTCCAGGAGCCGTGAACCGGCCCGTCACTGACAATGTGGACGACGCCGGACGGTTCTTGACGCCCACTGAGTTGGCCGAAGCATTTCGGTCTCTAGGAGTTGTCGAGGGCGTCGACACCATCGTGTATTGCGGTTCTGGTGTCACGGCGTGCCACAACATCTTGGCCATGGAACACGCGGGACTCAGAACCGCTCGACTGTTCGCTGGGTCCTGGTCGCAGTGGAGCAATGATCCTGAACGGCCCGTTGCTACTGGGGGCTGAGCCGCTCATGGGCTCAACCCAGGATCACGCGCCGCCCGGTGATGCCTCGGGCTGGGACCGCTCAATCTGGATCGACGCAGCCATGAGCTCGGAGTTCGGGATCAGATGGCGAATGCCGCCGCTGGCAACAAGTTCGACCGCCGTGCTGTGAACCGTCACCACCCGGCCGCGTACATCGCCCATCGTCACCACGTCTCCCTCACTCAGCACGCCACGAAGGGCTCGAGCGGCCGCGACTTCCGACGACACCGAGCGGCCTCCGAGACCCACCAGGAGGGCCAGCGTCAGCCCAAGGCTGAACAACACCGCGGCGGCCGCGAGATTGATGATCGTCGTGTCGATACCAATCTGGCCGGCCGCAAGAATCACTGCCGCAGCCAGCACCACGCCCCGGACCGCGATCGGTCCGTACTTTTGAGCTCCGGCACCGGCTCGAACCACCGCCGAGGCAACAGCTCCAGCGGCGAGCGTGGCCGCAGCGTTACCGACGATGAAGACAATCAGCGCCGCGATCAACTTGGGCAAGAAATCGACCGCGTCCTTCGGGAGCTGGTCCAGAGAATCGGGATTCACGATGCCGAGTGCGGTAACCAGCCCGACAACGACCGAAATCCAGAACGCGAGGTTCGCTACCGGCTCAGCCACCCGGCGCACGATGAGCGGTCGAGACTCGGCACTCATCAGTCGGCGCACGATCACTGCGGCGAGGGCACCAACAACAAACCCCGCGCCCACTGCAATTGCTGCTGCAACCCATTCGTTCATCGCACTGTCCATTCGCTGTGGTGATCGTTCATCTGGTCGGTCATGAGGTTTGGGGCGGGTCGAAGAGGATTCTGGCAGTCCGAGCCCCCGAGCCAAGGACCGAGAACAGCAGGGCAAGGTCCTGACGGTCTCGCATCGCGGACGCCACGCGAGTCGACATACGTTCCTCGAGCCCCGCGTCCGGAGCGAGCAAAGCCGACAGCGCCCGATCCACGGACTGGTCGCCTTCAGCGAGCGCTTCGAGCTCATCGGCACAACGAGAGCACTGCTCAACGTGGGCATCGAGGCCTGCGTCGACAACTCCGGTTTCGAGCCAATCCAAGAGCCGAGCCTTGCTGGGGTGACGCCAACTCATGGCTTCCACTCTCCCAACGCATTGGCCAACGACCGGCGGGCCCGAAGCAGGCGGGTCTTCACTGTGGGCAAGCCGACTCCGAGTGCTTCGGCGATCTCGTCGTAGGTGAGGTGTTCGATCTCGCGCATCACCACAATGCTGCGCGACAGCTCGTCGAGACTGTCGAGGGCAGTTTCGAAATCCTGCAGCGCGGCTCGTCCTTGCACCCGGTCCTCCACCGTGTCGTGGGTCGAGCGTTCGGGAAGCTCGACTGGATCCTTGAGAACGTCGCGTCGGCGCCGCAGCGTGCTGATGGCGGTGTTGTGAGCAATTCGCAGCACCCAGCTCTTCATCGATGAGTCGCCTCGGAACGTCGGTAGGGCCTGCCACGCCTTGATCAAGGTGTCCTGGGTGACGTCCTCTGCCAGGGCAGCATCACGGACAATCGACAGCGCAACCCTATAAATCGCCGCCGAATGATCGCGCACCAGACCAGCGAGCACCTCGGCATCGTCAGCGACATCAGCGCTGACACCAGTGCGGAAAGAAGGTCGGTTCGTTCGGCGAGTCACATCGATCAACACACGCCACTGCGCTATTGATCGCCAGGCAGCGATCGGTAGAGCAACAGCCTGCATGTGGTCCAGACGTTCGGACGGGCGAGAAAGTCGCGGTGATCTTTACACACTTTTTGTTCGCGACTTCTGGAGCGCTCGATCCGTCACCCAAAGACACGACAACGAGGGAGACAACACATGTTGGCAGTTAGCTTCACCCAGGGAATCGAGGACGCTTGGTCCGACGTCGCAGCCTTTGTACCCAAGCTCATCGGAGCGTTGGCGATCCTGCTCATTGGCTGGTTCATCGCCAAGGCAATCCGCAAGATCGTGCACCGAGCACTCACCAAAGCCAGCTTTGATGACCTGGTCGACAAGAGCGGGCTTGGCAGCTATATCGAGCGTGCGGGCTATGCCGACTCTGCGATGTTGTTGGCCAAGATCATCTACTTCGGCATCATGATCGTGGTACTCCAGTTGGCCATCGGCGCCTTCGGTGACACTGCGGTCCAGGACGTGCTCAACGACTTGTTGGCCTTCATTCCCAAGCTGTTCGTGGCGCTCATCATCGTGGTGCTGACAGGTGCTGTGGCCAACGCTGTTCGCGGCTTTGTCGCCCCAGCGATGGCCCACTTGTCCTATGGCAAGTTGGTCACCCAAGCAGTCGTCGCAGCCGTGTGGATCATCGGTGGCTTCGCCGCCCTCGATCAGGTACAGGTTGCCCAAGACATCGTCGACACCTTGTTCACCACCATCGCGGCCTCGCTGGGTCTGATCTTGGTCATCAAGTTCGGCGTCGGCGGCATCTGGGCTGCTCGGGACCACTTCTGGCCTGCGGTGTACCGCAAGTTCGAAGCCGAAAACGGCAACGACTGATCGTGTCACCGGTCCAGTTCTGACAGGCGCCCCGGCTGCGGCCGGGGCGTCTTCGCGCCCAGACGCAGAACGCGACGCCTTGTGGGAACCATGAACGGCTCAGTAACGTTCAGTGCTGTGACCGGCACCTTCGGGGTCGGATCCGACGAAAGACTTCTACCAGTGCCCAGTATCCGTGTGATCGGGCCCGGCAGAGCGGGAACCTCGCTCGCTGGAGCCCTCCAGCACAACGGGTGGTATATCCACCCCTTCATCAGCCGCGCCGACGACCCAGCGCTGGCCGCATACGGCACCGACGTGCTCGCGGTCGCGGTCGGTGACTCAGCGATCGCCGCAGTGGCCCGCCAGGTGCGTCCCGTACCGGGAACCCTGGTCATCCATCTCGCTGGCTCGGTCGGCACCTCGGTGCTCGAACCCCACGAACGCCGGGCGGCGCTACACCCGTTGATGACCTTGCCAAACACGGACAGCGGTGTGGCCCGCCTCCGCCACGGCGCGACCTTCGGGGTTTGTGGCGACCCCGGCGTCGAAGCGATCGTCGCGTCGCTGAACGGTCGGTCGTTCGCTATCGCTGAGAGCGACCGTGCTCGCTATCACGCAGGCGCAACCATGGCATCGAACCACCTGGTGTCCCTCGCGGCCGAGGTCGAGCGTTGTGTTGCCGGCACCGGCGTTCCCCTCGATGCCTACCTCGCCATGATGCGCGCCACGATCGACAACATCGAGGCCACTTCACCTATGGCTGCGCTGACCGGACCAGCAGCGCGCGGCGACGAGGCCACCATCGAACGTCATCTGTCGGTTCTCGACGCCGAAGGGGCCGATGCCTACCGGGCAATGGCCCGGATTGCCGCATCACTCGCGGGACGCACACTGGAGGTGCTGGCATGATCGGCCACATTGGCGAACTGCGCCGAACCCTCGACGCCCACCGAGCGAGCGGTCGGTCGGTCGGGTTCGTGCCCACCATGGGATTCCTGCACGATGGACACGCCTCGCTCATGCGAGCGGCCCGCGCCAACAACGACGTCGTGGTGGCGTCGATCTTTGTCAATCCGCTGCAGTTCGCGGCGAACGAAGACCTGTCGGACTACCCACGCGACCTCGAACGCGACCTCGAGTTGTGCAACGAGGTCGGCGTTGATGTGGTCTTCGCACCCACTGTTGACGAGATGTACCCGCACCCGATGGCCACTGTGGTGTCAGTGCCAGCCCTCGCCGACCGGTGGGAGGGAGCCACCCGACCCACCCATTTCGCCGGTGTCGCCACCGTGGTCTCGAAGCTGTTCTCGATCGTCGGACCGTGCCGGGCCTACTTCGGCGAGAAGGACTATCAGCAGCTGCAGGTGATCCGTCGAATGGTCGCCGACCTGTCTGTTCCAGTCGAGGTCGTGGGTTGCCCCATCCGCCGCGAACCAGACGGGCTCGCGATGTCGAGCCGCAACACCTACCTGAACGGCCCCGAACGCGCCGCGGCCACCTGTTTGTCGCATGCCCTCAACCGCGCTGGCGAAACCTTCGCGGCCGGTACCACCAGCGGAGCTGAGCTGACTGCGTTGATGATCGACACCATCGCCGCTGAGCCCCTCGCCGAACTCGACTACGCCGCTGTTGTCGACCCCATCAACCTCGCACCGGTCGACATCGCCGACCCGACGTGTCGTCTCATCATCGCCGCCCGAGTAGGACGCCCCCGGTTGCTCGACAACCGTGGTCTCGACTCGGTGCTCGAAAGGAGCTCATCATGACGAACCCCACTCCCTCGACTGGTCGCCCCAAGAAGGTGACGGTTCCGAAGGTTCGCAGTACCAAGGTCAGCAATGGTGACGAACCCTTGGTGATGGTGACTGCGTACGACGCCCCGTCAGCACGGATCGCGAGCGACGCAGGCGTCGACATGATCTTGGTTGGTGATTCGGTCGCCATGGTGGTCCTTGGTTACAACGACACCTTGCAGATCACTGTTGACGATATGGCCCACCATGTCGCGGCCGTAGCTCGCACTACACCAACCCCGCTCATCGTGGCCGACATGCCCTGGATGAGCTTCCATGTCTCTGTCGAGGACACGCTCAACAACGCGGCCAAACTCATCCGAGCTGGCGGTCAGTGCGTCAAGATCGAGGGCGGCACGAAGCGGGTCAAGATGATCCAAGCCCTGGTCGACGCCGAGATCCCCGTGATGGGCCACCTCGGGTTGACGCCTCAGTCGACCCACGCCATGGGTGGGTTCAAGGTGCAGGCTCGCCAGCTCGAAGCAGCCGAGCAGCTGCTCCAAGATGCCAAGGAACTTCAAGATGCAGGCGTGTTCGCCCTTGTCTTGGAGGGAATCCCCGATGTGGTGGCCAACCTGGTGACCGAATCGATCGATATCCCCACCATCGGCATCGGTGCGGGTGCTGGGACCGACGGCCAAGTACTGGTCTTCCACGATGTGGTTGGGCTCGAAACCCGATTCGTGCCCAAGTTTGTGCGGGCCTATGCGAACCTGCACGCGTCGGCCACCGAAGCCATAGCGGCCTACGCCAGCGATGTGCGCAATGGTCACTTCCCCAACGACGACGAGACCTACCACGCCTCGAACGAGGTGGCCGAGTCGCTGGCACTCTACGGACGGCGCGCCTGACCACGCTCGGCGCAAAGAACAGATAGCGAATCACACGGGTGTGATTCGTGGTTCATCTGCGGTACTGTGCCTCCATGCGAGGGTGTGTACGACTGAAATGCAGAGATGCAGCCGTGGCTGGAGTCGCACTAGATCCCGCGCATCAGCGAGTGTGGATAGTCGACCTACCCGCCGACGACCCGCTCTACATCGGCCTGTGTCACGCACACGCCGACCGTCTGACTGTGCCAGTGGGCTGGTCACTCCTCGACGAACGATCTGCGCAAGCAGCATTGTTCGAGGTGGCCAGCCCTAGGCGCGCTCAGCAACCCGAGGCCACGGTGTCGCACTTGTCCTTGCGGTCGCGCCCGTCCCAGCCGGCTGAGCCTCAGCTCATCGAGCTACAACTGTTCGAAACCGAGCCGGTCGAATCTGTTGCCAGCGCTGCTGTCGATAGTGCCGCACGCGAAGCCGTCGAGACCGCCGCGTCATCCACCGATCCGGTGCCGACTTCGTGGATTGGCGATCCTGGTGCCCGCCAGCATCGGATGCTCGACATCGATGCCGAGTCACCTCTGCTGAGCCGAGCCTTCCGAGCCAGCCGAGCGGCCAGCTAGGTCAGGTCTCAGCGCCCGATTCGGCGCTTCGACACCGTGATGGAGCACGTTCCATCTGGACCGTTGAGCCTGCTGACGGAGTCAGCCAACAGATTCAACATCAGGTCCTGCTCGCCCGATTGGCGTTGGTCGGCAACAAGCGACGCCGACAGCTGCACCCGAAGCGTCAGTTCATCTTGGCTTACCGCCAGATCGGTCGTGATCTTGGCTTCTGGCGGCGAGTCGGTGCGCGGGATGGTGATCTCAGCAAAAGCCAGCATCATCTCACGGGCCACCACTGGGTGAACCCCGGCGGCATCAAGGCGACTCCGTAGGGTTCGTCGAGCTCCTTCGAGCTCATGTGGGTCGCAGGCGCAGACCACTTGCATGGACGGATCGAACACCTTTCCAGCTTTCCACACGCACAGCGGCGCCATGACCACCAACCGAGCCTCCTGAGGCGGCCCTGACTGCTCAGACTCCTAGACTCGTGTCTATGGGCCAGGTTCTCAGCATTGTTGTTGCCGTCTTGGCATTCGTGCTCATCTACACCTATGGCGTGAAGATGATGGCGTCGTTTTCCAAGATGCAACCCGAGCCACCAACAGATGGTGAGCTGCGCAAGGTGAAAATCACCTACCGGTGCTCGTTGTGCGGCACCGAGGTCAAGATGACCAAGGCACCCTTGGCAGACCCAGAGCCGCCGCGCTGCTGCATGGAAGATATGGACGTCATCGAAAAGGCCGACGTCTAGTCCACAGCTTCAGCCGGGGTTCCCCACAGGGTTATCCACAGATGGGGACAAATCACGCTCATGTGATTCGCCCGAAGGAGCTGCGCTAGCGCCAACGGGTGGCCGTGATGATGCCCGCGAGGATGAAGCCCAGGCCACCCAGCAGCCACCAGTTGCTGCTATCGCCCAACCAGCTCAGGTAGTTGGCGAAGATGATGGCAATGCCAACAAAGAAGAACACGCCCATCAGGATCGGCACCAGCGGGCCACTTGGTGGTGCGGCTGCCGGGCGGTGGCCGACTTCGGCTTCGTACCCTGCGGGGCGTGTGCCCTTCTCAGTGACCCGGCCAGGTTTGTTGTGCGATCGCGACATGGTTGACCACACTAGGTGAGTTCTGGCCACTCGGGAAGAGCGCGAGAGCAATCTCGTTTGCCCAGTTGATCACCAGCGCGAGCGCGTCGCTCGCTACGGGGCAGTTGTGGTCGTCGAGGTAGTTGTCGTTGGAGCCGCTGTGGTCGTGGTGGTCGTTGTCGGAGCGACATCAGACGCATCGCCGACGAGGACCAAGATCTCGGTTTCGAGGAACACTTCTTCACCCGGACCTGGACGCAGCTCGACGACCTTGCCGTCGTCTTCGTCGCCGAAGGGCAGCTCAACCAATTCGCGTCGGGTGACAAAACCATCGGCTTGCAGACGGGCTTCGACCACGTCGGGATTGGTGCTGCCGATCTCGTCAAGCGAGGGCACGACCAAGACTTCAGGGCCCTTGGAGACCGTCAGCCTGATGACTGTTTCGCGCTCGACCAAGGTGCCCGCAGGCGGGTCGGACGCTACGACAACGCCAGGCTCGAAGGCTTCGGAAAACACCTCTTCAAATTGCTCATCGATGAGGTCAGCGCGAGCAATTGCAACCCTGGCTTCGGTGAGATCAAGTCCGACCAACTGCGGGACTTCGACCTCTCCCAACCCAATCGACACCACCACGGTGATGGCCGAGCCCGCGGGGCGCTGCTCGCCAGCTGAAATGTTCTGAGACAACACGATGCCCGCGGCGATGTTGTCGTCGGTCTGTTCTTCGAACGTGGGGTCGAAGCCCTCAGCAAGGAGTTGTCGTTCGGCCTCGGCTCGTTCGAGCCCGACCACGTTCGGAGCGCTGATGAGCACCGCACCCGACGAGGCCCGCAGGATGATCTCGGAGTCCTTTTCGACAACGAGACCCGACCGTGGGTCCTGACTGAAGACCTCGTCTTCGGCGACATCGTCTCGGTTCTCGAACTCAACCTTGACGTCGATAAACCCAAGATCGGTCAGCTCTGCCTGGGCTTGTTCGAAATTGAGACCAATCACCGATGGCACTCGAGCCGTGTCGATCGTGGTAGTGCCCGTCGGGTCAGGAAGGACCTCGCCGCCATCGTCGTTCGACAACAACACGTTGGCGAGGAAGTACAACACCACCGCCAACACGATGAGGGTCAGCACCAGGATCGCAATCCAGGCCCCGGTTCGGGCTGGCGAGTCGTCGTCGTATGCCCTTGGCTGGGTGAGGGGACCCATCGAAGCCGGGGACGGTTGGCCAACGTACGGCACGGCCATCGTGGCATCGACAGGCAACGACTGTGGAGCGGCAACCATGGCTGGCGCTTGAGGCTGAGGTACCTGAGACTCGATGGAGCCGCCCGCAAGCACTTGCTGACCGGTGCGGTATCGCCTCAGGTCGGCTCGGAACTCTTCAGCGCTCGGGTAGCGATCGTCAGGGTTCTTGGTGAGGCCACGCAAGGTGACAGCTTCAAGGCTCGCAGGCACATCGGCGTTGTACCGAGTGGGCGGCGGCACTGGCTCCTGAACATGCTTGTAGGCAATGGCGACCGGGGTATCGCCCGTGAAGGGCGGGCCCGACGTGAGCATCTCGTACAGCACGACCGCCAGCGAATACACATCCGAGCGAGGGTCGGCGGGTCGGCCCTGGGCTTGCTCTGGTGACAGATAGGTGGCCGTACCCATGACATTGCCAGTCTGGGTGAGGCTGTCGCCGGCATCGGCGCTCATGGCCCTGGCAATACCGAAGTCGGTGACCTTGACCTGGCCAGACGACGTGATCATCACATTGCCCGGCTTGATGTCGCGATGCACCACGCCGTTTCGGTGGGCAAACCCCAACGCGGCGGCGATGTCGATCGCAATGTCGGCCGAACGGTCTGGGTGCAACGGGCCTTCGGCGCGAATGATCTCAGCCAGGCTGCGACCTTCGACGTACTCCATCACGATGTAATACGTGCCGAGTTCTTGGCCCCAGTCGTACACGCCGACCACGTTCGGATGGTTCAGGTTGGCCGCAGCTTGGGCTTCGCGCCGGAACCGTTCGACGAATGCCGGGTCAGTGGCGTACTCAGGAAACAGGACCTTGACCGCGACTGGACGGTCGAGCAATTGGTCGCGGGCCAAGAAGACCTCGGCCATGCCGCCACGGGCTATGCGCCGATAGAGCTCGTATCGCCCGCCGAAGACGGGCCGTTCAGTGTTGGCCATGGTGAGGTGAAGGACCACACTTGGGGGTGCGCCCGACGTCCGAGAGAGGATAGTGCCGCGCTAGCGCGCAGGCGTGTGCAGGCCCAAGGATGCCGCACCACCGCTCCGAATCGCGTCATAGGCGCCAAGAACCAGCATCAGCCCAGTTGCTCCAGTGCAATCTTGAGTACCTCGCGGGCAATGGGTGCAGCGTCTTGTCCGCCGGTGAGGTCGCCGGTCGACACATCGGCCTGAAGGAGCACCGCCACGGCGACCCTCGGGGCATTGGATGGAGCGAATCCGATCAGCCAGGCGTCAGTCGGTTCGCCCGGACCGCGCTCGGCGGTTCCGGTCTTGCCGGCCACAGGCACGCCGTCGAAGCCGAGGTTGCGGGCGGTCCCGGTCGCCGCAACCACCTCCATCATCGTCGTCAACTCCCTGGCGGTGCTGAACTCGATCGGAGTGGCCCCCACTTCTGGTTCGGTCGTTGAGATGCGCTTGCCCTCGCTGTCATCGACAGAGGCAACAACATAGGGGCGCATCTGGACGCCGTCGTTGGCGATCGCTGCGGCGACGAGCACCATCTGCAGGGGTGAGGCGGCTACCTCGAACTGGCCAATAGCGGACTGGGCCAACAAGGGCTGGTTGTCGTCGTAGAACCCCGCGTTGGGGATGATCGATTCGACAGCGCCATCGAGGTCGAACGCTAGGTCTTGGTTGAACCCGAATCGCTCAGCGGTGTCGACCAAGGGTGCAGCGCCCATGTCGATCGCGAGTTCGGCGAACCCGGTATTGCACGACACTCGCAACATTTCCGTGAGGTCGCCACCACAGGTACCACCACCGAAGTTGCCCAGTGGCCGGTCGGTCTGGGGCGGGGTGAACTCGGCGACGAAGTCAAACACCGGCGACGTTGGGGTGGCCGCACCGGATTCGAGAGCGGCGGCCGCGGTGACGACCTTGAAGGTCGAACCTGGCGGGTATCGCTCCTGAAACACCCGCGATCGCAACGGGTTCTCCGGGTCGGCATCGAGGGCGACCTTATCGGCCGCAGCCTGGGCCAGATTGTGCGACGAAATGAGGCCGGGGTCGAAGGTCGGCCACGAATACATCGCCAAAATGGCGCCGGTGTGCACATCGATCGCGACCACTGCACCCTCGCGTTCACCAAGTGCCGCACGCGCAACCCGCTGCACGTCGTGGTCGATCGTGAGGGTGACGTTGCCGGTGCGATCACTCTCGACGAACAGGTCGCCAAGGCCTTGGAGTTCGATCTCGGCGTCCTCGCCGGTGAGCACGTCAGCGAGTTGGCGTTCGAGCCCGGCCGCACCCTGGTTCAGCGAGATGTAGCCGGTGACATGGGCATACAAGTCGGCGTGGGGATACTCGCGCAAGCGTTCGAAGTTGTTGTCGACCTCGACGGTTTGGGCCACAACCACCCCGTCCGCGGTACGAATCGTGCCGCGAGGCTCTCCGAATTGGCGCACGATCTCTCGGGTGTTGGCCGGATGGGCGTTATAGGTGTCAGCCTTGACGAGTTGCACCACATTGAGCTGGATGAACAACAACCCGTACAAGGCCAGTAGCACCGCGGTGACGCGACGGATGCGCAGGTTCATGGATCGACCTGCGCATTGTGAAGATTGATGGCGCTGGAGCGGCTGGCAGCCGATTCGTCTGAGATGCGCAGCAACAGGGCGAGCAGCACATAGTTGGCCAACAATGACGACCCGCCATAGGACACAAACGGCAAGGTGATGCCGGTCAGGGGCAACACCCGCAAGATGCCACCCAGGATGATGAACGCCTGAAGACCAATGGTGACGGTCAACGCAGTGGCCAACAAGGTGCCGAAGTCGTCGCGAGCTCGCGTTGCAATGCGCAGGCCAGCGCCAATGAACAACAAGAAGCAGATCAAGATGGCGAGGCCGCCAGCAAAACCGAGCTCTTCGGCGATGACCGCGAAGATGAAGTCGGTTTGAGCCTCAGGGATTCGTTCCGGGTTACCGAGGCCCGGACCGGCGCCGGTCAGCCCGCCTGCGGCCATCGCGAAGATGGCTTGCAAGAGCTGGAACCCCTCACCGGTGGGGTCTTGCCAAGGGTCGAGCCAGACCCGGACACGGGTCTGCACGTGGGCGAACATCAGCCACGCGGCGACGGCACCACCGAGAAACAGGCCCCCGCCAACCGCCGGATACCACGCTCGGCCAGTGGCGACCCACAACACCACCACGAACGACGCAAAGACCAGCAGCGACGAACCTAGGTCGCGTTCGGCGACCATGACGAACACGGACGCGCCCCAGGCGATGAGCAAGGGTCCAAGGTGTTTCGGATCGGGCACGACGACCGGACCCCATCGCCGCGTCCCGAGGGCGAGCAGTTCGCGCTTTTCGACCAGGTACGACGTCACGAAGATCGCGAGCGCCAGCTTGGCGAACTCGCCGGGTTGCATCGTGAACGGACCCACCCGAACCCACAGACGCGCTCCTTTGATTTCGGTACCGATCACTGGGAGCAACGGAGCCAACAACAGCAACAGGCCAGCTAAGGCGAACGTCCACCGGTACCGGCCCAGCAGCGAGACGTCTTGCACGACCGCCAAGGTGATGGCGAAGGCCCCGATGCCGAGCAAGGTCCACAGGGCTTGGTTTTCGGCCAGCTGATCGTCGAGCCGGACGATAAAGGAGTAGCCAATCCCGTTCAGCAGCACCGCGAGCGGGAGCAGCGAACCATCTGCCGACGGAGCCCAACGTCTCACGGCCAGATGGGCCGCCAACATCAAGCACACGACCTGTAAGAGGAATGGGGCCACATTGGCCGGTATCGACGCCTGCTCGCCAAGGCCAGCCAGGGTGTAAGTCGCGACCGTCGTCACAACGGCCAGGACCATCAGCCCCAGCTCGGTGGTGCGTTGACGGGTCACGAGCCGGACGCCACCGGCCTGATCTGATCGACAAAGTCCCGGGCTGCTTCGAGGCTGCTGACCTCGACCACGTCGGCCACGGCGGCTGCGCTGGCCTCTGGAAGTTGGCTGCGGAAGATGCCGCTGCCTTCTTCGAGCGTGGGGTCAAACCACAACACCCCGCCGGAACGGCCCTGATAGATGACCACCTCGTCTCCGGCGAACGCAACGTGGTAGGTCCCTCGGGCATAGGCGCCAATGGCGGCAAAGGCTCCGACCAACGCGATGATGCCAACGAACACCAAGGCCAGCGTTCGCCAAGTCACAGCGACCGGCGATGTCCAGCCTGAACCGTTGGCCGCCCGGCTTGAGGCTGCTGCCACCGGATCGGCGAAGGGCACCGGCGCGGTGACCGTGGTGTCGGTCTCAGCGTCGAAGATCGCGTGCTGCGCAGTCGCCGCTGCTGGCTGGATTGCGACCGGGGCAGGCGTGATGGGTTCGTAGGAAAACTCGGGCTCAGCGGCCGGCGGGCGCGCAGCACCCGACAACCACGGCAATGGGTCGTCTCCGTCGAGCTCGGGGAGTTCGAACGCGGCCAAGGGGTCAGTGACGGTCTGCACCACCGGCAGGTCGGCATCGTCGACTGGGTCATCAAACAACGGATCGCCGGTGTTCAACACCACGCCAGTTTCGAGAGGATCCACCACGGGCAAGATCGTCGTCTCGACGGCGGTGGGTGCAGCTGCGACCTCCGTTGCGACCTCATCGACCGGAATCTCGTCGACCTGAACAAACACGACGACCACCGTGATGTTGTCGCGGCCACCAGCGATATTGGCCCGTTCGATCAGGGTTCGGGCCAGGTCAGTTGGAGTTGCGGCCGACAGCATTGCCTGACGAATCTCGAGGTCGGTGAGTTCGTTGACCAGCCCATCGCTGCACAACACATAGCGATCGTCAGCGACTGGGTCGATCTCCCAGGTGTCGACATCGACGTCGTCGGCCACGCCAACGGCACGGGTGAGCATGTTGCGATACGGGTGGGTGTGGCTGTCGCCTTCTTTGAGCTGGCCCCTCCGGACGAGTTCGGCAACATAGGAATGGTCGTCAGTGAGCTGTTCGAGCTCTCCGTCGCGCATGCGGTAGGTGCGGGAGTCGCCGACGTTGACGAGACCAAGCCGTGGCGGCTTGCCATCGCCCAGCACGGCAATCGCGGTCAGCGTGGTGCCCATACCCTTAAGTTCGGGGTTCTCGACGGCGTGTTCGAACACCGCTGCGTTGGAAGCTTTGACCGCGTCAACGAACTCGTCCATGGACGAATGGGTCAAACCTGACATCGTGCGAACAGCAATCTGGGCCGCGACTTCGCCACCTTGGTGACCGCCCATGCCGTCGGCCACGACAAATAGGCCACGGTCGGCGAACAAGGCATCCTGGTTCGCAGTGCGAACACGCCCCTGATGTGTGGCACCGCCCCACGACAGCCGCAAACGCCGCGTCGTGTTCGGAGTGTGTTCGGACCCTGTCATGTGGACACCTCGAAGACCGTTGCCCCGATTTGGAGACGGTCACCTGTGCTGATGGCCATCGGACGGCTTACTTTCTCACGATTGAGGTACGAACCGTTCGTCGACCCGAGATCTTCGACGAAAACTCCGTCGTCTCGTCGGAAGATCCTCGCGTGAATCTGCGACGCGTAGGAATCATCGATGGTGATCTCGCATCCGGCGGCTCGGCCGATGTTGACTTCGTCGCCGATGATGTGGATCCGACCGGCATGTTCGACCGGCTCAACCAGCACGACCCGACCTGGCGTTGCGGCGGGCCGGCGCTTCACGACACGGGACTCGCGAGCCGCTCGGGGAGGACGCACCTCAGCCCACACTGCTTGAACGACGCGTAAGAAGAACAGGTACAGCAGCGCGATCAGGCACAGCGTCAGCAGGCGAAGCAGTGCTGGAGACATCAGTACGCCTCGAATCTCATGGTGTAACCACCGATTTCGATGAGGTCGCCGTCGACGAGTTCATGGCGGCGGATCGGTGACGCGTTGACTCTCGTGCCGTTCGTTGATTCGAGGTCGACGAGGACGTGTCGATCAGCACGCACAATCTCTGCGTGTTGACGGCTGACCCGCGGATCGTTGATCGCGAGGTCGCACTCGGCGACGCGCCCGATCACGAATCGTTCGCCAAGAGCAATCCGCGAGTCGTCGGCGAGCACCAAGTTCGCGGGCAGCCCGCGGGTGGTGTCGTAGGAGCCAACCACTTCGAACCGTCCTTCGCGCCGCTTGGGATCTGAGATCAAAACAACGGTGACTGCCCCCACAAACCCGAGCTCACGCTCACGAGCATGCTGGCGGGCCAGACCCACCAGCTCGTTGCACAGTGCCTCAGACATCTGGGCGAAACGGGCTTCGTCCTGCTCGGACAACATGATGAGGAATCGGTTCGGTGCCACGGCCCGGCCGTCGACGCCAACGGTACGACCCTCGTCCATTGATCGGACCAGACGCCGCCCAAGTTCGATGGGTTGCACCGCACTCTTGAACGCCCGCGCAAAGCTGCCCTCGACCATCTGTTCAAGACGCCGTTCGAAGCTTCGCAGGACCATGTGCAACGGAGTGTAGGCAACACCGGACCCCATCACGGAGGCTGTCGCTACCAGCGCTCGAAACAACACCCACAATCGCGGTTCTCATTTGTTCAGCGAAGCGCTACAGTCACATCTCCACTTGCGCGAGTGGCGGAATTGGCAGACGCGCAGGCTTCAGGTGCCTGTGCCCGTAAGGGTGTGGGGGTTCAAGTCCCCCCTCGCGCACATTTGTGATGTCTCAAGACATCGGAAACCCTCGGACCCGCCGGTTCGGGGGTTTCTGCGTTGTGAACCAAGACCGCCGATGGTGCTCACGACGATAAGTACCGAGATTTGGCTGCGTTTCGAGGGTCTGGGTGCCGATGGAGCCCCACCGGGCAGCACCTTTCGGCCTGCCTGCCTTGAATCGCGTGTCCAGCAGTGACACCTTGGAGCCCAGTGGTCACCCATCGTCGTCCGGCCTGGACCTCACAACTACACAGAGTGGCCATCGTGGTCCTCGTCCTCGCTGCGAGCCTGGCCTCGGCCGGCTTGTCTGCCGACGCGGCCGAAAGCGACACCAAAGAACTCAAAGAGCTCAGGGCCGAGCGCGAGGCGCTGGCCGAACAGATCGCACTCCAGGCCGCAGCCGTCGACGCCGTCGCTGCGGAGTTCGACGAGGTGATGGAAGCACTCGCCGTGCTCAAGGACAATGTCGAGGCCGCCGAGCAACGACTCGCGTCGGCCCAACAGGCCCTCGATGATTCCCGGCTCGCACTCGAATCAATCGAAGCCCAAGAAGTCTTCGTCCAAGACGAGATGGTCAAGACCACCGAGGGCCTCCAAAACCTTGCTGTCCAGTGGTACGTATCGGGTCGCGACACCGAGGAACAGACGGCGTCGATCTCGCTCAGCACCGACTCACCGACCGAAGCTGCTATCCGCGAAACCCTGTTCAAGATCCGTTTGGGTCAAGAAACCAACCTCGTCGACCGTATGCGTGAGCTGACCGACGACCTCGACCTATTGGTCGAGAACCGGGCCCGAGCGGTGTCAGAAGCCGAAGAACGCGAAGCCGCCCACGCAGCCCGTCTGGCCGAAGCCGACGCTGCACGGCTTCGCCAAGAAGAGTTCGCAGCCGAGGTCGAAGACCGCCTCGACGCCCGGTTGGCCGAGGCGGCGTCGCTCGAGGCACTCGATTCCGAGCTGGCCCAAAAGATCCGAAACGAAGAGCGCGCCATCGCGGCCCGACTGGCCGAGATCGCCCGCCGGGCCGAATTGGCTCGCCGGGCCACCTCGGTACCGAACATTGTCGGCGAAGGCGAGATTGTCAGCGTTGGCGGTATCCGAGTGCACCAGTCGATTTCGCAGAACTTGGCGAATCTGCTGAGCGCAGCTGCGGCCGACGGCATCTTGCTCGGAGGCGGCGGCTACCGCAGTTCGGCATCACAGATCGCTCTGCGACGGGCCCATTGCGGCAGCTCCGACTACGACATCTACCAAAAGCCGTCGCACCAATGCAGCCCACCAACCGCGCGGCCTGGCCGCTCGAATCACGAACGTGGCCTGGCAATCGACTTCACCTCGAACGGGCGAGCCATCACCAGCCGCAACACTTCAGCGTTCCAGTGGCTGTCAGCCAACGCGGCTCGCTATGGCTTCTACAACCTGCCGAGCGAGCCGTGGCATTGGTCGGTCGACGGCAACTAGCCAGCCCAGTAGCTGGGGGGCAACAGGCGCGCCGCTGAGGCGACGATCGACACACACAGCTGGGCTGATGCATCAGCCTGGTGGAATCCACCGACCGGGATCAGCGACCCGTCACGCTGGGCGCTCAGACGTCCGAAGTAGAGCTCGTCGCTCGAGATCAGCGCCCCGGCGACCACATTGGTGTTGGACACAGGACCCGGAAGTGGGCCAACCAGATATCCGCGGACGGTGCGATAGCCAGCAAGGAACTTCCGAGGGACCGGCACCTCGCCGTTCGCCTCGACTCCCGCACCAGACAGCACTGCTGCCAACGCCGCTCCCAGATCGCGACTCGATGCTCCAGTCAAGCCAGCTCGGCTCAGTCGCAACACGATCTCGCCCCGCACGGCTTCGGGGGTCAGCAGTGGGTCGGCCACCGTGCAGGTGATCGCAGTTCCATCGTTGTTGGCGACCGCCCGCGGTTCGATCCGACGGCCCCACCACAACGCATCGTGTAGCGGCGTCACCTCTGTTGAACAATGCCCCATCTCGATCCGTCGTGTCTGAACAACCGACGCCACCGCGGCATCGAGTTCGCCAACCTTGGCGCGTTCGTGGCGATCGCGGTGGGCTTCGTTGTGGTGAACGCAGCTACGACACAGTTGTCTGAGGCCAGCCGCCACACCATCGCGACGGTCGCGTTGACCAACTAGGTGAATCTCACACATGGGTTTGCTGCAGCGGTCACAGCCAACGACGCTTCGCCGACCACAGGCCGCGCACGGCTCGTCGATGCGAATGAGGTCTGGAAGTTCTGTCGCCGGCCAAGCCATATCGACGTTGTCGACGCTGCGGCAACCAGCCTTGAGTGACAGTTCAATCAGCCGATGCTCGGGTCTTGCGTAGTACCGGTTCGGCCAGCCCGAGGGCCCGGTCAGCGGTACGGAACACGCGGCCAGCCATTCCTGGAGTATCGCCGTCGACGAGATTGCCCATGACCTGCAAGGTGATCTTGGCAATGGCGTCGGTGCCGACTGCGACCCTGAGGCCGCTTTTCAGGATCCACGGGTGACCAATGAGGAACGAGAACCGGCGACCGGTGCGCAAGAAGGCATCAAAGCGGTCGGCGATCTCGGCGTCGTATCGCTCCGGGGCCGACGACGGGTCGGCAACATGGAGGTCGATCGCGAGCATGCCCGATTCGAGGGCGTAGTCGATGCCCTCACCATTCATGGGGTTCACGAGGCCAGCGGCGTCGCCTACTGCCACCCAGCCATGCCCGTGGCGCTTTTGAACACTCATCGGCAATCGCCAAGCCCGTGGTCGCTCGATGAACTCGCCGATTTCCCATGACTCGCGTACCAGCGAGGCGTAGGAGTCGATGAGCTTGTTGAGGTTCAGCTTCTTGAATCCCTTCATGGTGGACAAGGCACCGCAGCCAATATTCACGGTGCCGTCGCCGGCGGGGAACATCCATCCATACCCAGGAATCGCAGTTCGGTGCTCGTCGGTCAACGTCAAGCACGCCTCAAGGTGGGCGTCGCTGTGGCGGGGTGATTCGACATAGCTGCGAATGGCGAGCCCGAACGTTTCCTCGTCGACCTTGATCGCACCAAGCATCCGAGCAGCCGCGCCGGTCGCACCCGCGGCGAGCACCGTGAGGTCTGCGTTCCACTGTTGGCCGCCAGCCGTGACACCAACGACCCGCTCGCCGTCGAATCGGGGCAACGCTTCGGTGTCGTAGATCACCTCAGCACCGGCGTTGGCCGCAGCCGTGATCAGCGCCGCGTCGAGTCGTCGCCGGGGCCACACCGCTCCGTGGTCGGGAAACTTGCCACCAGGCCAGTCGAGCTCGCGCTCTTTCGATCCAGCGATCATGCGCAACCCCACGATGTGGTGAGCGTCGGCCATGTCGATGTTGAGCTCGTCGAGCGCGGCAATGGCGCGCGGCGTCAGCCCGTCACCGCACACCTTGTCTCGGCCCGCTGAGCCTTTTTCGAATACAACAACCTTGAGACCAGCCCGAGCGGCTCTCAGCGCGGTGGCCGCGCCGCCCGGACCGCCACCGATCACGGCGACATCACATGACTCCATTGGACCAGCCTGCCTCAGATTCGGCCGGAACCCGACGCTGCGGCCGTGCTTAATTGAGGCTGGTTACTTCTGGCTCAGCGCTACTGACCGCTCGTCGCCGCGAACCTCGCCGGGTCAATCTGGGCAGGATCAAGCCCGTGGCCGACGATGAGGTCAGGAATGGCTCGACCAAGCACAAACGCCGCAGTGAGCGCGCCGGCCGCAGGAGCGGTCTGGATGCCGGTCCCGCCCTGGCCACAACACCAAACGAAACCCCGCGCTGTCGGGTCGTGGCCAATGACTGGTTGCTCGTCTGGAGCAAAGGTCCGCAATCCGGCCCACGACGTCGACACCGACCTCAAGGGGGCCTTGATGAACCGTTGAGCGGCCTCGATGGCCTGGGCGATGTCGATTTCTTCGGCACGGACGTCTGACGGGCCAACAAGGGTCTGGTCCATCGGCGAGATCAGCAACTGGCCGCCTGATTCGGGTTTGGCGTAGAAGTCGTGGTTGCTTGTCATGATCATGGGGCCGCCATCGATTCCTGGAGTCGGAACCGTGAACGCAGTCCGGCGGCAGGGGCGCAGGCCGACAGGTGCTACTCCGCAGCGCT
>CAYGMW010000011.1:22319-27135 GCA_964350975.1 uncultured Acidimicrobiales bacterium | reverse complement strand
ATTGGTGTCGGCGGAGAAGTCCATGAGTCGATGGTGACGACTGAACGGTCCGGACTCCATGACGTGTTGGGTCATGGCCCTGAGGCTGTGTCCTTCCTACGCTGGCGTCATGTCCCGACCGACGGATCTTCATGCAGGAACCTTGTTGCGGCATTGGCGGTCGGTGCGCCGCTTGAGTCAGCTCGACGTTTCGGGCCGGACGGGCGTGTCGACACGCCACCTGTCGTGTGTGGAAACCGGCCGAGCCAAGCCGAGTCGCGAGCTGTTGCTGTATCTGGCGGACGAGTTCGAGATGCCCAAACGTGCGGTCAACGACATGCTGCTCGCTGGCGGGTTCGCGCCGGTGTTCAGCGAGTACTCACTCGATGACGACGCGTTGGCCGCGGCTCGTGACGTGATCAGACTGGTGCTCGACGGCAACGATCCGAACCCGACGACGGTGATCGACACACGCTGGAATGTTGTCGACGCGAACGCTGCGGCGTTCTGGTTCACCGCCAGTGTCGACCCAGCGCTGCTCAAGTCAGGATTGAACGTGGCCCGCTTGAGTCTGCACCCCGACGGGCTCGCGCCGCGGGTGACGAACTTCGACGAGTACGCCGGCCAGTTGCTGCGTCACATGCGCCACGTGCTCGTGCTCACCCAGGACGACGAACTCCGGGCCTTGATCGACGAGTGCGAGACGTACGCCCCGACGGCTGTTCGCACCATGCCCTCAGCACCGGACGTCGTGCTGCCTCTGCGGATCGTGGTCGATGGTGTGGAGCTGTCGTTTCTGTCGACCGTGACCACCTTCGGCACCGCTCAGGACGTGACATTGTCTGAACTGTCGATCGAGACGCTCTACCCGGCCGATCAGACCACTCGGGAAACCTTGGCGGCGCGGCCATGGATCGATCGCGCCTGCGACCTGTCGGCAGTCGTTTGACCCAATGCTTGCCCTATTCCCGTGGGGCCGAGTATCCGGCGAGGAGTGCGTCGGTCTGTGCTTCGGACACGGTGATCGCGAGTTCTCGTGGGATTTCGGGGGTGGCGACCCACAGCGCTGCGATGCCGTGGGTTGCAGCCCAGAGTCCGACGGCGACGTCAAGTGGTTCGGCTCGTGCAATCTGTCCTGCACTCATTGCGTCCGAAACGTCATCGATGAGGTCTTGGAGTCCTTGCCCGGGTTGTTCGACCGAGGCTGGTAGGGCTCCCGGGGCGGGGCGGTCGAGGAACAGCACACGGAACAGTAGGGGCCGGCTGAGGGCGAACTCCAGGTAGGCGCGGCCCCGTGCTCGGATTCGTGCCAGCGGATCGGTCTCTGGGCGAGCTGCCGCAGTTTGGCGGCGACGGAACTCAGCGAACCCGAGTGCACTGGCTTCGCGGAGTAGCAGTTCACGTTTGGGCCAGTAGTGGTAGAGCGTGGGCGGTGTGCAGCCGACAACCTCGACTATCGCGGTGACCGTCACTTCCATGGGGTCTCGGGCATCTTCGAGCAACTGCAAGGTTGCAGCGACCAGGGCAGCCCGGCGGTCTTGTCCGTCTCTCGGCCGGCCGGCCGCTCGTCGCTTGCGTGGTGATGGGTCAGTCACGAATTCGCGCCTTGTCGAACCAGCGGACGATGAATATAGTGAGAGTAGATTAATCGGATCTGGAGAACAAGGAGCAATGTGGTGGACGCCACCGAATACGGGGTGCGGTGGCAGGCCGTGGGTGCGATGGGGTTGCTCGGCGGTGCCATCACAGCGTTCGGTCTGGCACCGTTGGCGATGCCCGACTCGTACTCGTGGGTTGAGCTCGGGCTGAGCGAAGCGGCGGCGCAGGGGGTCGACGGAGCGTGGGTCGCCCGGAGCGGGTTCTTGCTGTTCGGCTTCGCCGTCCTCTGGCTCGTCCGCAATCGCGGCGAGCGGTGGCCCTTGCCAGCGGTTGTGTTTCACTGTGCGTTCGGGGTATCGATGATTGCGGTGTCGACGTTCTCTCACAGGTCGTGGGATGAGGCAGCGAGTTTCGTAGCGAGCGAGGACCGCCTTCACAGCGTGTTCGCCAGCATCGGCGGCGTCGGCTTCATCGGCGGCGTTCTGTGCGTCCTCATTGGTCGGAGTGCTCGGACGGTACGGAACTCATGGCCTGACGCTGTGGCTTTGGCCGTGGCCCTCGCTGTGCCGCTGATGATGTCGACCACGGTGTGGGGTGCCCTTCAGCGGCTGATGTTCTTGACTGCAGCCTGTTGGTACGGCCGCGAGGCGCTGCGAGAGTCCGCTGTTTCTTTGAATTCAGCCAGCGCCCGGTGGGGCTGACCTGTTCGCTGAGTTGTTGTCGAGGGGGTAACCCTCGATCGCAACGGCGCCGTTGTCGCGGGCGAACGCGACCGCGCCGGCGAGCAGGTGGTGTGAGATGCCGGTCTTGCGGTGCCCTGGTCGCACGCGGATGCACCACACTGACCAGACGTCGAGATCGTCGACGTGGGGGATCTTCCGGTTGCGAGCGAAGCTCGTGTCGGCACGTGGGTGCACGGCTGCCCAGCCGACCACGTCACCGTTCTCATACGCGAGCACACCAGGCGGCGGGGCCTGCTGCACGAGTTGTCGCACCCGCTCGCCACGTGCGGGCCCTACGAGTTCGCGGTTCTCCCTCGAGGAGGTGAGTCGGTAGCTGAGGCACCAGCACACGTTGGCGTCAGGCCGTTGGGGGCCGCCCTCGGGCGCGCCTTCGATGTGGCCGACGGCGCCAGCGTCGCCGATGACGGCCGAGCGCAGGCGGCCGGGGTTGTCGGCCATGAAGCGGATGGCGATAGGGGTGCCAATGTCGGATTGCGTCGTGCTCACCACGGCTAGGCCGTTCTCCTCGAGGAGGAATGAGTTCGCGTCGATCAGGTCGGGAACGTGGTTCCCGCTTTCGGTTGGCTGGTGATTGTCGATGGCCCAGCGCCGATGATCTTGGCGCTCATCGGAACTCGCTGATTGCGCAGGTCAACGGGTGTCTTTGCTTGCGGCAACCAAGGCTGTCCGGAGTGCGGCGCTGGCGCCGATGAAGCCGGCGATCACGCGGGGCACGTGGATCACGAGCCACCAGCGCAGTTCTGATGTCACTTCTGCGTCGGTTTGGTCGAGGCCCCAGAGCCGGAAGTTGGCCGGCAGGTGGTAGACGGTGGTGATGAGGGACGCAGTGCCGATCCCAGCGAGAGCGACCAGCCAGCCGCGGCGGAGTGCGGGGATGTTCCAGTCGTGCTTGAGGAGCCAGCCGACACCGATGAAGGCGGGGAGCAGCGTGACCATGACGCAGGGCAGGAGGAGGATGAAGTTCTCCTCGAACCAGACGGCGAATTCTTGGGGTTCGAGCGACCACCAGTAGCGGCCGAGGGCGAGTCCGATGGTGAGCATGACCCCGGTGAACATGGCGGAACCGAGGACGGCGGATTGGGTGGCTATGGTTCGTTTCATCGTGTTGCTCCGGTGATGCGTGGCAGTTCGACGTGCCGCTGGTTGGCGGGTCAAGGTGTGATTCGTCGTCAGGACGGCGGCGGTGTGACGGTCCTAGGGAGTCCGAAGCGTTCGAAGTGGCTCGGTGGGATTCGAAAGGCGGTGAGTCGAGACACCTTCGTGCCGGTGATCTCGAGGTTCATCATCCCGCCCAATACGTAGGTGCCTTCGTCGTTGGGTAGGTAGAGCGCGGCCGCCGGTTGCTGGTTTGCGCTGGTCGGAACGAAGACCATCTTGTCGATGCGGCCCTCGGGAGCGACTGAGAGGAGGAAGTCGACGATGGCTTTCGGCCCGTCGAAACGAATCGGATCGGGCGGCATCGTCAACACGATGTCGGTTGCCATCAGCTTGGTGAGGGCGTCGATGTCGGCGCGTTGCCAGGCATCGATGAGCTGATCACGAAGGTCCGCCTCTTCTTCGGAGCTCGGCCGAAGGGGCGTCTCTGCCTTCACCGACGATCGGGCCCGCTGGAGCGCAGAGTTGACAGCGGGTTGGGAGGTGTCGAGGGCCGTGGCGATGTCGGGGACCGAGAAGCCGAGCACGTCCTTGAGCAGCAAGGCCGCTCGTTGTTTGGGTGGGAGCCGTTGGATGGCAACCACGAACGCCGTTGCGATGTGTTCACGTTGTTCGTTGAGTTCGGCGGGGTTGTTGTCTGGGTAGGGCTGAAGCCACATGGGTTCGAGTCCGTCGTCTTGACCCTCCCATGCCACGGCGACTTCCTGGCGGGCTTTGCCCCCGAGCGCGTCGATACTGCCGTTGGTGGCGATGCGGTAGAGCCAGGCCCGGAACGATGATCGGCCGGCATAGGTGCCGAGGCTGCGCCACGCCCGGAACAGTGTCTCTTGGAGGATGTCGTCGGCGTCGTCGACCGAGCCGGTCATCCGGTAGCAGTGACGGTGGAGTTCGTGCCGGTAGGGGGTGACGGCGCGCATGAAGGCGTCGTGATCCCCGGCGGCTGCACTGCGAAGGTCACTGTCCTCTGTGTGGCTCGTCGTCACCCCTCACTCCTTGTTGGTTGCATGGCTGTATGACCGACCGAACACTGCGATTTCATCGGTCGCAGAGAAAAAACTTCGTCACACCGATGAATTCCTTCGACTGATCCAGTCGTAACGATCCAACCAACTGTTTCGACCAAGGGATCCCTCCATGCCATCTCCACATGTCATCCTCGCCATCCAATCCACGATGGGCCTGATCATCTTCGGGCTTTTTGCCCGCCACTACGTGGTTCCCCGACTCGCGAAGCTGGACTTCCATGCAGCGTTGGCGCCGGTGCTGCTCGTACACGGCTTCCGATTCCTCGGACTATCGCTGCTCGCTCCGGAGCAGGTGGGTGCTGGTCAGGACATGGA
>CAYGMW010000011.1:17005-22309 GCA_964350975.1 uncultured Acidimicrobiales bacterium | reverse complement strand
CCAAGGCAGCGGCTACGGGGAGCTCGCAGCGGCGGTCACGGGGTTGCTGGCGGCGGTCGCTGCGTTTCAGCGTTCGTCGCTGACGGTGCCATTGGCTTGGCTGTTCACCGTGGTCGGTCTCGGCGACCTGGCCCTAGTGGCCGTCACCACGACGAGTGCCGGAACGCTCGACCAAGGCATCGGCTTCATGTGGGCCACACTCGGCCTTCTCGCTCCGGTCCTTCTGCTCTCGCACCTCTACGTGCTCCGGTCGTTGCTGCAGAATCGCAGCACGGTTCCGGCAGCTCACGCGAGTCCAGCATGAACCTCGACGGCAAGCGCGTGCTCGTCACCGGTGGCAGCTCCGGCATCGGGTACGCAATCGCTCGCGCCATGGCCGATTGTGGCGCCATGGTTATCATCACCGGCCGCGACGACGACCGACTCGCCGAAGCGGCGTCGGTCAACGAACAAATCGAAGGGATCGTGTGTGACGTGACCAGCGATACCGCAGTGTTGTCGCTTCGTGATCGTCTCGTCGCTGACGGGGGGATCGACGTGTTGGTCAACAATGCCGGCGTCATGAATTTCTTCGACGTCGACGACGGATTTCCGTTGGCCAAACAGCTCGAGGAAGTCGACATCGATGTGAATGGTCCTATCCGGTTCGTCGATGCATTTCTGCCCGGTCTGCTCGAACGACCGTCGATGATCATCAATGTCAGCTCCGGGTTGGCGTGGGTGCCGTACGTTCCGGCGCCGGTCTATTCCGGAGCGAAGGCGTTCGTTCACGCCTGGACCATCGCGTTGCGAGCACAACTGGCCGGAACATCGGTGCGCGTGGTCGAGTTGTTGCCACCGGTCACCGATACCCCGCTCGCCGATGGGCTGAGTGCGAGCTTCAAACGGATGGATCCTGTCGAGCTCGCCGATGCGCTGCTCCGAGGGATCGAGAACGGTCGAGATGAGATCGCACCCGGTCAATCCGTCCAGCTGAAGTGGCTGAGCAGGCTCGCACCACGCTTCATCTTCGGCCAGCTGAACAAAGCCGTGAATAGCAAAGCCGTGAATAACAAAGCCGTGAACAAAAACGACTGAACGATGGGCGACGGTCGTGACCCGAGTCGATGACAAGCGTGGAACGGTCGACACCGAGTCTCTGTGCGTACCCACGAACTCGACATCGTCTGCGGTCGTCATGATCTTCGGCTCGTCGAAGCATCCCGGTTTCGGATCACCCAGGTCCGACTGCGATGCGGGCCGAGGCGTCCAGTTCGGGGGCTATCGCTGCTTGCCGGCAAGGAACAGCCCGATGGCTTTGTTGATTCGTCGTTGGCGTGTGTCGGGGTTCTTGGTGCCTGTGATGTTGCCGATGTGGTAGCGCTGCAGGCTGTTGGACAGTCCGTCGAAGAATGTGCGGGCGCGTGGGTCGGCATCGAGCGCGGCTGCGAAGTCGTCGGGGAGGTCGACGGTGCGCGGGGTGGTGTCGAGGGTGAGGGTGACGTGGACGGTGTCGCCGTTGGCGAGGCCAGTGGCCTTGCGCACTTCGGTGTTGATGCCGATGAGGTGTTTGCCACCCATCACGCCGACGGTGTACCTGTAGGTGTAGCCGTCGAGGTCGACGGCTACCGGTGGGCGTTGTCCGGCGCCGAGGGCCTCGATGGCGTCCGCCGGGACGGTGAAGCCGATCTTGTTGCCGTCGCCTTCGAGGACGGCGTCGAGCGTGACGGTGGGTTGGCTGGGTTCGGGAACGTCAGGCGCCGGTCGGGCCGAAGAGTTTGCCGATACAGGCGCGCCGCACGATGTCGGTGATGCGTGTTTCGGTGGGGTCGTCGAGCTCGGTGAGGAACCAAGCCGAACTCATCAGTCGATGCCCAGAGCCCGCTTCGGGCTCGTGATGAGCGTGCTCGCTGAGGCCGAACGTGACGTAGCGATCGTCGTCGACGCGGAAGAAGCACAGCACCGGGCTCTTGGCCGATGTGGCATATCCGGGCATCCCGTACCACAGGCGTGGTTTTAGCTCGGGGGCCGCAGCGGTGATGACGTCGTGCAGGCGGGCTGCGAGGTCGCGAAACGCAGGCAGAGCAGAGATCTTGTCGCGAACGGCTGCCTCGTCGCTCGGCTCGGTCATGGTGCGCCGGTCCTTTCGATAGGTGTTGTGGTAGTGATGTAACGCCGTTGCGGTGGGCGGTGCGGTCCTGGCCGAGAAGATGAGGCGATTCATCTCCCAGGTCGATGACGTGGCCGCGTCTGCTCGACGATGATCAGATGTGTCGCAGCGGACTTCGCCGCGGTCATGCGCCGAAGGAGTCGCGCTGTGGGCAAGCACCCAAGATCGACAATCACTCGACTATGCCTCGCAGTGGCGAGCGTCTGCTGCGGTCTCCTCGCGACCGCACCGGTCGTGCAGGCAAGCAACGCTCCGTCGGCAGTCGGCATTGCGAGCACCGGAGGCGCCTACGAATTCGTGTGCGACGACGCTGGGCGCAGCTCGAGTGTCGTCGATGTGCTCCAGGCGACCGGAGAGCACGAGACGTTCCTCGACCTGTTCAGCCGGTACGACGCGGAGGGTTTTGAGATCCTTTCGGACCCCGTCCTTGCGGACAAGACCGTGTGGGCCCCCACCGATGCTGCGTTCGCCGCGCTCGGCGATGCCCTGTCGGCGCAGTCGGACGCCGAGATCAAGGCCATCCTCGGCTATCACATCACACCGCCCAGGCGAACCCCGGAAGGGCCGTACCCCATCATCACGCCGCAGTACCTCCTCGACGGCGGCGAGATCGTGCACCAGACACGGACCGGCATCCTCACCGGTTCTGATCAGCGGGTGCGAACCAGGTCGATCGATGGTGTGCTGACGGTGGAGGACTCGGCCATCGCCCCCACGTCGTGGTGCACCCAGACCGGCTCGGTCTTGTCCATCGACGTGGTGATCACGGACGCCTCGGCGCCGTCCCTGGTCGAACGAGTGATCTACAACCTCTTCTTCAAGGAACCGATCCTGACCCTGATCGGACTCGGAGTGCTGGCCCTCGGTGTTGTCGTGCTGCTTCGACGGAACCGGGTTCGCGTGAGGCGGTCCGTTTCGGGGACTGGCTAGTTGGCGGCCGTCCGGCTCGTGAGACCGTCGACGTAGTGGTCGAGTTGCCGATGGGCGATCAATCGCTCGTCGACAGGGTCGAGCCCGATCGCCAGGGGCCGCGAGAACCGGATGGTGGCCAGAGCAACATCGGTGGCCGTGACCGCGGCGTCGATCGTGCCGTCGCTGCGGGCAGATGCGACGAGTCGATGGAGGACGTCGTGTGCGGCCGCAAGGTGATCTGGCCAACTGGTGTCGTCGAGCAGCGCGTGGACGATGTTCACAACCCCGAGGCCAGCGTCGACGGCGTCATGCATGTAGCGCCGGATCGCCTCGGCTCCCGTCTGCGACTCGACGAGCGCCGCTTCGCCTCTGTCGATCGCCCGGTCGAGTGTGTCGAGCACTACGGCACGGAGGAGATCCTGACGGCTGGGGAAGTGTCGATACAGCGTTGCGATGCCAACACCGGCACGCTGAGCCACCGCGTCTCGCGTCGGTTCGCCCCCGGTCTCGAGGATGAGTTCGGACGCGGCATCCAGAAGCTGGCGCCGGCTACGGCGCGCGTCAGCCCGCATGAGTTTCAGATTCTGCGACTTGTTGGAGCCTGATCACGGAAGCGGAGTATAATCCTCCACTTATCGACGGGAGCAAGGGTGGGCGGTCGCTCGCACCGGCACGGACCGAGAACACATCTACGTCGTGGAACCTCTCGGCCCATTCGAAGACGACCCGAACGTCACGAACACCAAGTTCCCCGGCAACGTGACCCAGTCCTACCGAACGCGGCATCCGATGCGGGTTGTGGACGAAGTCGAAGACTGGGATTCCCATCCGCCGGAGGTGCTTCAGGGCATGCTCGACAACATCGCTCGCCTTCGGGATGCGGGGCTCGACGTCGTGTACGACTGACCGGAGAATCGATCCTCGGAGGCTGGTTTCAGTAGGTCTCGAACCTGGCCCCAAGGGCTGTCATGTCGCTTGGGTCCGTGGTGAGGATGAACGTGCCGAGGCTTTGGGCCACCACGGTCAGGTGGGCGTCGACCACATCTGATGTGTTGGAGTTCGCGAGTCTGCGGCCGACCGGTACGGAGTTGTCGAGCGGATGGACCTCGAAGTGACGGATGGCCCGGGCAACGTTGGCTTGCCGGGCCGGGTTGCGCCACACCTGGGCCAGGACGGGGTGCGTGGTGTGGAGGTCTTCACCTCGTTCGGTTGCCCGTTTGATCAGGGCCCACAGCCGGGAGTTGATGTTCTCGCCGTCGACGATCAGGGGACCGGCATCGATGATCACCGGCCGGTGCCTTGTCGGTCGAGGACCTCGTCGGCCCAGTCGAGGTGGGCCTGGTCGATGGTGGCATCGGCTGCTTCCCAGGACTCGATCAGGTCGAGGAGGGCTCGGCTGCGTTGGCGTCGCTTGACTTCAGCCTGCATTGCTCGCTTGATCGCGAGCGTCTTGGTTCCGTCGACCTGGACGAGCTCGGCGAGCGCCGCCTCCATCTCGTCATCGAAGTTGATCGTCGTCTTGTGTGCCATATATGCATGGTAAGCAGTATGTAGATGTATGGCAAGCCATCAAGGGCCACGGGTACAGCCGCCCAGCAATCTCGCCGTTTGCCCTCCGTGCAGCCCACGGCGACGTTCTGCCCGCCCGGGTTCGCCCTACAGTGGGCCACTCCCAGTCTCAGCTGTGCTTGTCAGGAAGGGCCTATCGCTGTCGAGTGAATCGTGCGCTTGGGCGAGTGTGGTGCGAGGTAAACGTGTTGGCGTCTTCGCGCTGCTTATCGCGGTGTGCGCCGCGGCTGCCGCCTGCGCTGAACCGGGGTCCACCGGACCCGTGGTGGCTCAGAGTACGACCGAGGCGGACGCAGGTGACGAGATCGTCGCCGCCCCCGACCCGTCGTTAGCGTCGGACGAAACCTGGTCCCCGCTGGCGCTACTCGCGCTGTCAGATATCGCTACCTCGCTCAACGACGCGGCGACCGTGTGGAACAGCTTCGATCCCGTCGACCATCCAACGGTTGTTCTCCTCGCGCACGACGACGGCTCGATCACTGCGGGCTTCACGATCAACCACCCTGAACCCGCTGCGGTCGGCACGGTCGAACCGGCCGAGGGGCTCGGCGGGGTCTTCTACGTGTCGGATTTTGCGACCGCTGTCGATCGGCCCGGCAACGGACTGTTCGCGTTCGATGTCGACATCGGCGGTGTACCGAGTTATGTCATCGTCACCGACACCTCCAATACCG
>CAYGMW010000011.1:11241-16905 GCA_964350975.1 uncultured Acidimicrobiales bacterium | reverse complement strand
ACCGACACCTCCAATACCGTCGCGGCCGCGGGGAGCGCTGAGTGGCGGGGCCTGTTCATCCATGAGATGTTCCACCTGCATCAGCGGACCTGGAGCAATCGAACCTTCGTCGATCAAAGCATCGACACGTATGACTATTCGCCCGACAATCTGGAGTTGGTGCTGCTGGAGGATGCGTCGCTTGTTGCCGCGCTGGATGCCGCAACACCGGCTGACGGCATGCGGGCACTCAGACGGTTCGTTGCGCTGCGCAGCACCCGACTGGCATTGTCGGCTTCGACCGAGCTCGATGAGCAACAGGAAACGACCGAGGGCACTGCCCAATGGGTCCAGTGGCGTTCCGTTGGGCGGACTGAGCCAATGTATGGCGGACCAGACATCGCAACGTCGCTTGCAGATCCAGGAGGTGTCAGCGGTGACCCTCGGCTCTATCTTGCGTTCTCCCGGTACTACCTCACCGGTGCAACGATCATGGAGCTGCTGGACCGCAACGGGCTCGAGTGGCTCGAACCAATCGAGGGCGGAGCGAGTCCTGCAGAAGTCCTACGCGACGCCCTCACCGTTGATCCCGCCGATCATGAGGCGCTGATCGAAGAGGCGCAACAGATCCATAACTCAGACAAGCAGCTCACCGAACTCGCTCAGCGTTGGTCCGACGCCGCGATGTCCCTCGACGCGGTGTCGATCCGAGGTGTTCAATTCGTGGAGAGCCAGACTGGGCCCCGCCGGGGTCGCTGAGCTCACAGGAGAACCAGGACCATGCCCCAATATCTGATTTCTGTCTGGCACGACGACGACTACGCCGACAACGATTGGTCCGATCCCGACATCCAGCGCCTCGGAGTGCAGGTCGGCGCCGTGAACGAGGAGATGGAACGCACCGGTGTGTGGGTGTTCGGTGCCGGCTTACAGCCGCAGTCGACCGCCACCGTTGTGCGCGCCGCGGGAGGTGACGTGTCGATGACCGATGGACCGTACGCCGAGACCAAGGAGCAGATGGGTGGCTTCTGGGTTATCGACGTGCCCGATCGGGACATCGCCCTCGAATGGGCCAGCAAGTGCGCGGCGGCATGTGAAGGCCCAGTCGAGTTGCGTCCCATGCAGGTCGAGTGAAGCCCTCAGCGCGGCGACGGTGAAGACGTCGCGGCTTGGTCTCTGCGTCCGGGCCTGCCAATGCGGGAGAATGCTGCTCCTAGCCCGACGGAAACTACTGCTGCGACGGCTGCGGCGACCAGAAGGTTGCGCCGCTGGTCGGCGCGGACCTCGTTGGCAACCGGACCGAAGATGTCCCGCTCGTCGAGCATCTCGATCATCATGGCTGCAAACGGTCCCGTCTGGGACGAGGAGCGGGCCTCGACTGCGCTGCGAATATTGCTTTCCTCGATACTGAGAAACGTGGAGCTCGCCGAGAGGCCGAGCAACGAGCCGAGGGCGAACGCCAGCGCTACGACCACGCCTGGACGCCGCATCATCGGGTCACCTGCTCGGCGTACTGCTTCTCTCGGCGCCATCCGTTGCGGGTGATGTACATCCAGAACGGCTTGAACTGCAGCACGAACGGGTTGTACCCCCAATGGCCGGTGGTGACGCCGTAGCGCACCTTTTCGCCCTCGGGTTCGTAGGTTCCGAACAACCGATCGAAGATCATCAACGAACCTCCGTAGTTGCGGTCGATGTACTGCGGGTTCGACCCGTGGTGCACCCGATGGGCCGACGGCGTGTTGATAATGCCCTCCAGTCGACCGAGCTTGCCGACGGCTTCTGTGTGGAGGAACAGCTGGAAGAACAGCCCGGCGGTGACCGCACCGGCGGTCAGCTCTGGCGAGAAGCCCATGGCAATCATCGGGATGAAGAACAACGGCGACAGGAACTTGTTGAGCACCGACAGTCGAGGGGCGACCAGCATGTTGTACTCAGGCGAGCTGTGGTGGGTGAAATGCATGCTCCACATCAGGGGCACCTCGTGAGACACCCGGTGGAACCAGTAGTAGAAGAACTCGGCGAGCAAGAAGGCAACGATCACCGTGCCGACGGTCGTGGGGATCGACCACGGAACGAACTGAGCGACCTGTCTGAAGACGAAGTACTTCCAGACGACGCTCACGACCTGGCCGAGGCGGTTGAGTGCCGCCGTGCCGATGCTCGCGAGCGTCTCGTTTCTGGTGTAGGTGGGAATGTTGTTCCGGCGCGCCCAAACGAATTCAGCGAGTGCGGCGACGGCGGCGAGTGCGAGGAGGGAGTTGGGAATGTCCATGAGGTCGATAGTAGCGATAGAGCTCTAGAGTTTGAAGTCTAGCGATCATCTTCTAATCTGATTCTTAGAATCAACATCCAAGGGGCCACCATGAGCCGGGCACAAGAGACTCGACGCCGCCTGATCGACCAAGGTCGTACCGCGTTCGCCGCCAAAGGTCACGCGGACGTGAGCATCCAACGAGACGTACTCGCACCAACGGGCATCTCGTCGGGCAGCTTCTACCACCAGTTCGACGACAAGACCGCCCTGCTCATCGCGATCCTCGAAGAGGCCTCTGAAATGGGCCGATACCTCCTCCCGGCCGCTGCGGTGGATGAGACAACGGTCGAGACCACGCGTCTGCCGCTTGAGTATCTGTTCGACATCCTCGACGGCGCCGACGACCTGGTTCGGATCGCCATCCGCGAGGCCCAAAGCACCGACGAACGGGTTCGTGGACTACTTCGGGAGATGCAAAATAAGTGGATCGAACTGCTGACCCAACGACTCCGACCCCGACTCCCACACGATTCGGCGTCGGATCTTGAGACCGTAGCCGTGGTCGTCTACTCCATGTGTCTCGGCATGGGCGTGCACTACCTCGATCTGCCCGAGGCAGACCGTCCGGCTGCACGCAAGCGCTATCTCGATGCAATGTCGGTCTTCGTCCATGCTGGCGTCACCGCGCTAGCAACCGACGAGACCGCCACCTAGCGCAGTGAGGAGCTGCATCTGCTCAGGTTCGTTCTGCGTCCGGGACCACTAACACCGCCGCCGCAACGATGGCGCGGGGCTTGCCGATCAGCTCCGCCTCGGTCAAGAGTTTGGCCTCGTTCGCACCGATATCGACGTCGACGAGATCGGCCGCGGTTTCGTCACGCTGTGGCTGGCCATGCTCCTGGTCGCAGCACAGTTCGGGTTGGACTATGTCGAACCAGAGTTCGCTTCCATCCGCGTCCTGATCGAAATCACGCGCTATCGCCGCAATCGACGTCGCCCGGAACCCATCGCGAGCGAACCGTCTCACTGCGGCATCGACGAGCGCTCTGCTTTCGTCACCACCTACGAGAACCGTTGGGTGACCGCCGAAACCATCGACCTAGGCGCCAGTGGTCAGTGGCCGAATGCGTCCTCGTCGGGGTAGGGGAACCACTCGGGGTCAGCCTCGGCCGTCGGTGAGATCATCACCATCTTCGAACGGCGGAACTGGGCAAGACCCTGTGCCCCCAGTTCTCGTCCGGTCCCGGTGAGCTTGCGGCCGCCGAAGGGCACAGCGTCGTTGTCGTTGAGTGGCGTATTCACCCACACGATGCCGCTCTCGATTTCGTGCACAGCCCGAAATGCCTCGTGTAACTCGGCGGTGTAAATGTTTGCGCCTAAGCCAACCGTGGAGTCGTTGGCGCGCTCGATGGCTTCGTCGAGGCCAGAGACCCGGCAAATGGGCGCGATCGGCCCGAATGTCTCGCCGTGCATGATGTCGTCGTCGGGCCCAACTTCAAGCACGGTGGGTTCGTAGAACCAGCCAGCGCGGAGGTGGTCGGGCCGCCGTGCGCCGCAGACGACGTTGGCGCCTTGGTCGACAGCGCGAGCCACCACCCGTTCGACTCGATCGCGCTCGCGAGCCGCAGCAAGGGGGCCGAGGTCGACGGTGTCGAGGCCGCTGCCGATGCGAAGGGCTCGGGCTTGGGACGCAATCGATGCCACAAATTGGTCATAGACGGCGTCGTGGACGTAGAACCGTTCGGCTGAGGTGCAGACCTGACCGCAGTTGAGAAATGCGGCGAATGCAGCACCGCGGGCCACCACGTCGATCGGCGCCGAAGGCATCACGATAAACGGATCGTTACCCGACGCCTCGATGAGTACGGGCTTGAACCGATCGGCTGCTGAACGGGCGACTGCCTGAGCTGCGGGGACGCTCCCGGTGAATGCGATGCCGTGAGTGTGTTCGTGGGACACCAGCTGCTGCCCAACCTCCGCCCCGCCGGTGAGTACCTGCACGAGGCCCGGTGGGAGGTGGTCAAATGCCTTCGCGGCAAGGAGGAGCGTCATCGGTGTGAGCTCGGAGGGTTTGACGATGACGGCATTCCCGGCGGCCAACGCCGCTGCGGCCTGCCACCCAAACAGCAGCACCGGGAAGTTGAACGGCACGATCGACACCACGACACCAAGCGGTTCTTCGAGTGTCATGTGCAGCTGCCCCGCGATGGCCGACCCCGCGACGCGGCCCTGTTCGTGTCGGGCCAATTCGGCGTAGTAGCGAAAAGAGGAGGCTGACGCGCCGCCCTCCCAGTTTGACTCGCGGTACGGCTTGCCCATCTCACGGGTCATGCACTCGCCAATCGTCGGGGCAAGTTCGATGAGCCGGTCCGCCACTCGATGAAGGGCGTCGGCTCGCTCGAGTGCGCTGAGCGCCCACCATTCACGCTGGGCCCGGCGGGCTGAGGCAACTGCGGAGTTGACCTCGTTCGGCGTTGCGACCGCGTACTCAGCAGCTGCAAGTTCGGTGGCCGGATCGATGACCGTCGCCCGATCCCCGGAGCCCGGTCGGTACTCGCCGTCGAGGTGCAGACACCCAGACAGTTCGGCCATCAAACGCGTGACGGGGGTCGACATGAAGCGGCACCGTACCAAATGGGCTGGCGCTCTAGAGATCGCTGCGTTTGTGGTGCGCGTCTGCGCCGTCAGTCGCGGGGTATGACGCCTTACAGGTAGATGTCGGTGATGTCAGCAACGAGGGCTTGCTGTTGTTCGTGGTCAGCGATGTCGACGTCGAGAAATGCGCGCAACGCTTCGGTGCAGTCATCGCGGTCATGCCAATCCTGCTGGTGTTGCTGTGGGTGCTGGGCACGATGACCCTTCTCGGTATCCCATACAACGTGGTCACCGCGCTCATCACCGCACTGTCGATCGGTATCGGAGTCGACTACACCATCCACATCATCCACCGCTTCACGGAGGAGCTCCATGGTGGCAAGTCGTTGATTGATGCCACCACGACGACTCTGGCCACCACCGGCTCAGCGCTCATTGGCTCAGCGCTCACCACTGCTCTGGCCTTTGCAGTGCTGATCTTCAGCCCGCTCGTGCCATTCCAGCAATTTGGCGTCGTCACCGGCATCACGATCGTGTTTGCACTCGTTGCGTCCATTGCAATCGTGGCGCCGATGTTGATTGTTTGGGCGGCGTACCACCAATGGCGCGCCAGCATGGAGCACTAGGAGTGCGCGACCTCGTCCGTGGCCTGCGCAACTTCGGTCGCGACCCATCGGCGCGCTCGGTCCTTGCAGTGGCGACGGTCGTGATTGCGGTTGGCACGGTGTTTTACCGCGTCGTCGAAGACCTCCGCTGGATCGACGCCGTCTACTTCTCAGTGATCACCCTGACTACCGTCGGCTATGGCGACATCGCGCCGGTCACCACCATGG
>CAYGMW010000011.1:0-11141 GCA_964350975.1 uncultured Acidimicrobiales bacterium | reverse complement strand
TGGTCCACGCCCGAAGCAAGCATTGACCGAGCCGCGCTGATGGCTTCGCTGGTCAGCAGCGCGCGATCGAACAGGGCGTAGCGCACCAAACGGCCCCCCGCATGCAACTGGGCTCGTGAGCCGCCGATCTCGCCGAGCCCCGGAGGAACAAAGGCCCAGCCCTGCGGAAGGTGCTCACCGCCGTCGTCGAGGTGTTCGTCCACGACGACCGACACCACCTTGGGTCCTCCGTCCACCACGAAGGCCACCACGTGTCGTGAGCCATCGTTGACGCCGTCGGACCCGATTGTTGTGGCGTGGCGGAAGGTCTGGTCGAAGCCGTCGGTGACGAACAGTTCAACTTCACCGTCAGCGGCGACCGCGATCTCGTAGCCCTTCGTGATGCGACGATCCGTTGGCTCCTCGCCTAGGGCCGCCGTGACGTTGGACAGAGCAGACACCAGTACTTGTCGAGACGCACCGTGGTGAGTGTCGCCCTCGATCAGCACGACCATGGTGAAGCCGCCGCCAGCGCGCAGATCGGCGAGCACCGGTGCCGCGATTTCGCCCGGGTCACCGGGCGACGGAACGTGATCGAGGACCAGCCCCTCGGTGGGCATTGCTGACAACTCAGGCTGGTGGCGAAGGTAATGGAGCAGTCGCGGGTCGACCACGTGGAAGCGCACTGCGAGCTTGTTCGACTCGACAAAGGCCAATGTGCCGTCGTCGAACTCGACCCAGTCTGGATATCCGGGGCCGTCGACGATCGCCCAATCGGGATTCCAATCCGGCCGGTCTTCGAACCCGGTGCCGTCCCACCACAACGCGATCTCAGGCTGGTTCCAGCGAATCACGCCTCCAGGAGATTCGCGCCCCACCGTGAGCCAATACACCCGGCGCCCGGTGTAGCCCAATCGGTCGGTTCGCGCGTTGTTGTAGAACAACATGACGAACTCGCCCGCCCCCGTTGGAGCAACATCGCGGCGGCGGTAGGGCGTGATCGAGCCGCGCGGGTTGCGAATTGGTCTCGTGCCGCCTGCACCGAGGGGTAGTCCCTCATAGGTCAGCCAGAACGGTTCATCCCAGCTTGAGCCGCCATCGTCGCTGTAGGCCGCTGCGAGTCGGCCAACTTCGGATCGCCACAAGCTCATCAGCCTTCCTGGGTGACCGTAGACGGTTCCGACGCCGAGAACGTGCGGTTCTTCTCCGAGCGACAGCTCGCCCGACGGCGAGCGCAGGCCTTCGTCTTGGTCCGGCAACGTTTCCCACTCGGCGTTGTTGAGGTCATCGACGGTCAGCAGATTGCGGCTGCGAAGGAAGAAGACTTCCGACCCTGGGGTCTCGCCGGCCCCGTCGCGGGTTTTCTGGAAGGCGAGATACACCGATCCGTTGATGACTGATGGCTTGTCGCACAAGAACATGCCCATCGTCGATCCGCCCCATGGATTCTCCCGGTCGATTCGGGTGCGGCGGACCTCAATGAGATACCTGCAATCGCCCCACGTCTCACCTTGGTCGTCAGAGACACGAAACCAGTAGCCTTCGTCGAGTTGCATATCGGTGCGTTTGATCGCGATGAGCGACTCATCTGACCCGGCCGGGTACTGCGAGCCGACATTCCAGCCGTAGAACACAAAGATGCGCTCGGTTCCGTCGGCGAGCCGCTGGACGAGCTGGTAGCCGTCGTGCGACTGCCGCTCAGGTGAGTCAATTGGGCGCAACGCCGACCAGGTTCGGCCCCTGTCGAAGCTACGGGTTCCGAACAGCGCCAAACCGGGCCCGCCTTCTCGATTCTCGCTGTGATGCAAGACGACCGATAGGACGAGGGGTGCGCCGTCGCGGCCACCGACGGCGACGATGTTCTGGCTGTCGTAGTACCCGTTGCGGTCGGAGACCACCGCTGCGCCCTTGAGGTCGCGTGGGTCGACGAAGGACCGGGCCGCCAGCATGGTGGGGAGTCGATCAGCTGGCCAATCTTCGGTACTCAACGGGGCTCCGGTCGTGGGTTCGACGCCGGCAACTTAGCCGGTAGCGACAAAATCGTTGACCAGTGGAAAGGGCGTGCAGCGCGTTCTCGGCTGCCCGGCTACGTTCACTGGGGTGGCTCCCAGAATTGAACGCATCACCTTCCCCGGCTCGCAGAACGCCGAACTCGCCGCTCGACTCGACCTACCAGCAGGTCCGCCCAAGGCCTTCGCTCTGTTTGCACACTGTTTTACCTGCGGAAAGGACGTTTTGGCTGCCTCTCGCGTCGCCACGGCGCTCACCGATGCGGGATTCGGTGTGTTGCGTTTCGATTTCACGGGCCTTGGAAAAAGCGACGGCGAATTCGCCAACACGAACTTCACGTCGAACACCGCCGATGTGATTGCGGCCGCCGATTGGTTGAGGTCGGCGCATCGAGCGCCCCAGCTGCTCATCGGCCACTCGCTCGGGGGCGCCGCCGTGCTCGCCATCGCCGACGAGATCGCCGAAGTTCGCGCTGTCGCAACCATTGGTGCGCCCTCGGACCCAAGCCATGTCACCGGCTTGCTCGCAGGGTCAGTCGATGAGATCGCTCGAAGGGGCGAGGCCGAAGTGACGCTCGCGGGCCGCTCGTTTACTATCCGCAAACAGTTCCTCGACGACCTTCAGAATCACGTGGTGACCGAACGGGTTGCGGCGTCGAAGAAGGCGCTGCTCGTGCTGCACTCGCCGATCGACAACACCGTCGGGATCCAAAATGCGGCCGACATCTTCGGCGCCGCCAAGCACCCGAAGAGTTTCGTGTCCCTTGACGGGGCGGATCACCTGCTCAGCAATCCCGTCGATGCCGCGTTCGCCGCGGCAATGATCGGCGGGTTTGCGTCGCGTTATGTGGTCGACGAGAGCGGCGCGTTGGCTGCTCCGAAGGCAACCGCGCCCGTCGTTGTGTCCGAGACGGCGCAGGGGCCATTCCTGAACCATGTCGTTGTTGGCAATCACCGGTTGTTGGCCGATGAGCCCGAATCGGTCGGAGGTTTTGACGCCGGCCCGGCGCCATATGACTTTCTCGGAGCCGCGCTCGGCGCGTGCACATCGATGACGCTGCGTATGTATGCAGACCGCAAGAAGATGCCGCTCGATCGAGTCACCGTCGAAGTGAGCCACGGCAAGGTGCACGCCGACGACTGCGCCGAATGTGCTGACAACGACAACGTCTTTGCTGAGATCGCGTCGGGCCGGGCCACCATGATCGACCGTTTCGAGCGGGTCATCACGATCGAGGGCGACGATCTGACCGACGACGACCGGGCCAAACTCCTGGCTATCGCCGACAAGTGCCCGGTGCATCGCACCTTGGAGAGCGCCAGCGTGATCGCCACCCGCCTCACCGACTGAGCAACCTGCTCACCGGTGCAGATCGACCGGCGCACCCACGCTGATGGTCCCGCCATTGACGACCCGGCAGATCGACCCCGCGTGGCCGACCAGCGACCGAGACGCCCCAGGGGCAATGGCGTCGTCGAGCAGCTTGCACGGAGCTGCGGGACGGACAACTTCAAGTTCGACCGCGCCGATCGTGAAACGCTGTCCCGGTCGGCTGGGCACCACACCCTCGGAGATGGTGATATTGCGTCGGGTCAGGCGAGGATCGATCGGATGGCCCAGGTCGAGGCTGGCCGCTGCGAGCGATGTGGCTGATTGAACGCTGACCTGCCGTCGTCGGCTGCCGTGGTACCGGTCGCCGACAAGACCACGGTCGGTCTCGGCCACGACCTCATCGACTGCTTTGGTCGGTAGGCGTGTCGCCGGGGCCACGTGGATCGACACAACCGTTGGGTGTGTTGGGTTGCTGGAAATCCGCATCGTGGTTAGAGCTCCTGGCGTCGTCGCCGAAGGAAGGACTGTTCAGCTTCGTTGGTGCTGCACTGGATGGCAACCGCGAGCGCCTCGTCGGCCTCGAAGTGACGTCCGAGGCGGGCCAGCACGCTCGATCGGGCGGTATGGAAGTAGACGTAGTCGCCAACATCGCCGGCAAGATCGTCGGCGGTCTGAATGGTGTCCAGGGCAACGAGGGCCGCGGCGGGCCCGTCGACGTGGTCGACGGCAATCGCCCGGTTCAGCGCCACCAGCGCGCTCGGTTGGCGCAGCAGGAGTGCGTCATAGAGTCGCAGGACTGCCCTCCAGTCGGTCGCTTCGAACGACGGCGCGGTCGCGTGCAACGCCGCGATCGCTGCTTGGAGCTGGAATGGGCCACCTTGGTGGAACGAGTGCGCCCTGGCTAGTTCGGCCAAACCTCGGGCAATCATTGGTTGGTCCCATAGGGTCCGGTCTTGATCGGCGAGAAGGATCGGAGCGCCGTTTGGATCGAGACGGCTGGCCCGCCTCGCGTCGGTGAGCAACAAGAGTGCGTGAAGCCCGGCGACCTCGCAATCCGATGGGGCGAGGGTGCTCAGGAGTTGGGCGAGCCAGATCGCCTCATCGCAGAGATCGCCCCGGATGAGGGCGGCATCAGTTGCGCTGGAGTGGCCTTCGGTGAAGATCGATGAAATCACTTCGCAGACCGCACCGACGCGCTCGTCGAGGGTGTCGAGCGTTGGTGGATCGAACGGAATTCGGGCCGCTCGAATCTTTGTCTTCGCTCGTGTGATCCGACGCGTCATGGTTTGCTCCGAGACGAGGAACGCTCGTGCGATTTGTGGCGTGGTCAGACCGGCGACAATTCGCAACGTCAGTGCGACCTGGGCCTCGGGAGCAAGGGCTGGGTGGCAACACCCTACGAGGAGTGCCAGTTGGTCATCGAGGGCCCGAACGCTGTCGGTTTCGACGTCGGACCACCCAGCGTCTTCGTAGTGGTGTGCTGTGTCGTTGGCTGCCAGCGCTGGCAGGCGGTCTTCGAACCGTTTCATTCGGCGGATCTGATCGATGGCTTTGCGCCTGGCGGTCGTGACCAGCCAGGCGCCGGGTCGATCGGGGACGCCATCGATTGGCCACCTCGTAGATGCTTCGAAGAATGCGTCTTGGGCCGCGTCTTGGGCGACGTCGAGGTCGCCGACGTCACGCATCAAGGTGGCCACGACACGGGGCCACTCGGTGCCAAAGACGTCGGCGACGCTCATCGGTTCAGTTTTCGAATGACATCACCGGGCGGACTTCGACCGTCCCAAAATGAGCATTCGGAATCTTGGCGGCCCACTCGAGTGCTTCGTCGAGGTTGGCGACATCGATCACGTAGTAGCCGCCAATCACCTCTTTTGACTCGATGAACGGTCCATCGGTCACGATGCGCTTGCCGTCACGAACCTGAACCGTGCTTGCTGTGTCGGCACCCTGGAGCGCTTCGCCGGCGACGAATGCCCCGGCCTTTTCAAGCGCCTCGCTGTAGGCAGCCCATTCGGCCATGTACGGGCCGAAGGTGTCGCTGTCCGGGGTTGGTTCGTCGTCTGGGTTGCTGGCGAGAAGGAGCAAGTACTTCATTGGTTTCCCCTGAATCGGTGGCTAATGCTGGCTTTCACCGACACGACGAACGGTACGCCTAGATCCGGACACCTGGCGAAGAATATTTGTTGCCCCGATTACGGGCCCGATCGAGGTTCACGAAGTCGTTGGGTGGCGGATGAAACGCAACAGGGTGCTCCATTCGACGACGGTGCTGGTGTCCGTGGAGATCGCCGGCACTCAGGTGGAAATCTGACAGATTCGTTGGCTGCTGTCGCTCAAGGGGGAGGCGACTATCGTCGTCAAGTGCTCCGAAACCACACTTGCTGATGCCCCTTGACCCCGAAACGTCACTGTCGATACCGTTCTGGCTTGAGGCCATCGCCATTGTTGCTGGCGCTCTCGCCGGCTCCCTTCGAGGGATCCGCGAGCAACTTGCCATTTCTGGTGTCGTGGCGCTTGCGATTGCTCTCGGGCTTGGTGGAGGCCTGCTGCGCGACACGCTGCTGCAATCGGGCACCCCCGTTGCCATTGCCGACTCGCGTTTCTTGCCGATTGTGTTGGGCGTAACAGCGGTCACCTTGCTGCTCCTCCCACTGCTGACCAGGGTCGAGTGGGCGGTTTTTGCCACTGATTCGCTTGCGATTGGCATCTACAGCGTGCTCGGCGCCGACAAGGCGCTGCTGCTTGGTGTTCCTCCCGTTGGAGCGCTGGTGGTCGGCGTTCTTGCCGGAACGGGAGGTTCGATTCTGGCTGACCTGATCGTCGGTGTCCCCCCGGTGCTGTTCCGTCCGGGACTGTTGCTCGGGGTCGCCTCGACGGCCGGAACGATCGTCTTTATCGCCGGCAGCGAACTGTTCGACCTGCGGATCGCGTCGTTTGTCGTCGCAGTTGGGCTCATCACGGGAGCGCGGATTGTGTCGGCCGCGACCGGCTGGGGTGTGGGGCCCGTCGTTGGCTTCACGACCCGCCGGACTCCGAAACAAGACTCAGAAGGTCCAATGCATCAGCGGAAACCGAAGCGCCGCCGCCGAACCCGAGAGGATCAGGCCTAGATGTTGGCCTAAACGGGCTCTAGGTGTCTGGTCGAATATTCGGCCCCCACACGCTGATGCAAGGCTGCCCGCTCCTGACGTGTTCGTGTAGTCCTGCAGAGCGGTAGCAGGCAGCACTATCGACGAAGTCGCGGGGCCACGAGATTGGTCCCTTTCACTTGCAGCGGGGTGACGTGGAGACTGCGGCTACCTGTCTCGTAGCCGATGGCGATGTCGTCCCACGCGTGGAACGCCAGCAGTACAGCGGTTCCGTCTGGGGTGGTGAAGGTCTCGGGTCCGCCGGGCCCGGCGGACCCAACATCGGAGGTCAGCCAGGGCTCCTCGTCTTTCACACATGGACCGACAGGCGTCTCGCACACGGCGTGGCCGATGGCGTAGTCGGCGCTATCCCAGCGATTGGCGGAGTAGAGCAGGTGATAGGTGCCGCCAGCCTCGAGCATCGTTGGTCCTTCTACTATTCCAGCTTCCCAGCTCTCGGTATCGCGGATGAGCTCTATCGCCGGGCCAGCCGTCGCCCGACCAGCATTAGTGAGCGGCTGGACGTAGATGTGGGTTCGGATGCCGCAGCAGTTGCCGTCGTTCTTCCAGAGGAGCCAGACCGCATTGTTGCTGTCGACGAATGGGCTTGCGTCGATTGAGCCGCCGCTGTCGAGATCGCAGATAAAGGGCTCCCTGGAATCGTCGATGAAGGGTCCGGTGGCCGAGCTGGACGTTGCGAGGCCGATACACATCCGACCCGACTCAGCATGGAGGGTCGTGTAGTAGAGAACAAAGGTCCCGTCGCGTTCGAGAACCGTAGGCGCCCAGACGAACCCCGGGGTACTCCACTCGGGCAGTGCGGGTAGGGCGTCTCCGAGGGCCTCGACGCCGTTCGCACTGGCGCGCAGCACGGGGACGTTCTCGTTCAGAGTGTTAGTGGAGTAGGCGATGAACGCGGCGTCGAGCTCAAGTACAAATGGGTCTGCGAAGTCGCCAGGGAATACGGGTGTGCCGGCGTCTTCGAGACCAACGCTGACGTCGCTCGACGGTGCGGCGCCGACGGTGAATCGTCGAGCTGTGCTGTGCCCGGCGTCGGGCGGGTTCTCGTGCTGGCCCACACTCGAGCCGGAGGAGGGCGCAGCCGGCGCGGTGACGGTTGTCGGCGTTGAGATCGATGTACGAGGCACCTGGGAATCCGGAGCGGCCGGCGCTGAGGCGTTGACCGGAGGGTCGTCTGTGCTCCCGCCATTGTTCGCGTCTGCGCTCAGGGCTGAGCCCACGCCGGCGGCGGCGCCGATGAGCGTCATCGTTGTTGCGGCTCGGGTCCACCATCTCCGGCGCCGGTTAGAACCCTTCGCTGAGCCGATTGCAGTCACTGGCGGCTTTGGGTGGGCGCGGAACATCTCGTCGGTCAGATGCTGATGGTGGCTGTACTCGGTGATGTGAGTGATCCGGCTCTTGGCCAAGTCGAACCGGAGGTTGATCTCGATAACGACAGGAGCGTCGTCGAGCGTGGCGGTGAGCGTGTGGTAGGTAGCGACGACGGCGCCCTCGGGCGATGGCACCACGAGGTCCGTTGTTTGATGCAAGATTTGCGTGCCCGTTCGCGGCGATGTTGCAGCGAGCTTCCCGAGGCCGGAAGCGCCGTGAAAGGTCCCCGAGGCTGCGTTTTGGCCAGGGACTCGATAGACGACGTCGGCCGTAGTGAGTTCGGCTACGGAGCCGAGGTCGCCGGCGCGGTAGGCGTCGAGAAATGCCTCGACGGTGTGTTTGGCGACTGCTGCCAAGGAGCGGCTGGAGGTGGGATTTGCTGCTTGTGTCATGTCGTGCTCGGTTTCTGGACCTGATGGCGTGTCAGGCGGGACGGCTTTGGTCGAGGACGGGGTCGACCCGTCTTCCAGTCACGGCATCGGCGAGGTGTTGGTTGCCGCTGTATTCGGTGATGGCGGTGATCAACCCGTCGCGGGAGCGGAGGTGTAGGACGGTTTCGAAGGTGAACGGGCTCCCGTCGCGGATCCCTGTCACCGCGACGATGACGACGGCGCGGTCTGAGTTGGCGAGGAGTTCAGTTGGTTCTGCCCCTGTGATCCGCACGCCATCTGCTGCTGGTTGGGTGAGAGCGGCGGCTACAGCGGCTTGGCCGCGGTGCAGCCCGGCTGCGTGTCCGCGGCCTGGCACGAGATAGATGGCGTCTTCGGCGAGGATGGTGTCGAGGTCGGCCAGCGTCCCGGTTTCGATCATCTGCAGGAGGGCTGTGGCGAGTTTGCGGGCTTCGGTGTCGTCGACGCTTTCGTAGATATCCCATTCAGCGCCGATGGGCGGGGACGCGACTAGGGAAAGGCCTGGTTCGGGTGGTGCGGCCTTCGTTTTCCGGAGGCGGTCGAGGAATCGCCTGATCGGTCCTTGATGCCGCATTGCCTGTGCGAGGAGAGTCATGAGCGCAGTGCCTCCGTGGGGGAAAGTTGTGCGGCGCGTACGGCGGGGTACACGCCAGCGATCACACCGATGATGATCGCCGCGGCGATTCCGCCGGCGACGGCTTCTGGGGGGATGATGATTCGCCACCCTTGGGCGGTTGCGTACCCGGCGGTGACAGCGGATCCGATCGCGACCCCGGTCACGCCGCCAAGGGCCGAGAGCATGACTGCCTCGGTGACAAATTGGCGGCGAATGTGGGCTTTGGTGGCTCCGAGCGCTCGTCTCAAGCCGATCTCGCCCCGGCGCTCGATGACGGCGATGATCATCACGTTCGCGATCCCTACCCCACCAACGAGGAGGGCGACGGCGCCGAGGCCGAGGAAGAGTTCGGTGAAGGCTGAGTCCGCGGCTGCTTGTGCTTCGAGGATGTCGGATGGTCTGCTGACGGTGACTTCTTCTGGGCTTTCGGGGTCAGCGGTGCCGGGCAGGAGTGCTCGGGTTTGGTCGAGGGTGCCGGGTTCGACTCGGGTGTAGATGATTGATGGGTTCTCGGTGGAGTCGTAGTAGTCGAGGGCGGCATCTTGGCCGATCATGACGGTCCGGTCGAGGTCCGCGGCCAGGGGGAACTCGTCGAGGATCCCGATGACCTCGACTTGTTGGTCACCGATCTGTACGAAGACCCGTTCGTCGAGGTCGGTGATGCCGAGCCGTTCGGCTGCTACCGAACCGAGGACGGCATTGGGGTACGCGGAGGTGGACTCGTCGAGGAACCGGCCCTCGTCGATAGTGCCCGCAACGGTGTCGAGAAGCGCTGGGTCGGTGGCTGCGACCGTGAGCGCGTTGGTCCGGTCAGGTTCGATGTAGTCGCTGCGGTAGACGTTGACGTCGAGCTCATAGACCGCTGCGGTTGTCTCGACGGTCGGGATTCGTTCGATGCTGCCCGCTGCGTTTTCGGGCAGGGCGGCGTCGCCTGCTCCGAATCCGGCGCCTGCCTCGACGGTGAGCAGGTTGGTGCCAAGGGCGGAGATCTGATCGTTCAGATCAGCTCGGGACGAGTCGGACAATCCGAGCACGCCTACGAGGGCGGCGATGCCGATCGAGACTCCCAGCGCCGAGAGCGCCGTACGTGCTTTGCGCGAACGTGGGCCGGATGAGCCGACTCGCAGAATGTCGGCGAACCGGAGCTTGCTCGGCTCGACCGATGCCGTGCCTGGCGGGCTTGTCATGGCCTGGTTCCTTGTCTGGTGTCGTGCTCGATACGGCCATCGAGGACCGAGATCTTGCGGGGCAGGTCGTCGGCGAGGTCGTTGTCGTGGGTAATCACGACGATCGAGGTGCCTTCGTCGTTGAGGCCGCGGATGAGGTCCATCACCGCTGTGGTGGAGCGGCTGTCGAGATTGCCGGTTGGCTCATCGGCCAACACGAACGCTGGCTCGTGCGCGAGTGCTCGGGCCACGGCGACGCGTTGTTGTTCGCCTCCTGAGAGTTCGTTGGGTCGATGGTCAAGGCGATGGCCAAGCCCCACCCGCTGCAGCGCGATCACAGCTCGTCGAGTGCGTTCGGCTGGCTCGACTCCTTGGTAGAGCAATCCGTTAGCGACGTTTTCGGTGGCATTCATCCCGGGGAGCAAGAAGAACTGTTGGAAGACGAAGCCGATCCGCCGGGCCCGCAAACCGGCAAGTTGTTTGTCGTTGAGGGTTGCCGTGTCGACGCCATCGACTCGAATCGTTCCGCTGGTCGCCCGGTCGAGGGTGCCCATGATGGTGAGGAGCGTGGACTTTCCTGAGCCGGACGGGCCGACCACGGCGACGAGTTCGCCGTGGTCGATCCGCACCGAGACACCGTCGAGCGCCCGGACGGGCGGAGACCCAGGGAACTCTTTGACGACGTCGATCAGCTCCAACGCACCGGTGCTGTTGACCCCGGCGGGACGTGCGCGAACCCGAGGGTCATTGACCGTGTTGAATGTCGTGATCATGACGGCACCACGACTGCCGTGCCGGCGTCGATGCCGTCGACTTGGACCATGCCGTTGGCGAATGCGCCGGGTTCGACTGCGACGAACGATGTGTTGTTGCCGTTGACGACTTCGACGGCGTAGGTGCCACCCCCGACCGAGACCAGTGCACTGGCGGGGACGAGCACTGCGTCGGATGCGAGTATCTCGACGATTCGGACGTCGACGCCGATCGACGGGTCGGGGCCAGGATCGATGGTCTCATCGAGAACAATTTCGATTTCGATGGTGTCGACGCTGGCGGGGTCGGCCGGATTGGCCGCGACGTCGGTGCTGTCGACGATTGTTCCGGT
>CAYGMW010000010.1:7196-27348 GCA_964350975.1 uncultured Acidimicrobiales bacterium | reverse complement strand
TTGCCCAACGTAACCGTGGAGATCTCGTGGTGCTGGGTTCAGGCGACACACCCGGACTGGGGTCGACTGTCGAGCATTTGCTCGCCGAATGTGCTCAATCACTACTGATCGTCAAGCAACCATGGAGTCACCTCGACGACTGAGGCGCCCGATCAGTCGTCGAAGCCGACAAATGAGGCCACCGCGTCATTGGGGGCCCGTCGGGACTGCACATCGTTGGCGACGAACGTTTCGTCGGGCCAGCCCATAGCCACACACGTCATGATGACCTGGTCTTCGGGAATGTTGGCGTTCTCGCGCACGACCGAGGACTGCATGATGCCTTGGCCGTTGATGACGGTTCCGAGGCCCTTTGACCAGGCAGCCAAGACCAGTCCATAGGTCGCGGCGCCAAGGTCGAAGTGGCCGATGGTGTCGTGTTCGAGGGCCCGGTCGAGGGTGACCACAATCGACACTGGTGCATCGAACTGGCGAAAGCCCCGCATGACCCAGTCCTGGCGGCGTTCGCGATCGTCGCGAGCGATCCCCATGGCCTCGAACAGCTGGACGGCGATCTCGACCTGGCGCTCCCGATGGACACCCTCATAGCCGTGGTTCATCTTGATCTCTCGGTCGACGCCCGCACCGCCCATCATGCGCTCGGTGTTGCCGCGACGAATTCGTTCGAGGGGTTCGCCGGTGATGACGTGGAAGTGCCACGGCTGGGTGTTCATGGACGACGGTGCGCGTTTGGCAATCGCAATGATCTCTTCGAGCAGCTCGCGTGGCACCGGTTCGGGCTTGTACCCCCGGATGCTGCGTCGTTCGTTGACAATCTGCTCGTAATCCATCGAAACAGATCATCACATCTGGCCCCGTCGACCCCAATCCATCAGGCGATTGCACCCTCGGCGTACTCGGTGGCCAGGAGCAAGTCGTATTGGCTGACCTCGTAGGTCTGCACCTCGGACTGGGTTCGCGCCAGCCGCTGGACCTTTTCCTCGCCCACGAGGTCGATGGCCGCGTTGGCCATATTGATGCCGCCAACGTGGTGGGCCCGCATGAGGGTGAGCCACAGCCGGCCCTGTTCGAGCCCTTCGGTGACAGCCAGCTCACGCATCTCGTCGTCTGAGGCCAGGCCCGGCATCATGGCCGCGGGCATCCCGGCGCCGTTGTTCATCCCCATCCAGCCCATCACCATCTCGGGTGTGTCGGTCGATGCGCCCCAATCGGCGAGCCAGGCTCGCATCATGCCGACCTCGATCGACTGGGTTTGCAGAACCTCGACCGCTGCGGCCTGGACCGAACCGCCGGTGTCTCGGCCGAGCACCCGTTGGCACATGGCCATTGCTTGGATGTGGTGCATCGACATATCGCTGCAGAAGCCAATATCTGCATCCGTTGCGCCTCCGGCGGCTGCATCCGTTGCGCTTCCGGCGGCTGCATCCGTTGCGCCTCCGGCGGCTGCGCCCGTGTCTGAGCTGCAGCCGGTTGTGGCGCCCACGAGCACGCCTGCGACCCCGGCGCCGGCGCCGAGAAGAAACCTCCGTCGCGACACCGCTGGGGTCATGGCTGTACTTCTTCGGCCGGGGCGTCTGGCGGTGCTGGCCGGTCGCCATCCTCGCCTGGAGCGGGACGCTCGGGTCGGGCTCCGTCGTCGCCTGGAGCGGGGCGCTCAGGTCGGTTGGCGTCCTCGGCGGCTTCGGGCTGCGCCGCAGGGTCGCCGGTGGCGTCGGTATCAGCAGGAGCCGCGTCGCCGGCAGGGGCATCGCCCGGCTCGGGGCGCTCGGGTCGGGCTCCACCTTCTGGGGCTTCGATCTCGACGACACCCACGTAGCAGCCAACGACATAGGGGAACGTGTCGGTGGTGTAGTAGGCATAGTTGCCGTCGGCGTCGGTGAGGCCGTTGCACTGATCGAGATCGCCCGAACCTTCGACATAGGTGTGAGCAGCCCACGTGTCAGTCGCAAAGAGGGTCTCGTCGGTCAGCTCCCACGACGAGGTGTAGTGGCCGGTGCCGGTATAGATCGGGAATCCGTCGAGGGCGTAGCCGACCAGCTGGGGCGACGCTGCGACCTCTTCGGGGGTGAACAGGCAGTCGGTGTTGGTGCTGGTCATGATCTTGTGGATGTGGAAGCCCGACGGCCCGTTGTGGCTACCGCACTCGGACAAAATCCCCGGCAGGGAGTCAACATCACCACCGGTTCCTTCGGTTGGTCCAAAGATCGGAATTCCACCGAGCGAGATAGCCGCGGTACCGAGCAGGGGAACATCGGTCGGAGCGTCAGCCAGGGTTGGCGTGGCCGGGATCGTGATCGAGATGTCACGATCTGTCGGAACACCTGGTGAGGTGCCGATGTAGGTGTAGTCCGGAATGGCGTTGCTCGTAATCACGATGTTGACGCCATCACATGCTGCCTCAACCTCGGGATCGTCGAGGTCCGGGTTCGCCGACCCACGGGTGACAAACAACGCCGCCGTCTCGTCGCAATCACCGGAGGCGACAACAGCATCGGTCGATGTGGTCGACGTTGCAGCCGCGTCGTCACTGGCTTCGGTAGTGTCGCTGGTTTCGGTAGTTTCAGACATGTCCATGTCGGCCATGTCGGCATCGGTCATGGCAGTCGTCGCAGTGGTCTCGCTGACGTCGCTGGCTTCGAGGTCAGTCGATGATCCGCATGCCGCAAGCGCCAGTAAGAGCCCGCACCCAACTGCGATCAGGCGGGTCGTGGGTGGTGTGTGCAATCTGGTCATGGGGGAGAACCTACGTTTCAAGGTTGTGGGCTCCTGGAGAGCCGGTTGTGAGTTGTCTGAGAATCGGCCGCAGGCGTTGCGGTGGCGCCTACCAGTGCCGGGCGATGGTTCGCCGCCACTTGTTTGCCGGCAGTTCCGGGTGCAGCACGGCCAGGCCGGTGCCGAACTTGCTGATCTTGGTTGGGCGAATCTGGCGCTCCCAGAGCCACCGGTCGGCCGGGCTCGGTGCCCGCTCCGATTTGGTTTCGACGATGATCCCGTCGAGGTGGGTTTGGCTTCCGGCTTGGTCCTCGCAGCACAGCCCACTGTCGATGGTGATGCGGGTGCCAGACGCCGGATCGACCATGGTGCTGCGGGTGTAGGTCGTCCTCAGGACTGGGGCGAGGGCATCGGCGAGGCTGGGCATCGCAGTGGTCAACATGATGAAGTCCGATGCCGCAGGCGTGATGGCATCACAGTGGTCACGGCGATAACCGATTCGGGTTTTGACGTTGGCGCCACAGGCGCCCTTGGCCTTGATCTCAAAAAAGCACGGACCAGCCTCGCCATAGGTTCGGCTGCGCACCTTGTAGCGGTGGCGTCGGCCCTGCACGGCGGCCCGGTAGATCTGCCAGTCAGGGGTATCGAAATACGTTGAGTGGTAGTCGCACCAGCGACTCCCGTCGATCTCGAGGGCCCGCATGGTCGGGGTCATAGCCTGGACAAGCTGGGCAGCGGTGGAAGCGTCGACGATGTACTTTCGGTCGATTCGGCTTTGGAGCTCGGCTACCCGGTTTGCTGATTCCAATGAGATGGGTTCGGGTGCGTCGAGCCAGGAGTCGAGGGTTTTCATCGTCTGGCTCCCGAGTTGGTCGCGACGCTTGGGTGGCTGCTCTCGTCGCCGCGGAGCCCAGGAGTCGGAATCGTGAAGCACACATCGACCAGGGTGGTGTCATGGACGAGGTCGAGTTTGCGAACTCTCAGGCGGGTGACCTTGGCACCCAAGAGCTCTTCGAGATGGCGGGTGGCGTCTCGTTCGTCGGGGTAGGCAACATCGAGCGTCACGGTTTGGGTTCGCTGGCCGACGAACAAGCGCCGATGGTCGCCAACAAAACGAGTCGCGAGGACGGCCGTCATCAGGGCAGGCGACACCCACAGCGGGGCAACAGCGATACCGCCGAGTAGCCCGAGAGCCAGGGCCGCGAAGTAGTACGCGATGTCTTCTTGGGCCAGCTCCGAGGACCGCAGCCGGATGATGGACAACACGCCGAACAGGCCCAAGCCCAGGCCAGCGCTTGCTTCGGCGGTCGACAGCGCAGTGGCCACGGCCATGACACCAACGTTGAGGCCAAGAATGGCCACCACCATGTCGCGACGTCGATAGCGCGGGAAGTACAGGCCGAATGCGAGGACAGATACGGCGGCGAGGTCTGCGATGAACAGTGCTGCTTGGGACATGGCGATCATGAAACCAACCGAACTTGTGAGCTTCGTGTGAACAGGCTTGGGATCTTGTGTGGCGGGTTCACAGAGGACTCACAAGCGATTCGCATCAGGTCCCCAACCTGGGTTGGTTTGCTGATTGGCACGCCCGATCACCGTCGAGGAGCACCCAATGTCAGCGTCACCCGCCATAGATAACTCCAGCCAACAGCCCCGCTCGATATCTAGTGCGTTCGGGCCGAGGGGTCGGCGCGCTGGTTCGGCGCTCGCAATCGTGGCCGCAGTGCTGGGGTTGTTGGCCGGGTGCAGCTCCAGCTCCCAAGCCCAGGAGCCGCTAGCCAACGAGTCATCGGTCGAGGCGGCCACCGGCGTCGAGCTGTACGACAACAGTGTCGTGCACACGATCAGCGTCGAGTTCGATCAGGACGACTACGACGACATGATCGACACGTTCACCTCCACCGGAGACAAGGAATGGATCTCAGCAACGGTGACCATCGACGGTGTCACCCACAATGATGTGGGTCTGAGGCTGAAGGGAAACTCGTCGCTGTTCGACCTCACCGCAGCCACATCAGGCAACCCCGAAGAACTTCCGTGGCTGATTCGTATCGACAAATTCGTCGACGGCGCAGACCACCAGGGTTATGAAGACATCGTGATTCGCTCGAATTCGACCGAGACCGCAATGAACGAGGCCGTTGCCCAAGAGCTGCTGGCGCTCTCCGGCCTCGCCGCTCAGCAGCCGATTGCCGCCGCGTTCACCGTGAACGGAGGCCAAACCGAGCTGCGCTTGGCCGTGGAGAACCCCGACGGCGAATGGTACGACGACAACTTCGCCGACCCGGACGGGCTGTTGTACAAGGCCCAAAGCGATGGCGACTACAGCTATCGCGGCGACGACCCCGACGCGTATGTCGATGTGTTCGAACAAAAGGTCGGCGACGATGACCTCGCACCGTTGACCGAGTTCTTGGACTTCATCAATAACGCCGACGACACCACCTTTGCCTCCCAGATCGGCGACCGGCTCGACCTCGACGCGTTCGCCACGTATCTGGCGTTCCAGGATCTGATCGGCAACGAAGACGACATCAACGGCCGGGGCAACAACTCCTATCTCCAATACGACACCACAAACCGACAGTTCACGGTGGTGTCGTGGGACCTGAACCTTGCGTTCAACACCGCAAACGTCGGTGGCGGGGGTCGGCCCGAGCGTCCCGGCGGCGCTGGCGGACCCGGCGGAGTGGGTGGGCCCGGAAGCCAACCAAACGTCTTGGTCGACCGGCTCCTCGCGAACAATGACTTTGCGTCGCTCTACGCCGCCAAGACTGCCGAACTGCGCGACCTGCTGTTCACCAGCGGTACCGTCGACACCGTGATCGAACGATGGACCGCTGTTCTGACGACGGGTGCGGCGGAACTGGTGACGTCGCAAGCAGTCGCCACCGACGCGGCTGCGCTTATTGACTACGTGGACGAAAACCGGTGAGCGACCGGCAGCCCAAGATCCTCGTTATCGACGATGAGGAGAACATTCGATACCTCGTCGAGTCCGCCCTCGAACTCGCCGGGATGCAAACCGCCGGAGCAGCCGACGGCCGAGCGGGCCTGCAGATGGCCGCCAGCTATCGACCTGACCTGATCGTGCTCGACGTGATGATGCCCGAACTCGATGGATTCGCGGTGCTGAAGCGGCTGAGAGACAGCGGCTCTCGAGTGCCGGTCATCTTCTTGTCAGCACGCGACTCGACCGATGACCGCGTGCGCGGGCTCACCTCTGGTGGTGACGACTATATGGTCAAGCCCTTCGCCGTCGCGGAGCTCGTCTCTCGAGTCCAGCTACGGCTCCGCACCGCGACCGAGCTGACCAAAGACACAGTGCTGCGGTGTGCTGACCTTGAAGTCGACCTCGAAGCACACCGGGTGACGCGGGCCAATGTCGTCGTGGACCTGTCGCCAACGGAGTTCAAGCTCTTGCACTATTTGCTGTTGAACAGTGGCCGGGTGCTGACTCGTTCGCAGCTGCTCGACCATGTCTGGGAGTACGACTTCGATGGTGAGTCATCAGTTGTTGACACCTACATCAGCTATCTGCGCCGCAAGCTCGACCAGTCGGACCAAAAGCTGATCCACACGATCCGCGGCATCGGCTTTTGCCTTCGAGCCGACCAATGACATTGCGGGCCCGTCTCCTGGCTGGTTTCACCGTGATCTTCTTCGTGGTGGTCGTCGCTGGAGTCTTTACCGTGCTGTCTCAGCGGGGGCAACTGATCGACCAGGTCGATGACCGCCTCGTGGCCACGCCACTTCCACCGGAGACTCGTGCTCGGCCGGGCACCGCAGCGGTGGTACCTCCCGGTCGACCGGCCGCAACGCCATTGCCGAGTGGCGGCCAACGAGTCGACGATCAAAGTATCTCGGACCTCTATGTAGCGGTCATTGACAACGGCGAGCTTCGGCCAACGATTGTTGGAACCTTGCTGGTGGATACTCCCGATCTGCAGTATCTGGTCGATGACCCGCCCGCGGTGAGAACCCTGGAGTCGGTGAGTGGGGTCGACGATCGCTCAACATTTCGGCTGGTGTTCCTGCCCGGAAGCGCGGCGGTTCTCGACACGGTCGTGGCCGTGCCGATCGACAGCATCGACGAGACCATCAGGCAGTTGTTGTTGACCTTCTTGGTTGCTGTGGTGGTGATTCTGCTTGCTCTGGTGCTGATTGCTTCGTGGGTGAACCGCTTCGGTTTGCGCCCGCTGAACGAGATGACATTGGTCGCCGAAGCGATCTCTGACGGCGAGCGTGACCGACGAGCAGGCGTGACCGACCAGGTCACCGAAGCTGGCCGGCTGGGCCATGCGTTCAACGTGATGCTCGACGAACGTGACGACAGCGAGGCTCGCCTGCGCCAGTTTGTGTCGAACGCATCGCACGAGCTGCGAACACCGTTGACATCGATTCGGGGCTATGTCGACCTGTATCGCGCCGGTGGGTTTCGCAAACCGGGCGAACTTGACGATGCAATGAGGCGAGTCCACTTCGAAGCCGAGCGCATGAACCATCTCGTCGACGGCCTCCTGGTTTTGGCCAAGTTTGACGAGGAGCAGCCCCTCGACCTTGCGATGGTCGACCTCGATGCTTTGGTGCTCGATGTTGTTGGCCTAGCGCTGGCCGCGCACCCACATCGGCGTATCGACGCCGGCCCACCGCAACGAGTTGAGATCAGCGCCGACCACTTCCGGCTCCACCAAGCGTTAGCGGCCTTGGTCGATAACGCGGTGTGCCACACACCTGACGATGCGAGCATTGAGGTCGCGGCTCGCGATCGTGGCGACGTGATCGAGCTGACGGTCACTGACACCGGGCCAGGCCTCTCGGCGACGGAGGCTGCGGCCGTGTTCGACCGGTTCAGCCGAGGCGATCCGTCGCGTGCGCGAAGCACCGGAGGCTCGGGGCTTGGGCTGTCGATCGCCCAATCAATCGTGCATGCTCACGGTGGTGAGATCTCGGTCACGGCCACGCCGGGCCAAGGCGCCACCTTTCGCATTGTCTTGCCCGCGAGCGGCTAGGACCCCGAAGGTTGGGCCTGGCTGTTCAGCACTGCGAAGTCGGCCTGCGTTGCCGGAGTAAACGTCGACGTTTGCCGCCCGAACCGCCAGGTGTCGATGCGCTTTTCGGTGACGGTGTAGCCCGCTGAGATGGTGCCCAGCACGGCGCCCTTGTTGTCGGCATCGGGGAAGCACAGGGCATGTTGGATGGTGTCGGCGCTGGCATCGAGTGCCGCCTGGGTGACGAGGGCGAGGCCCTGACCCATGACCTTTTGTTTGCGGAATGCAGGCGGAATCCAGGCGCCTTCGACAATCAAGGTGTCGTGGCGGTCGGGGAACAATCCGCCAAAGAAGTCGACGATCTTGGCCCGCTCTGACGGCGGGATCAGCCATTGCAGGTATGCGGGTGCGCCGTCATCGGTAACGGCGACCCATCCGCCCGCGAACCCGGCGTCGTAGATGGCGCGGCGGTTCGCGATATAGACCTCGTCGATATTGCTGAGGTCGGCCAGATCGAATACTGCTGACGCGATGTCGGCGTCGAGGGGGCGCGCGTGCAGGGCAACCTGTGCCGGTGGCGGCGTGGCCACGTCGCCCTTGCTGAACTGCAGGCCGCAACCGGTTGCCTCAGACCACATCCAACGCTTCACGTCGGCAGTCATGCCGTCCCAGTCGCGTCGGCGCAGTTGCTCGCCAAACATCTTGGTGCGTCGTACGAGTCGTGAAGCCATGAGTTGACACTCTATGTAGTCAACTTGGCGCGAATCAATACGCAACGTGGCCGATTAGTAGCTTCCTGGGGTGAATTCGATGTCAGCGGCAACCATGCGGGTTCGGACCTGGATGCCCCGAGCTGTGGCCTCATAGGTGGTGCCATCGGGGGCCAACAGGTCCCACAGGCGCGGCTCGACACCAACAATGCGAAACATGGTCCACCGTTCAGGGTCGACCGTGCGTGGGGCCAGGGTGAGATACAGCCCGCCATCGGTCCACTCGGCGCGGCTCAACGCAACCTGTGGAAAGCTGATGTCGACGACTTGGGGGCACGATGCGACGGGAGAATTCGCCAACGCGTCCGCGCCGTTTTCGACCAGCAGTCCAACGATCGACTGATAGGGCTCGACCCACGCCGGCGTCTGTTGGGCCATGCCGCCGATGTCTCGCAGTAGCTCGTCGATCCCGGATCCCGGGTCCCACATCGATGTGCGGGCCTGTTGGTCGAGGTCGCGCAACCACGCAAGAGCCTGCTGAGTCAACGCCATTGAGGCGACGATAGTGCGCTCGCCGGACCCGAGTTTGTCCAATAGCGCGCCGCCTATTTCAGAAACAGCATCTCGCGGTACTTCGGCAACGGCCAGTACGAGTCGGCGACCTCGCCCTCGAGGGCGTCTGCGTGGAGGCGAACCGTATCCATCAGCCGCCGAAGGGTGTGGGCGCAGAACTCCATATGGGCGTCTGTTGAATCGAAGTCGTGCCACGTCAGTCCGTTTTCCAGATCTTGGACGGCGGCGACGAGGCCGTTGATCTGATCGGCCAGCACCCGAACGGAAGAGTTGTTGAGCACGATGCCCAGCGCTGACACGTCGCGCATCGTCGAGGCCAACTCAGAGGAGTACGCCAGCGCCGCCGGGTACAACATGGTCTTGGCCATCTCGACCACCAGCTTGGCTTCGACCGTGACGGACAAGATGTACTGCTCGGCGTACACCTCATAGCGCGCCGCGAGCTCGGTCGGGCTGAGGACTCCGGTGCGTTCGAACAATGCGACCACGTCAGGTTCGTTCAACACCGGCAACGCCTCAGCCGTCGTGGGTAGATTGCGCAACCCACGGTCTTCGACCGCGGCGCGATGCCACTCAGCTGAGTAGCCATCGCCGCCGAATACCGCATTGCCGTGCAACTGCATCAGCTCTTGGAGAACCAACGACACCGCAGTTGGTTGATCGAGACCGTCGGCGAACGCCACTTCGAGCCGGTCGGCGATCCAGGTCAGCGAGTCGGCCAGCATGGTGTTCATCGCGACCAGCGGGTCGGCAACCGACTGCGACGACCCAACAGCGCGGAACTCAAAGCGGTTGCCCGTGAACGCAAACGGCGAGGTGCGGTTGCGGTCGCCGGGGTCGCGCTTGAACGGCAGCAGTTGGGGCAAGCCGAGATCCATCAGCCCACTCGCAGGGACAAGATTCGTTCCGCCGGTCTTGATGTTGTCGAACAGGGTCTCGAGCTGGTCACCGAGGTACACCGACAAGATGGCCGGCGGAGCCTCGTTCGCTCCGAGACGGTGATCGTTTGCTGCTGAGGCAATCACCGCCCGCAGGAGCGGGCCATAGAGGTGCACGCCACGAATCACGGCACCACAAAAGAGCAGGAAGTTGAGGTTGGTGTCGGGCGCGTCGCCCGGATCGAGCAGATTGCCTTGGGTCGAGTTGCCGACCGACCAGTTGACGTGCTTGCCAGATCCATTGATGCCTGCGAAAGGTTTTTCGTGGAACAGGCACAAGAAGCCGTGCTCTTTGGCGGTATCGCGCATCACCGTCATCATCAGTTGTTGATGGTCAGCCGCGATGTTGGCGGCCTCGAAATACGGAGCGAGCTCGAACTGGCCTGGCGCGACCTCGTTGTGATGAGTCTTGGCTGGGATTCCGAGGCGGTACAGCTTGTCTTCGAAGTCCTGCATGAAGACCTGGACCCGGTCGGGGATGGCCCCGAAGTAGTGATCGTCGAACTGCTGGCCCTTGGGCGACGGCGCCCCGAACAGGGTACGACCCGCCAACAGCAGGTCGGGCCGGCTGGCAGCGAACTGGGCGTCGACCAAGAAGTACTCCTGCTCGGCGCCACAGCTGGAGTTGAGGGGCGCAATGTCGGTTTCGCCCATGAGCGACAAGACCCGCGTGGCGGCTGCGCTCATCGCCACGCTCGATCGCAGCAGCGGCAGCTTCTTGTCGAGCGCCTCGCCGGTCCATGACACGAACACACTCGGGATCATCAATGTGGTGCTATTGGCCGTCGTCATCACATAGGCCGGGCTGGTCGGGTCCCACACGGTGTAGCCGCGGGCGGCATTGGTCGAACGGATTCCGCCGTTCGGGAACGACGAACCGTCGGGCTCACCCTTGATCAGGAGCTTGCCGGAAAACTCCGACATGGCCCGGCCGTCGGACGTGGTGACGATGAACCCGTCGTGTTTCTCGGCGCTGCCGCCGGTCAGGGGATAAAAGATGTGCGAAAAGAACCTCGCTCCCTTGGCGACGGCCCACGCCTTCATGACACCTGCGATCTCATCGGCGGCTTCAAGGCCCAGCGGCTCGGACGTCGCAATGCAGCGCTTGAGAGACTTATAGGCGCGTCTCGACAAGGTTTTGGACCCAACGGCACGCTTCATCACTGCCAGAGAAAACACATCCGTGGCCCAGATGTCGTCGAGGGGGTCGACGCTGGCAGCAGCAGGCGCCGGGCGGTCGGCAATCCTTGCCAGGGCGGCCCGTCGCATGTCGTTTCCAGCCATTGTGGGCTCCTCGCCGGTGGGTAGCAGGTAGGTGACGAACGTAGTGACGCGGTTTGTGTGGGTCATGTTTTCGCAGCGTCGTTTTCGCGCCGTTCACACGCTCGACATCTGGTGGTCCAGGCGCTGGAGTTCGACGTGTGCGATGGTGTGGACGTCAGCGCGCGACGTGGATCCCGTGAGCTTCGCGCCCCAGATGCAGTCGAAAATGAGGCACCCTGTGGCTGACACGAAACTGCAACTGGCTCGAACCGAACGCTCGGGAGACCCGAAATGACCATCCTCATCAAGGGCGGGACTGTGATCTCGTCGACCGGGGCCGACCTGGCCGAGGTGTTGATCGACGGCGAGGTCATCGTCGCGGTCATGAGCCCCGGGTGCGACCTCGCCGCGAGCGCAGAGCGTGGAGCGCAGCGTGTCATCGACGCCACCGGCCGATACGTCATCCCTGGGGGCGTTGATGTGCACACTCACATGTCGCTGCCGGTTGCCGGCACCGTGTCGTCGGATGACTTTGAGTCAGGCACCCGGGCCGCAGCATGGGGCGGCACCACGACCATCGTCGACTTTGCTACCCAGTCCAAGGGCCAAAACGTTCGGGAGTGCTTTGACGCCCGACTGGCCGAAGCCGAGGGCCAGTGCGCCATCGACTACAGCTTCCACATGATCATCGGTGATGTTGACGATGCGTCCCTCAGTGAGATGGACGTGCTCGTCGACGAGGGCGTCTCCAGCTTCAAGTTGTTCATGGCGTACCCGGGTGTGTTGATGTCAGACGATGGTCAACTGCTCAGGGCCATGCAAACCGTGGCCGGCAACGGGGCGCTGATGATGATGCACGCCGAGAACGGGCTGGCGATCGACGTGCTGGCTGCTCAAGCGGTCGAACGAGGCGGCACCGATCCGATCAATCACGGGTACGTACGCCGCGTTGAGTTCGAAAGCGAGGCCACACACCGGGCCATCCAGCTGGCAAAGGTGGGTGCAGCGCCGCTGTACATCGTGCACCTGTCGGCTTCTGAGGCACTCGAACAGGTAGCCATTGCCCGCAACAAGGGCGCAAATGTGTTCGCCGAGACCTGCCCCCAGTACCTGTACTTCAACTTGGAGGACCACCTCGGCGCGCCGGGCTTCGACGGGGCCGGGTATGTGTGCTCGACCCCACTTCGGACCAAGCACGAACACCACCAAGAGGACCTGTGGATCGGCCTGCGGACCAACGACCTCAGCGTGGTGTCGACCGACCACTGCCCGTTCTGCATGAAGGAACAAAAGGACCTCGGGCGGGGCGACTTTCGGGCCATTCCTAACGGCATCGGCGGTGTCGAGCACCGCATGGACATGATCTATCAGGGTGTGACCCAGGGGCAGATCTCGCTGCCACGGTGGGTCGAACTGTGCTCGACCACGCCGGCGCGCATGATGGGTCTGTACCCCAAGAAAGGTGTCATCCAGCCCGGCTCCGACGCCGACATCGTGCTCTACAACCCGAACCATGCGTGGACGATCAGCGTCGACAACCATCACATGAACCTTGACTACTCGGCCTATGAGGGCATCACGGTTCCGGGCAAGGTCGAAACCGTGCTCTCCCGGGGCAAGGTCGTGGTCGACGACGGGGCCTATCTCGGCAGGACTGGTCACGGCCAATTCGTGCGTCGGGGCCTCAGCAGCTATCTGATCTGACCAAACTGGGGTTTCGCTGCGAGCGCGACCGCGTCAGCTCGCAGGATAGTCCTCAGTGTCCAAGCCGTCGGCCTGCCAGCCGGTGAATCCGGTCTCGATATGGGCGACCCTGGGTAGTCCCATGTCTTGGAGAGCCTTGGCCGACAGGGCCGAACGCCACCCGCTCGCACACATCAAGATGAACTCGCGGTCTTCGCCGAAGACAGGCTTGAAATACGGCGACGCGGGGTCGATCCAGAACTCGAGCATGCCTCGGGGTGCGTGCAGGGCTCCCGGAACCGTGCCACCGCGTTGCAGCTCGCGTACGTCGCGGATGTCGACGATCAAGGCACCATGTTCGGCGGCCCGAAGCTGGGCCTCGGCGGGGGACAGGTTGGTGAGTTCGGCTTTCGCCGCGGCGACAAGTTGTTGCACAGGAGTGATGGCCATGGCGTCAGCCTCGCTGGAGGTCGGCGTGGCGTCAAGACGGGCAGGTGTGACCGAATCGTCAGCGCTGACTGAATCGATATTCATCTAGTCTCGACAGCAGCGAACGTTGTTTGCTGGGGGCGGGGGCCAAACTCATGCAGGACCATTCGGCACAACAACGATCCGAGGGGTACGACCTCGGTGTGCTCGTTGTGCATGGCATCGGCGACCAGAAACAAGGCTCCACCTTGGTGCAATGGTCGGACGCCTTGGCGCTGTGGCTTGCTGAATGGACTGCCGAAGACTAGCGCTCGTTGTTGCACCAAACCTCAGCCGAACCACGCAAGGTGTCCGTCACGCGGGCCAAATTGACGCCGACCGACGGCACCCCGGCCAATGTCACGATGAAGGTGTTGTTTCCCGAACCACAGATCGACGATCAGCAATGGCTGATCGCCGAAGGCTGGTGGGCCGGGGCCTTCCAGCCGCCCAAGTTCTCAGAGCTGTGGAGCTGGAGCTTTTCGTCCGTTCCGGCGACATCGGCCATGCATGCCAATGCCATCGTTGGTTCGGCGCTGAGCCGCTATCGCCTCGCCGAAGGTGCCAGCCGCGTGTTCGAAGCGGTGCGCATTGTGGTGCTGGTGTCGTTGCTGTCGGTCTTGGTGTTGCTCTCGCCACTGATCCTGGCAGTCATGACGCTGCTGCTCATCGCCGGTCTCATCGCCCAAGCGTTGCCCTTCGCCGGCCTTCAAGCGGTCGTCAAGAAGGCCCAGCTGATTGCGGTCGGCACGATTGGCGATAGCCAACGCCTGATCGAGTCACCCACCCAAGCCGGAGCCATCAAGGCCCCGGTTGTCGATGGCTTGACGTGGTTGAGATCCCAAGGCTGTCGGCGGGTGGTGATCCTGGCCCACAGCCAGGGAGCTGCCGTTAGCTACAAGGCCCTCGTCGACCTCTCCGACGGGCTGCACGGATCGACCTTTGACCCTATTGACTCCTTCATCACGATCGGATCTGGACTGCCGAAGGTCCACGCCCTCGAGCACATCACAAGGGCCAACGCCGGCCGTCAACTCCGCGCCGCGTCGTTCGCGGTTCCCGTATTGGCGGTGACAACGGCACTGTGTTTTTGGTACCTCCGTCAACGAGGCGAGTTCGCCGGGCTCATCGGCATGGGTGTGATTACAGCAGTTGCCGGCTTGATCCAGTTGAGACTGTGGCGACAGCGGGTCAGGGGCGAAACTGCCGCCGCCATCACCGACGACAGTGCTACGACATCGGTGTCGGTACCCGACGCGGCTGGCGAGGCTCGCGGGGCAGGGCCTGTGCGCTGGTGGCGCAGGCTCACCAAACCCATCCAGATTGGCCCGGCCCAGATTCCCTCAGGACCCGTGCTCGGTGCGGTGGTCGCGGCCGTGGCCTGGGCCTGGGCGACACCTTTTGGGGGTGTTGCGCTCGCAGCTGCGGCGGCCACGACGCTGGTGTTGACAAGTATCGCAGTGATCGCCGTAGGTCGAATCCCGCCGATACCAAGCGACCTGGCAGGAGCGGCCCATCGCTGGATCGATCTCTACGCCACCAAGGACCCGGTTCCGGCTGGATCGACCCGGTCGGCGGTGGAGGGCCGACCCGAGTCGTGGCCGGTGTCGAACTTGGGATCCACCACGAAGGACCACACCTACTATTCGTTCAATGCCGACGAGTGCCTGACCTATGTCGGCGTCGAACTTCTCGAGGTTGCCGGGGTCCCGATCCACGGCGAAGCCATCCGAACCGCGAACGCCAACTATGGCTTCGAGCGCAAGTGGCGCGTCGGCTGGCGGGCGTTCATGACCTATGGCCTCGCGGTCGCCGCGACGTTGTTTGGCTGGAGCATGTGGCGCCGGCCGGTCGACGACATCCAGCGGATCTATAGCGAACAGGCCAGCGACACGAGCTTCCTTCATACGTATCTGCCAGGTGGACTGCCCAATATTGTTCCGTACACGATCTCGTCGACCACCGCCCAGGTGATCGCCGCGATCGCCTATGTCGGGCTCGGTGTGGTGTTCATCAAGATCGGCCAGTCGCTGTGGAGTAGCTGGGACCGCAAGGAAGCGGCCCGTGAGATCGGTCCGGTCGTGTATCGCGAAACCGAGATACCACCCCAGTTCGGTGTGATGATCGCCTTCTTGGTGTTCGCACTCATGATTGGCGCCGCGCCGGTGTGGCTGCTCAGCCGGACCCAAGAACTCGACTTGGCCAGCCGGTCGACCGCTGCGCTGTTGATCCTCGTCATTGCGGTCCCGTACCTCTTTGGTACCTTCCTGCCTCGGATCCTCATCGCCACTGGCATCAAGGCGTGGGTGATCAGCCGAGACCGAGCACGCGGCGACGCCCTGGTTGGATTGGGCGAGTATTACCTGTCACGAGGCGATACCGCCGAAGCCGTCGAATCGTTCAGGCGAGCCGTAGCGACGGCCCGGTATCAGGGCAACGAGAGCCCCGCAGCGCTCGGCGGGCTCGCCCGAGCGTTGGATCGTCTGGCGGATCAGGCCCAGGCGACGGGTCGAGCACCACTGGAGCACGAGTCGAGGGCCGAAGCCGACGAGTGTTTCAGGGCGGCCATCAGCGCCAACAAGTCGGTGCCGATCGAGACGTTTGTCTCCTATGCCAACTTCCTTGCGGCCGCCGTTGGCGACCAGAGAGCAGCGATGAGGGTGCTTGCTCAGGCCAACCGCGTGGCTCGCCGCCGACGGCTCGAGCTGCACTCGGCGCGATTTCTCCAGGCCCGCGTGGCCCACTCCTATGAGGCTGCTGATCCCCGCCTGGGCGGTGATGCACAGGCCAAGTTCGAACGGCTCATTGAGGCTCGATGGCGGACGTTCGGACCCGACGAGAAGCTCGCTGTGGCCTACGCGGTTCTGGTAGCCATCGGTCCGAATCATCACCGCGCATCGAGATGGCGCACGGTGATCGACGATTTGATCGACGATGGGTTCTCCGCACCGAACATGGATCTACGTGTCTCGCTGATGAAGCTTCCTCAAGGTTGGAGCGGTCAGAGCGCCGAGATGGTAGAGCTAGCAGAGCGCATACAGCTCCGGTCAGCTTCCCAGGTAGCTACCCCGTTCCGAAGGACCCCACGTGTTACCGCCTCCTGATCCTCGTGAAGGCGCTCCATCTCACGAGGATCTCCCGTCCGGCGTGCTCACGGTGATGTTCACCGATATCGAAGGAAGCACTCCACGTTGGGAGCTTGATCCCCACGACATGCGGATCGCGCTGGCATTCCACGACGACGTCTTGGTGTCCGTTATCGGTGAACATGACGGACGAATCTTCAAACACACAGGCGACGGGGTTGGAGCGGTCTTTGCCTCGCCAATGAATGCGGTGGCCGCCGCGATCGAATTTCAGCAGCGCCTCCAGAACGACGCGTGGGGCAGCGTCGAGCGCCTGAAGGTACGCATCGGGCTGCACATGGGCGAGCTCGAGCCCACCGGCCGCGACTATTTCGGGCCGGTGGTGAATCGGGCCGCCCGGGTGATGGATGTCGCAAATGGCGACCAGATCGTCGTGACCAGCCGGGTCGCAGGGTTCTTGACCGGTGTTCAGCTGCAGCCCATGGGCGAGCATCAGCTCCGCGGTGTCGGTACCGAACGCATTGAGATGGTCATCGACGCCGGTCTCGAGCACGATCCACGGCCCCTGCGAACGCGGGTTGAAACAGCAGTCAAGCTTCCGGTCCAAGCACACGAGATCGTCGGTCGAGAGTCCGAACTGAGCGATATCCAAGGGCTGTTCGCGGCCCACCGAACAGTCACCATGGTTGGCCCTGGCGGTGTCGGAAAGACTCGCCTCGCGATCGAAGCCGGTCATCGGCTCAGTGAGTCCTTTGCTGATGGCGTGGTCATGTGCGAACTCGCGCCCCTGACCGATGGTGACGCAGTCGCCGATGCGGTGGCCCAAGCAATCGGAGCCCGCGAGCAGCCAGGAATGTCGCTGTTGTCGAGTATCGCGAACTTCGTTGCCCATCGACACATGCTGCTGATCCTCGACAACTGCGAACACGTGGCCGAAGCTGTGAACCAGCTGGGTGTAGCGCTGCAGACCGCCAGCCAAGTACATGTGCTTGCCACATCACGCGAACCGCTCGGCTTGCCGGCGGAGCAATTGTTCGGTCTGCTACCCCTGGACGCTGCAACGGCAGGGGTCGAGTTGTTTGTTTCGAGAGCGTCAGAGCGCGATTTGTCGTTCGATCCGAGCCCTGCAGACCGTGCGATCGTCGTACAGATCTGCGAACGCCTCGATGGTATTCCGCTCGGTATCGAACTCGCAGCGGCTTGGACCAGGGTGCTTTCGCCAGCAGACCTGTTGGACCGGCTGCACGACCGCTTCCAGGTGCTTCGAGGCGGTCGAGCAGGAGGGCGTCACCAAACCCTGCGCGACACCGTGCAGTGGTCCTATGAGCAGCTCAATGAAGCCCAAGCACAACTCTTCGACCGGCTCTCGGTCTTTGCCAGCGGGTTCTCCCTCGACGCAGTCGAGGCTGTGTGTGTTGCCAACGATGGCGACGGTGTTATCGACTCAGCTGACGTGCTCGATCTGCTGATGGCCCTCGTCGACAAGTCGATGGTCATGAGTCAGCGAGGGGTCGGCCGCATCCGCTTTACGATGCTGGGAACGCTTCGGCAATTTGGCCAAGAACGTCTGGATGCATCGGGTCATAGCGAGCGGTTTCGGTCCCGACACGCCGCCTACTTCGGCGACCTCGCCACCGCAGAGGCTCGCCGTTTGATCAGCCATCACGAAGCCGATGTCTGGGAAACGCTCGACCGCGAGTGGCCCAACCTCCGGGCCGGGTTCGACACCATGCTCGACACCGGTGACTTCGATGCGGCTGCGTCGCTGCTGCTCGAACTGTCGTGGTTCGCTGTGTTGTCGATGAGGTACGAGCTGTTCACGTGGGTGGAGGAGTTCTTCGCCCAGGTCGACGTTGAGGCTCGAAGCGATGCCGGGTCGCTGTTCGGCCTGAGGGCGCTGCGGGCGTATTTCACGATCGATGGACACAGCGTCGAATACGCCAACCGGGGCCTCGAATTAGACGAGACCGATCCGTACGGGCTGTGTCGAATGTCGCTGTCAGCGGTGTCGCTGAACAATGTTCATTCCCCGGCCGATAGTGACACGATCACCTCGGCATGGCTCGACCATGTCACCGACACGACTCCGGTGATTGCCAACCTGTGGGCCGAGGGCATGCGGGCGTTTCACATCTGCTCCTACGACCCGAGTCCCTTGGCCTTGGTGCACGCCCGCAAGGTCATGTCCGTCGGCCGGTCGACCGACAGCGCAACCGCGCTCGGTATTGGCCACTGGGCGTTGGGGATGGCGCGCACCTTTGAGAGCGTTCCAGCAGCCCTCGACGAGTGGCGGGCTGGGCTTGATGCCGTTCAATCGCTCGGTCGGTCTCACCTCGTGTACCACGTGATCGTCGGACTCGTGCTGCACTTTTCGGTGTGGCGAGGCGACCTTGCCGAGGTGACGCATGCCTGTTTGGCCGCCCTCAGGGAGGCCCGCGACCTGCACTACCTTGCCGGAACTAGCCATCTGTTCGGTGTGACGGCGATCGTGTTGTGCCGGTCGGGACGCGCTACCAACGGGGCGCTGCTACTCGGTGCAATGGAGGCCAACGGCCACCTTCCTCGGCCCAATGCGCTGCGGGCCGTGGCCAAGGCTCTGGGCGACAACGCCGATGATGCCAAGCTGGCAGGACGCCACCTGTCTATCGACGACGCGGCCGGCTTTGCGATCGACCAGCTCGCCGAGCTTGCTGGTGCCGCCGGGTCGCAAGAGGGCCAATCATGACAACAGCCATGGCTGACCATCCAGAGCTACCTGCGGACTTTGTGGCGTGGACGGCGGCGGCCAAGGCCAAACACTTCGCCCAACTGCTCGCGTCAACGACGTACCCGGCGGTTGCTCGGCCCGACCTCGACATGACCAAGCCATGGACGATGGGTTCAATTGCGCTCAGCGCAGCCAAGCTGGCCCGCGTGTTCGACAACACCTCTGACGTGCTCGACGAGGGACGGCCCAAGATCATCCACACCCAAGGAGCCGTCGCCGTCATCGACTTCGAGCGTCACCCCGACAGTCCCTTCAGCGGCGTGTTCGACCCATCGTCGTCGAGCCCGGTTCCGGGGCTGTTGCGAATGTCGTTGGCCGTGCCGCCAACCGGCAAGCGAGCCGTGACCCCAGGGATCGGGCTCAAGTTCTTCGTCGATGGACACTCATCTGTCGACGTGGTGGCCATGAACCACACCGTGGGCCAAGGCCGCGACCTCAATGTGTTCTCCAACACCATGACCCATGACCTGAGGGCCGAACACCAACGATTGCGTCCGCCGCAAAAGATCATGTCGTGGGCCTTCGAGCGGGCCATTCGTGAGCCTCGGCACCTGACCATCGATCATTTCGCAGCTATCACCGCCGACGGTCAGCCCGTCAGCGAGCCGCGCTGTCCGCAGCGGCTCGTGTTTCGGCCCCATGGCGACGTTCGCCGAGTGTTTCGCGGCCGCCAATACGACGACTACCGAAGCGTTTTGGCCGATATCGAGGTCGGTACATCGCTGTATGAGGTCGAAGCGGTTGGTGCTGGTCCCGGTGGGGCAGCGCTGACGATCGGCACCATCACCGTCGCTCAGCCGTTCTGCGCGTCGAGCGCTGGCGACCGGCTGTTCTTCCGCCACCACGTCGATGCAGCCCGACGCCTCAATAGCTGAGCCGTCGCAGCAAGCTAGTAGCTGGTCCGTCGCAGCAAGCTAGTAGCTGTGTTGTCGCAGCAAGCTAGTAGCTGATTGACGCT
>CAYGMW010000010.1:0-7096 GCA_964350975.1 uncultured Acidimicrobiales bacterium | reverse complement strand
GTCGCAGCAAGCTAGTAGCTGTGTTGTCGCAGCAAGCTAGTAGCTGATTGACGCTTCCCATTTGTATGGCCGCATGGCCTCGAACGGAATCGCTCGAGCCCGGTTGACCTCAGCAAGTTCGGTGTCGAGGTCGCCCAACGCATGCTGGAGTCCGATCACCGATCGGGCCAGCCTCGGATCGTCGATGTAGCGGTTGGCGTCGATGGTCAACAGGTTGTTGCCCTTGACGTTGAACCGGCTCACAAACGACGCCTGATCGACCAGCAACACCTCGCGGGCCAACGGCTGGGGTTGTTCGGCGTCGGGGTCGGCCAGGGCTTGGAGATGGGTGAGATTGACGCCCAGGCGGTCGGCTGGAGTCCTTGCATTGGTGATCGGCGAGAAGTCGCCCGCGACCTCGTGGATGACGTTGTTGTACAGCAGTGCCACCATCAGGTTGCGCAGGTCGTCGACACCCCTCAGCTTGGGGATCGATTCTGCGCCGGGGAGCACCTCGCACAAGGTGGCGTACCAGGCCACGAGGTGGGGGTCGTCGACGACGTCGGCGGTGCCGACGATGTCGAGGTCGGCGAGGTGTTCGTCAACGATCCCGACCAGCAAGGGCCAAATCTTGCGCGCATCGTCGACATAGGGGTGGCCCGGAATCTGGTCGATACCGCGTTTGGTGATGTCGTGAGGCGCAAGCCATTCGTCGAAGTCGAATTCGTTCGTGGCATTGGTGATCAGGTGGTATGCCGCTTCTGGCGTGATGAAGTTCGAGCGGATGAAATAGCTGGTCTCGGTGAGCAGAGAGCCGTAGGCAATCTCGTTCACCCGAAGCGTGCCGTAGGTGAAGAAGTCCATGAACGGCCTCAACGGGTGCCAGATCGGCAAGGTGTACGCCGCGACGGCGTAGGCCTCACCCACCATGAGGTGGGTGTTGAGCAGGTGCCGGATGAACGCCGTGTATCGGGCATCGAGGCCATTGACGACCCGCTTGGCGGTGTCCCACCCGTCATCTTGTGGGCGAACGACCCGGTTCCCAATTGAGATCCGGGTCGCAAAAAAATCAGCGTCCTGCACCTCGAAGCGAGCCACCGTTGGCTCGAACACGTTGGCGAACAGGCGCGAAAAGTCGAGGTCGAACACGATGGCGTCGGGATGATCACCAAGGGAAACGTCAGGTTCGGCTCGCTTCAAGGTGAACGGGTTGGGGCCCTGAAGTCGCAGTTGGGCGAATGAGGCGTCGTCGGTGGGCGACCCCCACGCTGAGGTGGGTACCGGGAACATGTTGTTCCAGTCGCTGGCCGGGTCCCAGCGCAGGTCGGCGTCAATTTCGCGCTTTCGATACCAGGTCCATCCGGCCTTGCCGAGGCCGTAGTAGGGCAGCACATAGCGCAGCGGCAGACGGGCGTCACGGGGAAGCTTGGCCGACGTGATGAGGGTCGAGGGCAGCCACCCCATCTTCTTGTATCGACGGGCGGCAGCAACCAGGCGTGGCGCCGGACTGGTGGGAACAACACGCCGCCGGAACGTGTGCTCGCTCCGGTGTTCGACGGTCTGTGCGTGGACCGTTGCCCGCATCCAGACCAAAAAACGGGCCATACGAACGTCTTGAGGTCGGGGAGTGTCGTACATCGGCGGTTTGGTCAGCCCAGGGTGCGAAGGAGGTTGCTGGTGATGCGTTCGACCTGGGGGTCACGCCCGGTGAGCCCATGGGCCCAATCGGTGCAGCCCGACGTCACCACCGTGCCCCCTCCCGGCGAGGTGTAGGTCCCGAACACCGCATGGCCAGCCGAGATGTGTTCGACGTGTTCTGGGTCGCGGCTGCCAGAGAGGCGGGCGGCGATGAACTCGATCTCCGACGGCGCATCGGGCGCAGGTGGACGCGACGAGGTCGTGCGGGTGAAGTGTGCTGCCGGAGCCGTACCGAGGATGGTGAAGGTCTCTGGAGTGCCGTCAATGCCGGTGGGTACCGGCCGGCCATGTTCGTACACGAAATCGCAGCCGTCGCATTCGTAGCCAACAATGGTTGAGTCCGCGCCCAAGACGTCGCCGTAGTCGATACCGGTGCCCTCGAAGAGCCAGTGGTCGGGCTGATGGATCGTGTAGCCGCCGGCCCCGTTGGTGACCCGCCGGCCGATCCGGTGGTATCCACCGCGGCTAAAGCTGACACCGGTCATCTGGTTTTCGGGTCGACCAATCTCGTAATCGGACCACATGCTGGTGAGCTCGCCAATGCGGTCGGTGCCATAGACCGGGTCTGACTTAAAGAAGCCCTTGAACCCGACCATGGTGCTCGCAGGGGACCGCTGATCGCGGGTCGAGGCTGCTGGCGCAGGATCGGTGAGCCGGACCTGCCAAAACGAGGTGTTGCCTGACAAAAACGCCACATTGCCGCCTTGGGCGATGAACGCTTCGACGGTGTCGCGCATGGGGCCTGACCAGTACTCGTCATGCCCAACGGACAACACGAGGCGGTAGTTGTCGACAATCGAAGGGTGTTCTTCGAGGTCGGCGTTGGTGCACATGTCGAATCCGAACCCGTGACGTTCGGCCCACGCGACAAAGGGCAGTTCCCAGTCGGGCCACCCGGCCGAACCGGCGTATGGCGACAGGTGGTTTCGAAGCAGGTACCCGACGTGGGCGTTGCTATCGGGGTCCGGTGGGTGAATCGACGTCACCCGGCGTCCTGCGCCTGGGGGCTTGTACAGATAACCCCGAGACATTGGACGTTGGAGCGACACCGACGTGGCCCCCGTGTACAGGTTGCGGCCCCCGAAGTCGTTGTAGGCATGCCAGGTGTTCGTGGAGAGCTGGAGCAGGATCGTGTTGGCTGATTCCGTGGGCGGGCGCAGCACAAAAAAGGCGAACTCTTGGCGCACCTTGCCGTCGATGTTGACGCTGAGTTCGACCTGGTAGTAGCCAGACGACCAGTCGGTGTCGGCTTCGACGGTGGTTGCAGCGGGCCACCCGCAACCGGCTGTAACGGCATCGAGCGGAGTTGGGTGCTCGCCAGCGTCGACGGTGGCCGACCACACGACCTCGCGTGAGGCACCAATGCGCGCGACGACAACATCGACCGGTCGCCCCCCTGGCGACGAGAGGTGAAGACCGACACCGTCGCCGGGGCCGATGGATTGGGGCCAGCAATATCCGACAACCGACTCGTACGCCATCACGTCACCGTATCGGTCCGGACCGCCCGTCCGCCTAGCCTCCGTAGTGAGCTTGCACGATGGGCCCCGCCCGCATCTGGTCGACCGCGTCGCGGACGTCGCCGATGGCATGTTCGAGAGCGGCCATCGCGGCGTCGCGGTCAGGTGTGAAGTCGAACTCGGCGATGAGCGTGCTGAGCCGACTCTGAGCTCGCCAGGCCGCGTACTTGGCCCACTCGGTCCACAGCACCTCTGGATCGTCGACGGTGATCAGGTCGGCGGTCCGGCTCTGCATGTCATAGGAGGTGTCGAGGGCGACGTAGCCGTTGACCATGGTGATTCGTTCGCCCAACGCAAAGAGGGGCCCAGCGCGATGCACGACCATGTTTCCGTGCAGCGCAATGGCCCACCCGGGTCCTGGCATGTCGGGAGCGACCACCCGATCTGGCGGCGGTGTCTGTCCCTGAGCGGCGAGGGCCGCAGCCTCATCTTTGGTGCCGACGAAGTACTCAAATCGGCCGCCGTCGACTGACGCGGGGTCGGTGACGGCCAAGACAAAATCGAGTGGCAGGGTGTCGCGGTGCCACTTGTCGATCGAGACATCGACCTTGGCCGGGTCATAGTTCAGGTGGCCGAGGTGCAACGGCATCGGATGGGGAGCCACGGCGAGCCCATAGATCGACGAGAGGTGAGCGGTGAGGCTCGGATCGATGCTGAGGTCGCGCAGCCATTTGGACCGGTAGCAACCACCGCGCACGGTGTTGTCGATCCGGTCGCCAGCGGGTTTGGTGAACCGACGCAGCCGACGAGCGACGGACAACATGACCTCAGCACCCTCGTCGCTCAATACCCGAAACGCACTCGAGACTGCGAAGTCGGTGGGTTTGGCCGCAATGTCGTCCTGGGAGTAGCCCAGTTCGCCGAGCGTGGTGACGGTGGCGGGCATCTCTAAGTTGAGGTGCACGGCAGGGTCGAAAGGGGGCTCGTCGTCGAACCACTCGTACCCCGCTGGTGACGAACTCGGAAACGGAACTGCGATCCCCATGGGCGGCAAACTAGCGCGACGAGCTCACCTCGTGGGAAGCCGAATCGTCATGGGTGTCCCACCGCTGGTGCAGACTGGCCCACATGGCATTTGGACAATCGTCAGGCCCGCCCGCACACCATCGTCAGATGCAGCAGATCACCGAGCTGCTGCAAGACGCTGGGTATAGCGACTTTCGCGACGCTCGTGGGGCGTTGGGGCTCACCCAACGCCAAGCCGGTGGCAAGTTCACGAGCACTGAGGCCGATGAGCTGATTGAACGACTCGAAGCAGCGGCTGAAGTGGCTCGCGCGACGGGCGAGCCCGCTCCAGCTGAGCCTGCGCCGCCGGTGGCCCAGCGCCAATCTGGTGCCGACAAGGCCCTTGCGAAGTTCTCAGCCCAACAACTGGCATCGGAGCTGCAACGCCGCGGGTGGGTGGTGCTCGAACCTTAGGGCGCGCCCGCGCGCTGCGCCGATCGAAAACGGGTTTACGCTGTGCGAAATGGACGCTTCGGCGGGCTCGCACCGCCGGGCCCTCTTCGTACGCCGGCTGAGACACCCAGCGGCATTGATTGTTGCCGCGTTCGGGCTCTTGATCGGGGCTGGTGCGTTCCTGTTGTCGTTGCCAATCAGCCACGCGGCGAGCAACGACGGCGTGGGTTTTCGCGACTCGCTTTTCACCGCGGTCTCGGCCGTCACCGTGACTGGCCTCAGCGTCGTGGACACCGGCCGGGTGTGGTCGCCCTTCGGTGAGATTGTGCTACTCGCACTGATCCAGATCGGTGGCCTTGGTGTCATGACCTTGGCCGGATTCATGGCCATTGCCCTGAACCAGCGACTCGGAATGCGCGGGGCCATGTTGGCCGGCACCGAGATTGGTGTGACCAACCTCGGCGCGCTCAAGGGTTTGGTGCGAGACATTGTCAGGTTCGTAGTCGTGGCCGAGGTGGCGATCGCAATCTTGTTGTCGGTTCGTTTCCTCGCCCAAGGTCGATCGGTCTTTCGATCGGTGCATCTGGGCGTGTTTCATTCGGTGTCAGCGTTCAACAACGCCGGGTTTTCGATCCTTGATGATGGCCTTGAGTCCATGGTGGGCGACTGGTACGTCAACCTGGTGATCATCGGCGGCTTTGTTCTTGGCGGTCTTGGTTTTCCGGTGGTGTTCGAAGTTCGCCGGCTGTGGCGCTCGCCGTCTGACTGGTCGCTGCACACCAAGGTCACTCTCGCGGTCAGCGCATCGTTGCTCGCTGCTGGCTCGGTGATGATCGGTCTCGTCGAATGGAACAACGCCAACACCCTCGGCGAGTTGCCGCGCGATGAGCGGGTCCTGGCATCGATCTTCCAATCGGCGACGGCGCGAACTGCTGGCTTTGACACCGTGCCGATCGGATCGTTCCGGCCCGCGTCGCTGATGGTGCTCATCTTGTTGATGGTGGTAGGCGCCGGCAGCGCCTCGACCGGCGGCGGCATCAAGGTGACGTCGTTCGCGGTGGTCGTGAAGGCCACCATGGCTGAGCTGCGCGGTGATGAGACCACCACGCTGTTCGATCGGGGCATTTCACAAAAGCTGAGGGCCCAAGCCTTGTCGCTGGTGGTCGCAGCGCTCGGAACGATCGGCACCGCGACGTTCCTGTTGTTGGCGTTCGACCCAAGCATGCAGCTGTCTGACGTGCTGTTCGAGTCGGCCTCTGCATTTGGCACGGTCGGTATCTCGACCGGGGTCACCAACGACTTCGGACTTGCGGGCCGGCTGGTCTTGATGGCCTTGATGTTCATTGGGCGCGTGGGGCCGATTACCTTTGGCACCGCTGTGCTGCTGAGGCATCAGCGCAAGCGGTATGGCTATGCAGAAGAGAACTTGCTCGTTGGCTGACCGCTCTCCCCGCCGACAGGCGTGGTGGCTACGGCTACACGAGCCCAACGATTGAAGGTCAGGCAAGTGGCAAGCATTGAAGGCATCCTGCGCAAGTGGGTGGGGAGTCGCGAAATCGAACACCCCGCCGAATCGGTGTTCGTGGTTGGGCTCGGTCGATTCGGCGCGTCAGTGGCAACAACGCTCATGGGCCTCGACGTCGAGGTGATGGCCATTGACACCGACCAAGGTTTGGTCGACGAATGGGCCGATGTGTTGACCCACGTCAGGGTTGCCAACGGTACCGACAGCGCCATGCTGGCCCAGCTTGGTGTGGCCGACTTCGACGCTGCCGTCGTGGCTATCGGCACGGGCATCGAGGCCAGCATTCTCACCACCGCCGCGCTGGTCGATCTCGGTGTCAAGAATGTGTGGGCCAAGGCCATCACGAACGAACACGGTCGCATCTTGACGCGCATCGGAGCACACCACGTGGTGTATCCCGAGCGCGACATGGGCGAACGAGTCGCCCATGTCGTCACTGGCCAGGTCATCGACTACTTCCATCTTGACGATGACTTCGCTTTGGCTGAGCTGAAGATTCCAAAGTCTCTGGCTGGTGTCGTTCTGGGCTCATCTGGCATCCGAAATCAGTTCGGTGTCACCGTTGTCGTCGTGAAGCCCGCTGGCGGTCAGTTCGGCTACGCGGACCACGAGACGGTTCTCGGCGAGGGCGGTGTCATCTTGGTTGCTGGACCAGTGGAAGCGGTCGAAAAGTTCACCGAGTTTGCGGCTCGCTAGCCCATCGAAAATATTCAGTCGAGTTCAGCGAACCTCGTCGGTCGAATCCGCGCGTTCTGGCAGGGCGAATCTCAACATCTGAGAGCAGTCACTAGGGGGGCCAAAGGCGGTTTGTCGGCTAGGGTCTCAACCGCTTCTAGACATGATTGTGACTCGCCGTGACGTACTACCTTGGCATTGATCTCGGAACCACCTTCACCTCCGCTTCGGTCTATGAAGGAGGTCGAGCATCGGTCGTTGATTTGGCGGGCCGGACCGCCACGATGCCATCAGTCGTGTT
>CAYGMW010000009.1:7430-27529 GCA_964350975.1 uncultured Acidimicrobiales bacterium | reverse complement strand
GTGATCGGCGACGCTTCCGAGGCCGCTAATGATCCGAATGTCTCGAACGTTCGAGGATCGTCGATCATTACCACTCCATTGCTCCAGTCGGTGTGCTCCATTGCGAACGCTTCGGCTGCGGTACAGCGCAACGGACGAGGCGACACCGACCCGAGAGCACACGCAATCGAACGGGCGCCAAGGTCGACCACAACCGCGCACGTTGCGATCGAGATCACCATGGCATTGCGGGGTCCGATCTTCAGGAACTCCTGAGGTCCGGCTGCGACCGGGAACCGGACCGCGACGATCAACTCATCAGGCTCGAGCGCTGTGCGCTTGACCCCCACAATGAGGTCCGACACCGACACATCGCGGCGACCCCGAGCCGATGCCACCTCGACCATTGCGTCAAGGGCAGCCAACACCGGAATGGTGTCGCCAGCCGGCGAGCCGGTGGCCAGATTGCCGCCTACCGTGCCGGTGTTGCGGATCTGGGGGCTACCTACCGTGCGCGACGCTTGGGCCAACGCGGGGGCGATCCCAGCAAGTTCGGCCACGATGCGCGAGTACGACACCGTCGCTCCGAGGCGCACCACCCCATCGGCCACCGACCACTGAGCCAGCTCGTCGACCTTTCGCAAACTCACCACCGCGGTTGGTCGTCGATGCTCGTAGTTGACCTCGACCATGGCATCGGTGCCACCGGCAAGAACCGTTGCGGCCGGGTTCGATGCCAGCGCTTCGAGGGCCGCATCAAGCGACCGCGGAATCGTCACCGTCATGAGCTCACCTCGAGATGCTGCATCAGATTAGACAGTGTGCCGCGCTCGACGGTCATGCCTGCATCGCCAGCGCTAAGCGGCGATGATCGCGCAAACGTTCCTCGACGCGATCATCGAGCAGCGAACCGTTGTCGACCACCACCTTGCCCGCGATGATGGTGGTCCGCGCCGATGTCGGCCCACAACGCAGCCACGCTTCGATGGGGTCGGACCACCCTCCGGCAAACTTCAGACCGGTCAACGACCAGATGGCCACATCGGCCGCGGCCCCGACGCTGAGCTCGCCGATCTCGCCGACCCGACCCAGGCATTGGGCACCACCCCGGGTTGCCATTTCCAAGCTGTCACGGCTGGTGATCAGGGCTCGCGTGCCGTCGAGGAACCCCTTGAGGCGACCGCTCAACAACGCGTTGCGCGCCTCGGTCCACATCGAACCGGAGTCGGTCGACGCCGACCCGTCCACCCCGAGACCGACAGCCACGCCGGCGGCTCGCAGCTCGCGCACCGGTGACACACCAATGCCGAGCAACATATTGGAGCTTGGACAGTGAGCCACCCCGACGCCCCATTGGCCGAGCATGGCGACCTCGGCCTGGTTGGGTTGAACACAGTGAGCAATCCAGGTTCGAGGCGACGCCCACCCGACCCGATCGAGGTATTCAACGGGCCGACAGCCGAAACGTTCGATGCAGAACTCGTCCTCGTCGATGTCTTCGGCCAGATGTGTGTGCAGCCGTACGTCGAGATCGCGGGCCAGTTGGGCCGTGTCGCTCATGAGTTCGGTGGTGACCGAAAACGGCGAACACGGCGCCAACGCGATCTGGGTCATCGAGCCGTGTGAGCGGTCGTGGAATCGAGCCACCGCGGCCGCGGATTCGGCCAGGATCGTGTCGTCGTCCTGAACCACCGAATCAGGAGGCAGACCTCCGTCCTTGACCGACAGGCTCATCGAACCCCGCGTTGGATGGAACCGAACCCCGAGCTCAGTCGCCGCAGCAATCTCAGCGGCCAAGAGGTCGCCACCACCAGCGGGATGCACGTACAGGTGGTCAGTCGAGGTGGTGCACCCGGACTCGGCCAGCTCGGCCAGCCCGACCCAGGCCGACACAAACGCGGCCTCTTCGTCGAGTCGCGACCACTTCGGATACAGCGTCGTGAGCCAATGAAAGAGGTTGCCGTCGAGGGCAGGGGCGTACGCCCGCGTGAGGTTCTGATACAGGTGATGATGCGTGTTGATCAGGCCCGGAGTGACCAGACAATCGGTCGCATCGATCACCGTCGAGGCCTGTGGCTCGTCGCCGGACGCGCCAACTCCTGAGATGAGGCCACCAGTGATGGCCACCCAGCCACCGGGCAACTCGAGTCGCTCGGCGTCAACAGTGGCAACGAGTCTGGCGTTGCGGATCAGGGTGTCGTGGACCATTCGCCAGACCGTAGAGCCCCGAGATGGCCGACACACCAGCCGTTCGTTACATCTCGATAAAGACGCTAGGAGTCGGTGTAGCTGGCTCGCACCTGGCGCAAACGTTCAACAGCCGACAGGCCGTCGGTGTTCGCTGCAGGCGGTGTTGCCCCGGCGGCGGGACGGGCGGCAGCGGCAGGTTTTGGTGCCGCGCCGGCAGCAGCGCCGGCCAGGGGACGAGTGGCCGGGGTGGATTTCCCATCGGCGACGACGAACGACGTCAGGCCAGACGACCGCACTGGCGTGAGCATGTCAGGAACACCGAGTGCACCTTCAGATGCCCCCATGACGAGACGCCCGCCCGGCGACAGGATCGACGCGGCGCGGGTCAGAACCTGCTGCTTGACGTCCTGGCCGAAGTAGATGAGCACATTGCGCACCAAGATCAGGTCGAACTGGCCAGTCAGCGGCCATGCCGGAGCAACCAGGTTGAGCTGGCGGGCCTTGATGAGGCGCTTGAGGTTCTGGCGGGCGACCATCTTGCCGTCGATGTCTTCGAAGAAGGTGGCGAGGTCGCGTGGGCTGAGGCCCCGCTCGATCTCATGGCGGTGGTAGGTGCCCGCAGCCGTGCGAGCAACCATGTCGCCTGACACGTCGGTCGCGATGATCTCGATCGACCACTTGGAGATTTCAGCGCCCAACAGCTTGTTGAGGGCCATGGCGACGCTGTAGGGCTCTTGGCCACTCGATGAAGCCGCTGACCAGATTCGAAGCGAACGCGACGCCTTCTTGTGATCGAGCAACTGGGGCAAGATCTCGCCGTTGAGGGCCGACCAGACGTGAGGGTCACGAAAGAACGAGGTCTCGTTCACGGTCAGGGCGTCGGCGACACGGTCAAGGACCGCTCGGTTTCCGCCTTCGACCTCGCGCAACAAATGATCGACCGACGGCAACTTGAACTCCTCGACCAGCGGCACAATGCGATGACTGGTGAGGTCACGCTTGTCCTGACCGATCTGGATGCCGAAGAACCGCACTGATGCGACCCGGACACGTTCAAATTCGATGGGTGTGAGCTGCATCATGCTCCTGCTCCAAGCAGTTCTGACTTCACGAGAAGTTCGCCGAGGCGGGCGCCAATGTCGCCCAGTGGCAGAACTTCGGTTGGTACGCCGGCGGCCACAACCGCGCCGGGCATTCCCCAGACCACGCTGGTTGCCTGGTCTTGAACAATCATGTGGGCACCCGCGGCAACCATTGCCGCGGCCCCCTCGGCACCGTCGCCGCCCATACCGGTCAACACGACGCCGACGACTCGACCACCGAGATACTCAGCAGCTGAGTCGAACAACACATTGACCGATGGTCGACAGTTATGGACCTTTGGCCCGTCGATGGCTTCGAGACGCCCGGTTGGGTTCGTGACCACCAGGTGCTGGTCGCCATGGGCCAGATAGACGTGACGCTTCTGCATGGTGGTTGGCTCGATGACCTCGACCACGGTGCGGTCAGTGAAGCGGGTCAAGCTCTTGGCCAACACCCCGGTGAAGGTCTCGGGCATGTGCTGACAAATCACGATGGGGCTGTCGACAGCATCGGGGATCATCGGCAGCAACTTCGCAAGCGCTTGCGGACCTCCGGTCGAACAGCCAAGCATCACCACATTGCGGGCCCGAGCGTAGGGCTGGCGCGGTGTCGGCGCGGCGGGCTCGCCCGCCGTGTCTGGTTTCTTGATGGTCGTTGTTCGAACGGGCCGGTCAGCGCTGGGTTCGCCAGACGCCGCGGAACTGCTCGGTCGACCCATCGCTGCGAGCACTGCATCGGCAACGGTGTCGCCGTGTCGTAGCTGCACAATCTGGCGCCGACTGATACCAACCGCATTGCTCACCGCGGCGATATCGCGGCGGGTGATCACCACGATCTGGGCTCGACTGGTTCGAGCCCACGAGGCCGCAGCCGCGGCCTCGTCGGAGTCACCATCGATCAGCACGACCCCGACCTCGGGTGTCATCGCCCCTTGAATCCGCCTCAGCGTCGGGCTCAACGCCACGACAGTGAGACCCGATTGTTCAAGCGAACGCAACGAACCGCGGTCAGTCGCCGACCCGAGCAACGCGAGGACGCCTGTGGCGCTCACTCGGCCGACACCCGGGGAATGAGCGTCTCAGGATCGAGCAGCTGGAGCAGGTGGCCGCCTGGTTCGACGTGAACTGCTGTAACCACGGTCCGGAGTTGCTCAGCAATCGTGCCGGGCGGCTCTTTGAAGTCGTCGCTGTGGATCTGGACCACCTCGCCGATGTGGTCGGCCCGAAGACACACCACACCACCGGTGAGGCGGGTAACGACGCTCATGGAGTTCTCCGCGTCGATGGTGGTCGATTGCAGCTGGAGGCGCTTGGCCAGATCAATGACCGTGACGATGTCACCGCGCAAATTGATGACACCAGCGAGCACGTCGCTCGACCTGGGCACCGGCGTTGGTTCGACACTCTTGGTGATCTCCTGCACGACGTCGAGGGGAAGGGCGAACCACTGCCCCCCGACGTCAAAGGTGCAGTACTTCTGAAGGCCAACCACCTCGGCGGTCATCGCAGGCCGGCCATCTGCTCACCGGCAGCGCTGACCTCAGCCAGATCGGCGGCGAGCAGGGTGAGCGACGCAGCAGCCTGCTGGGTTTCAGCTGCACTCGCCGACGTCTGGTTCGACGCGGTGGCCACACCATTGATGTTGTCGTTGATGTCAGCGCTGGTGCGAGCAACGTCAGCCACAGCAGCGGAGATCTCATCGGTGGTAGCGGTTTGTTCTTCCACCGATGCAGCGATGCCCTGTTGGGTCAAGCTGATGGCTTCGACAACAGCACCAACTCGTCCGATGGCTTCAACAGCAGCGGCAGCGTCGGTTTGGATGCGGCTTACTCGGCCACGGATGTCTTCGGTTGCCTTTGCGGTTTCGCCAGCCAGGTCCTTGACCTCGTTGGCCACCACGGCGAACCCCTTGCCGGCTTCGCCAGCTCGGGCGGCCTCGATGGTGGCGTTGAGGGCCAACACGTTGGTGTCTTCAGCAATTGACGAGATCAGCTCGATGACCTTGCCGATTTCCTTGCTCGAAGCGCCGAGCTGTTCGACGATCTCACGAGCGTCGGTGGCAACCGCAACAGCCTCGGTGGCGGTGCGGGTTGCCTCGGTGGCGCCGGTGGCGATCTCCTGGATGCTGGAGCGAAGCTCGTCAACAGCCGCGGCGACCGACGCAGCAATGGCCGAGCCTTCTTCGGCGGCAGCCGACACGCTCGATGCCTGCACTGCGGTTTCTTCAGCACCGCTGGCCAGTTCGACCGAGACCCGGTTCATCGTCTCAGCAGCACGGGTGAGCTCGTCGCCCTTGGCCCGGACTTCCTGGATGATCTCGGTGAGGCGAGCCATGTTCTCTTCTTCGCGAGCCTTGGCTTGGAGTTCATCGGTCACCGATTCCCATGTGGTGAGCACACCGATTGGCGAGCCGTCCACCGCGGCCATCGAGGTAGCGCTCACTCGGAAGATGTCACTGCCGAGCTGCATGGTGAACTGGGTTGGGAGGTTCGACATGGCACGCATGCCCTTGTCGTCCACGATCGAGCTGACGCGTGATCCAACAGCCGAACCACTGGCCAGACCGGCCTGAGCGCCGACCAGCTTGCTCCAAGCCGGGTTCACGTACTGGACCGTTTCGGCCATGTCGGCAAACACCATGCCGAGATCGGCGTTTTCGACCATCTCGGTGAGGCGCTGAGCAATCGCAGCAGCTTCGGCTTCGCGGCGACCGTTGGCAGCCACGACCCGCACCAGCGTGCCGCCACCACCGACGAGCACGAGGGCTGCGATCACCATGCCGGTGATCAGCAACGACCGAGCGCTGCTCGAGGTTGACGCGGTCGCGGCCACAGCGTCGACAGCCTCTTCATCAAGTTGGGTGAACACCTCACCGATGGCGCCAGTCAGCGGGTCGACGGTCTCATAGAGCTCGCCATCCCAGGCATCCAAGACCGACAGGCCCGAAGTGTTCACTTGGGCGATCAGGTCTGCGACCTGGGCGTCCACTGCTGCGCTGAGCTCGTCGACCGTGGCCAACTTGTCAACAGCGAGGGGGTGGGCCTCACCAATCTGGGCGGAGAGCTCGATCCAGTCATCCGGCGTAGTCGAACCCACATACTCAAGGTCAGCAAGCAGCTGCTCCTCGGTATAGACGCCCTCGTGGGCCTTGTTGACCGCGTCGATCAACAACACCGCGTACTCGTCACTGATTTGCTTGAGTTCGACCAGCGGTAGGACCGTCTCTTCACCCAGCAGTTCCACGTCGCTTTGGGCCGAGCCCAAGGCTCGTACGCCGACAAAGGCCATGAAACACGTGATGGCCATAGCAATAGCCAACACCCCTGCAATAGTTCGATCAGTTCTGATCTTCGCGAGAGCCTTCATGATGGGACTACCTACCTTGTGTGGACGCTGCGAGCAGCGGGGTGCTTGATGAGGTGTGGTCAGCGCCGTGGGCGCCGGATTCTGCGAGGAGCGCGCTCACGTCGAGCAGCTCAGTGACGAGCCCGTCGAGAACCACGGACCCTTCGACAAATCGACCTCGCTCGGAGGTCTCGGTGTCGATGTCGTCGACGACGGCCTGGAGGACGTCGTGGACCCGATCGACCACAAGGCCGACCGACTTTTCTCGGCGCTCTGAAGTGATGATGACCCTCAGAGAGCGCCCGTCGAAACTGGTGCCAGCCGCTGGATGTGTTGGGTCAACCAATGTGTTCAGGAACACCAGTGGCAATAGGCGGTCTCGGTACTGGACCAGGGCCTTCGTGCCGCTGAACTCAACCGATCCGCCGTCGATCTTTTCGAGGCGTTCGACATCAGAACTCCGAACGCCAACGCGGATCGAGCCGACCTGCGACACCAACACCGCCATCGTCTCTTTTTCAGTCGATCGGTCCGACATGGCCCGGCGATCGAGTTCGAGGCCGCTGCCACGAATGCACTTCCGGCTAATCGAAGCCAGGTCAAGAATGAGGGCAGGCGAGCCGTCGCCCATCACCGTTGCCCCGGCGTAGAAGCCTGCTTCTTGGACTTCAGGCGAAACCGCTTTGACGACGATCTCTTCGGCCTTGGTGACGTGGTCGACCACGATGCCATAGGGCTGGTCGCCCGACTGGGCGACAACCACCGTGATCGAAGCTCGGTCATCTGGGCCGGTGAGGCCGAGCAGATCGTCAAGATCAACCAAGGGCAGCAGGTGTTCGCGCAAGCGCAACACTCGTGCCCCTTGGATGATGTCCATCTCGGACTCCATATCGTCGGCCTTGAGGCGAACCAGTTCGAGCACGCTGGCTTGCGGGATGGCAAAGGTCTGGGACCGGCAGCCAACCACGAGGGCCGGAACAATCGCGAGCGTCAGGGGGATCGTCAGTCGGAACGTGGTGCCGTGACCCAAACGGCTTTGGATCTCAAAGGCGCCATGAACGGCCTGGACGTTGGACGCAACCACGTCCATACCCACGCCACGGCCCGAGATCGTGGTGACCGACGCCGCGGTCGAAAACCCCGGCGCCATGATCAGGTCAGTGATCTCCTGGGTCGACATGGCCGCGAGCTGATCCTCGCGGACCAAACCCTTGGCTACCGCGGCCCGCCCAATAGCGACCGGGTCGATGCCCTTGCCATCGTCGGTGACCTCGACCACCACGTGGCCGCCCTGCTGGGATGCGGCAAGCAACAAGGTTCCAACCTCGGGCTTGCCGGCTTCGATCCGCTGAGCGGGAGTTTCGAGACCATGGTCGATGGCATTTCGGACCAGGTGCACCAACGGGTCGCGGATTGCGTCGATGATGGTGCGGTCGAGCTCGATGCCCTCGCCTCGGGTGATGAGTTCGACCTTCTTGGCCGTGACCTTCGACGCGTCTCGCACGACTCGTGGCAAGTTTCGCCATGCACCCTCGATGGGCTGCATGCGGGTGCGCAGGGCACGTTCTTGAAGGTCTGAGGTGATGTACGCCAGCTCGTTGGTACGCCGGGTGATGGCCTGGGTGTTGCCATCGTGGACCGCCTGAACCAATTGGTTGCGGGTCAACACCAGCTCACCAACAGTGCTGACAATGCCATCGAGCATTTCGAGGTCGATGCGGATGCTCGAATCGAGCGCGGTTCCGGGCGGCAGCGCTGCGCCGAGATCCTTGACGCTGGTGGCGATCGCGTTATTGATGTTGTCCGCCGTCGAGATGCCCTTGGCTACCAAGATGTCGCCCAAGCGGCGGGTGTCGCCCTTGGACTGGTCGATCAAGGCCTCAGTGATCTGTTGTTCGGTCGCGATACCCGATGCGGCCAAGATGCCGCCGATCAGGTTCCGGGCAATAGAGACGTCGGGTTCATCGGCCGATGGGGCCGTGCCGTCGCGGAATGCCTCGAGGCGAGCCAGCAGGGCAGCCGAAGCCGGAGGGCACAGTTCGCCCCGCTCGACGTATCCGAGCATGGCGCGCAGTGCGTCGACTGTTTCGAGCAAGACACTCGCGAGTTGCTGCGACGTCTGGAGCTCGCCGTCGCGCACCATGCCGAGGACATTTTCGCCAGCATGGCCAAGGCGTTCCATCTCGGCCAAACCGAGGCTGCCTGAGGTCCCCTTGACCGTATGCAGGTGACGGAAGATCTCACGAACCAGCTCGAGGTTCGACGGATCGACCTCAAGAGCGAGCAATCCCGCGTCGACCGCGTCGAGCGCGTCTGAGGATTCGGCGACGAATTCCGCCATCAACTCTTCGTCGAGGAGGAAATCTTCGAGACCGTCGTCTGAATCGATTTGAGCGTCTGAATCAGTTTGAGCCACGAGAGCACCATCGACACGCAGAGATCTGAGTTGAGCAGAATCGAGTCGCGGTCGTCATCCGACAGCCGCCTTGATGTGAGCTGCAACATCACCGAGTGGCAACAACACATCGGCGAGTCCGGCTTTGGCCACTGCCCCAGGCATTCCCCAGACCATGCTTGACGCCTCGTCTTGGGCCACGATGCGGGCACCAGCAGCAGCAGCGGTGCGGCAGCCAGCGAGGCCGTCGCTGCCCATACCGGTGAGAACAACGACCAACAGGCCGCTGCCATAGCGAGCCGCGAGGCTCTCGATCATCGGGTCGGCCGCGGGCCGACAGTTGTTGACCGGCGGGTCATCGGTGCAGCGAATCTGGTACGACCCGGATTCGCCAGCGATCACCATGTGCTGCCCGCCCTTGGCGATATAGCAATGACCGGGTCGCACTGGTTCGCCATGGGTGGCTTCGACAACAGTGGTTTCACAATGCGCGTTCAGCCGTTTGGCCAGCACACCGGTAAAGGTCGGCGGCATGTGTTGAACAATGAACATCGGAACCCGCAAGGGTTTCGTGATGGCCGGGAGCACCACGTCGAGGGCCGCAGGGCCGCCCGTGGAAGTAGCGATCGCCACTGCACGCACCAGGCTGTTGGAGGTGCGGCGCCGGGGAACCACCGCGGGCGCTTCAGGCTGGGCACTGGCGCTCGCTTCGTGGGTCGTTGCCGCAGCGACCCTGACCCGCTGAACCGAGCGGCTCAGGCCGCGGATCTTGCCAATGAGCTCATCTTGGACCTGACGAAGCGCTTCGGTCGGCGACACTGCGCCCGACGGCTTGGTGGCATAGTCGGTCGCCCCCAGACTCAGCGCCTGGATCGTGGCTTCGGCGCCGCGTTCGGTCAGGGTGCTGAACATGATGATCGGCAACTTCGGCCGCAGCGCTCGCATGGCCGCCAGGGCTTCGAGACCGTCCATCACCGGCATATTGATGTCAAGGACAACAATGTCGGGGTCGACGGACTCCATCTTGCGGATGCCGATCTCGCCGTTGCCGGCCGTGGCCACGACTTCCAGATCGTGTTCGGCGTTGATTGCTTGGGAGATCAGATTGCGGACGACTGCTGAGTCGTCGACCAACAACACCCGGCTGACGTGGCCCGTCATGACACCACCTGCACCCTCTTGGGGATCGAACAATTTGCCAACACGAAAGACCTATCGGCACCTGTCATGCCGGGGATGAGGAACAACGCCGACATCACGTGAGCTCAGTCCTTCACCGCGAAGAACGTTTCGCTTCCGACCATGTGTGGGCGGTAGCCAGGATCGATCGCCGTTGCGGTCTCGGTTGCGCCCATGATCAACAGGCCGCCTGGTCGAAGAATCTCGTTGCGCACCCGCTCAAGGATCCGGCGACGGTTGTCTTGGGAGAAGTAGATCAAGACGTTTCGCACCAACACGAAATCGCTACGGGGAATACCGGCCCACGACTCGAGCAGGTTCATCTTGCGAACGCTCACGAGGGCTTTCACTTCTGGCACGACAACAAAGCGGTCGCCGTCTTTGGTGAAGTACCTCGATGCCAGTTCCGGCGGGAGGCCTCGACGCATCTCGTTGGCGTCGTACGCGCCGACGGCAGCCTGGGCCACCATGGTTGGCGACACATCGGTGGCCACGATCTGGGTTCGGATGCGGTCGGCGAGTTCCGGGAACTTCTCGTGGATCATCATCGCCAGGCTGTAGGGCTCCTGGCCGCTCGAACATGCAGCACACCAGATCCGGAGCCGGGTATCTGCACCGCGACGTTCAAGCAGTTCGCGGATCGCGGTTTCGACGCCGCGGTACATCGTCGCGTTTCGGTAGAACGATGTTTCGTTCGTGGTCATCGCGTCGGACACCGCATCCAAGATGCGTGGGTCTTGGCGTCGAATCCGGCGGCCGACCTCGACGATGTCGCCATCGGTCATCTTGGTGGCGACGGCGCCGAGGCGGCTGACGATGAGGTAGTCCTTGTCGTCGAGCTCGATGCCAAGGCGCTCGCGAACAACGCGCTTGATCTCCTCCAGCGACGCCGAATCGATCGTCTTGGTGTCTGGTTTGGCAGCGCCCGGGGCCAGATTCATCGGTAGTCGCTAGCGGTGCGCGTCGCGGCGCTGGCAGTCGCTGTGCTCATGGCAGAGCGTTCGTTGTTCGGACCATCGCGGTGACTCCCGTCGGCAGCTGTCTGTGTGGCATCGGCAATAAAGCCGCCGACCTGTTCGATTTTTAGCGAGCCGTTGGCGACACCGGCGCCGATCACTGCGGCGGGTGTACCCCACGCCACGCTCGAGGCCTGATCTTGAACAACAACATGGCCACCGGCGGCCGCGGCGGTGATACAACCGGCGACACCGTCGTCACCATCACCGGTCAAGATCACAACAAGCAGCCCGCTTTGATACAGCTCGGCCAGACTCGATATGAGGGCGTCGGCCGACGGGCCGTGGCCGGCGACAGATTCAGAACAACGAATCGAGGTTCGACCCGCCACCCGCTCGACAACCATCGTCTGAGATCCGGGCGCCAGATAGCAGTGTCCTGGCAAGACTCCCATGCCGTCTTCAGCGGCCAGCACCGTGGTGGGTGAGCAGTGATCCAGCATCGCTGCCAGGTCGCCGGTGAATCGTTGCACCATGTGTTGAACCACAAAGATCGGGATGCGCAGCGCAGCTCCGATTGAGGGCATCACGGCCTCCAACGCGGCTGGTCCACCGAGCGAGGTGACGATCGCAACTGCCCGGGTCGGGGTCGCAGGCAGCGAGGCAGGGCCGCATTGCTGATGCGATGTGTTCGCAGCCGCACCATGGGACCGACTACCACAGCGCCGAAGTTTGGCGATCAGATCCTCGCGAAGCTGCCGAACGCCGTCGTCGACGTTGGCTGAGTTGGTTGGCTTGGTCGCATAGTCCGAAGCGCCCAGGCTCAGCGCCTTCAAGGTCACTTCAGCGCCACCTTCGGTCGCGGTGCTGAACATCACCACCGGGGTGTCGGGCCGCATAGCCTTCATGAGCGGAAGCGCCTCAAGCCCGTCCATCTCGGGCATGTTGAGGTCAAGCACCACCACATCTGGGTTCGATATCACGAGTTGTTCGATTCCCAAGCGACCATTGGCCGCGCTGGCGATCACCTCGAGATCCGGCTCGGCGTTGATCGAGCGTGACACCAGGCCCCGCATCACAGCGGAGTCGTCGACCAACAAGACCCGAATCGGCTCGGGACTCATGCGACGTCCACCATGTCAAGATCGACAATCTTTTCGACATCGAGCAACAGCAACAGTTCGCCTTCGAGAGCAAACGCGCCCAGCACCACGTCTTCAAGCGACTTTGGTGGCTGCACCGGCGGCGACTCATAGGAACGAGCATCGACTTCAACCACACCGCCGGCGACATCGACGCCAAGACCAAAGGTTTCGCCCCGGCTGCGCACCAGCACTTGGATGTCGCGGTGGGCTGGAGGGTGAGGCACCAGTTCGAGCCGGCTGCCGAGGTCGATCACCGACGCAATCTGGCCGCGGACGTTCGCCAAGCCGGTGATGTCTCGATGAGATTGCGGCACCCTGGTGATACCGACGTTTTTGAGCACCTCTCGAACAAAGCGCACGTCGAACCCCACAAAGGCTCCGTCGACGTAGAACGTGGTGAGTTCAAGTTTTGAATTGTTCGTCATCGGAACGCTCCTCCGGTTACCGCGACCTGGGGTTTGACTGGTGTGACACCGAGCCGTTCGTCAAGCAATGCAAGGTCGACAATGTCGATCACCCGATTGCCGCTGATTGCCTGTGGTCCTTCGCCGAGGGCGCCGTCGTGCAGCGTTGCATCGGTGATGATGTCGCTGACCTGCGACACCATGAAGCCAACGAACCCATCGGAGACCTTGTGCACCACAATGTCGACCGTCGCTGGCCAATCGGAGCTGTCGGGCCGTCGGCCCGTGACCACCGCCACGTCGACGAGCGACATGACTTCGCCGCGGTAACGAACCACGGGACGGCCCGCTGAGAACTCGATCGCGGTCGACTTGAACTGTTCGAGCCGGTCGACGTCGGCCAGCGGGATCGCAACTTCGGACCCATCACGCAGCCGGGCAACCAACAATGGCTCGCCCTCGTCGCCATGGGAGACCACCGAGGCGTTTTCGTCAGCGCTCACCATGCCCGCATTGATGCGGGCCCCACGAGCGATGCCGTTGACGTCCAAGATCAACGACACTCGGCCATCGCCCATTGTGGTGGCACCCGAGAAGATCGGAATCGAGTCCAGATTTCGACCGAGCGGCTTGACCACAATTTCTTCGCTGCGCTCGATCTCGTCGACGACCAGGGCAAACAAGCTGCCATCGGATTCGACGATGACCATGAACACATTCGGCGAATCGGCTTCCTGTGGACAGTCGAGCACGTCGTGGAGATCGATGACCGGGATGAGTCGCTCGCGCAAGCGAAAGACCGGCACCGAGTTCATCTGCTCGATGCGACGAGCGGCGTCGTGACGCTCCAGCATCACAAATTCATGGGTCGACGATTGGGGCAGGGTGTACTGCTCGTTGCCACAGCGAATCGTGACCGACGGGATGATCGCCAACGTGAGCGGGATCCGAAGCTGGAACGATGTGCCCACGCCGAGCACCGAATCAACCTCGATAGTGCCGCCGACGCGTTCGACGTTGCTTCGAACAACGTCCATGCCCACGCCGCGGCCAGAGATATTCGACACCTTCTCAGCTGTGGAGAAGCCGGCCGCGAAGATCAACCTGATCGCTTCACGGTCCGACATCGTCGCGGCCGCCATCTCGCTGATGAGGCCTCGCTGCACCGCCTTGGCGATCAGCCGCTGGGGGTCAAGACCAGCACCGTCGTCAGAAATTTCGATCACCACATGGCTGCCCTGGTGTCGGGCGCTCACCATGAGCTGGCCCATCGCTGGTTTCCCAGCCGCGAGGCGCGCTTCGGGCGACTCGATGCCGTGATCGACAGAGTTGCGCACCATATGAACCAGTGGGTCCTTGATGGCTTCGAGGATCGCCCGGTCGAGTTCAGTGTCCTCGCCGCGGGTCTCAAAGGTGACCTGCTTGCCGATCTCACGAGAGATGTCGCGAACAACTCGCGGCAGCATCTTCCAGATCGAACCAATCTGTTGCATGCGGGTCTTCATCACCGCGTCTTGCAGCTCGCCTGTCACCAATGACAACTGATGGGCTGGGCCGGCCAGGGCGGGGATGTCAGATGCGATGGTTCCGATCTGGTTCCGGGACAACACCAGCTCACCGACGAGATTCATGAGTGAGTCGAGCAGGCCAATGTCAACGCGGACGCCCGACGAACCCGAAGCGCCCTGCTTGGCTGCGGCAACCTCGCTCGCGGCCTGGTCGATCGCGACCTGCGGAACCGTGCCGCTCTCGACGAGGATCTCGCCGATCTTGCGGTCGTCGCCGAGCTGTTGTTCGGTCGCCGCGATCTCGACATCGATCCGGTCGGCGTCGCCTTCGTCCACCAACACGTCACCGAGGCGACGCTGAGACGTTGAGGCCAAACCTTCGAGCATGGCGATCTCGGCCGCGAAGTTGTTGTCAGCTTCAGCACCGGTGTTGCTGATCACGTCGAGCGCGGCGCGAATGGCGTCGACGGTCGCCAACAGGCCGTCGGCAACAGCGGCTTCGAACACAATGTCGCCATCTCGCACCAGGCTGAAGAGCGTTTCGCCGCTGTGGGCCAGGTGCTCGAGACGGGGGAAGCCCAACAGCCCACACGTGCCCTTGATGGTGTGCAGGGCGCGAAACACCTCGGTGACCGCGTCGGTGTCGTCAGGCGACTCCTCCAAGGTGAGCAAACACCGGTCAACAGTTTCGAGACCTTCGAGAGCCTCTTCAACAAATTCAGGAATGATGTCGTCCATGGACCCCTGCTCCTTGCCAGCCCATCCCGTCGGGAGGCTGGCAGCACCGCCTACACCAGCTTCTTGTCGGCGCGTGAACGAAGCGCTAAACGTGGTGGACCGAACTTTGCGTCAGAACTGGCAGAGGCCAGATCAGCGCAGGTGGCCGCTGAACACCACCGCTACCCGGTCGCCAGGCAGCAGATCCACCGCGTCAATGAGGGCGGCTGATCCCGCAGTGCCGGTTCCGCACACCCCAATGGAGGTGTGTTGGGTTGCCATCTGGTGAGCCGAAACAATGTCGCTCTCGCACACCACAACGGGCGATCCGCCAGTCAACAACATGAACTGCGACAGGACCTTCCAGTCGTAGGTCACGTCGTCGAGGATGCCGCTCGCGAGGCTGTGGCCAACAGCTGGCCACGGCTGCATCAGCCCGTCGGCATCGTCGGACTGCAGCGTGCCCAACGGGTCAGCAGTGGCAACGAGGCGCTGCCACGCGGCGTTGAGGGGTGCTGCGGCTTCGGTTTGGACAGCCATGATTCGCGGCATCGACTCAAGCCAGCCCTCAGCAACACCGTCGGCGAGACCAAGCACCAGCGCGGAGCCGAGCGCGCCACCGCCAACCTGGATTGCCACCACATCAAGCCGGGCCGGGCCGCCCTCGAGGTCGTGGAGTTGTTCGGCCAGTTCCCACCCAATGGTGCGACCTCCATCGAGCACCTGGGGAGCCACCGTTCCCTGGACCGAAAACGGCATACAGCCCGAGTCGAGCGCTTCGAGAAACCTCAAATAGGCCGGATCGCCGACCTCGCCGGGCCGACGTTCACAGCGCATGATGTGGGCGCCCAGGCCAACCAGGGTGGCCTCGACCACGTCATCGGCCCAGTGCGGGATGAAGACCCTCAGCGTGCGACCTGCGGCCTTGGCAACCACCGCGGCACCAATCGCGGCATTGCCACACGACGCAATCGCCAGGTCGGCACTGGCTGGGTCGGCACTGGCTGGGTCGGCACTGGCTGGGTCGGTACTGGCTGGGCGACTTCCGGCCAGATGGAGGAGCAACCCGAACAGATGGCGAGCCTTGTGGGACCCGCCCACATTGTTCGTCTCGTCTTTGACAATGAGTTCGCAGCCGCTCGGCAAGCCAAGAGCGCCGGCGAGGTCGGGCTGCACCGTGATGGGGGTGACCACAAACCCGTGGCCATCGATCTGGGCGATCGCGGCGTCGAGGTCGGTGACCAGGTCGACGAACCCCTGGTCGGTTCCGCCACCGGCGATCCAGTGCTGATACGACGCGAGCCGCCTGCGGTATCGAACGAACGGGTTCGTTTCGCCGTCCATGGGCTCAGCTGAGCCCGGTGCGCTCATTGAAGTCGATGATGAGCTCGTCGAGGTCGGCCGTCATGGGGCGTAGCGCGTCCCAGAAGCTCTGGCTGCGCCGAGCTTCGAACTCGGCAACGTCGATGCCTTGTTGTTCGACCCAGGTGAAATAGGCCAGGTTGAACACCCGGTTGCGTTCAACGGCGCCCATCTCCATGAGATGGGCGGTGTCAACTGAGGCCAGATGCTGGCCATGGACGGCCGCCGCGTCGCGACCATCGAAACCATCGGCGTAGTGGTGAGCCAGGTACGACACCCGTTCGCTGTCGTACAGCTCAGAACCATCCGTCGCCACCGTCATGATGACGTCGTTGCTGGTGAGGCCCAGATGTTTGGCGGTCTTGATGGCAGCCAGCGTGTTGCAGATCGACGAGAACCCGAGGTCGACGAGTGAGTCGACCAGCGCCGGGGCGCAGCCGACCTCGTCGATGAGGTGACGTTTGCCGGCCGGGGTGTTGAACAATACGTCGAGGGCGTCGGTCGACGAGTCGCTGATGGCCACAGCAATATCGGTGTTGGTGACGTTATGGATCAAGGGGATGTGCTTGTCGCCGATGCCTTGAATGTTGTGTTCGCCAAAGCCGTTGTAGAGCATGGTCGGGCACTCAAGGGCTTCGACGGCGATGATCTTGGCCCCGTGTCGATCCTTCAAGTAGTCGCCGGCGCCGAGGGTTCCGGCCGAGCCTGAGGCCGACACAAAACCGGCGAGCCGAGCGCCAGGCGTCGATGCCGACACGTGCTCAAAGACATGCTCGAGGGCCCGGCCCGTCACCCAGTAGTGACCCAGGGTGTTCCAGAACTGGCTGAACTGGTTGAAGATGACGTTAGTCGGGTCCTTTTCGAGCTCGTTGCAGGCGTCGTAGATCTCCTTGACGTTGCTTTCGGTGCCATAGGTCCGAATGACGTCGTCGGGATGGGCAATCCAGCGGTCGAGCCATTCGAAACGTTCGCGGCTCATCCCCTCGGGCAATACCGCAACCCCGCGGCAGCCCATGATCGTCGAAATGGCCACCCCACCGCGGGCGTAATTGCCCGTCGACGGCCAGATCGCGCGGCTCGATGTCGGGTCGAATTGGCCCGTCACGATGGCCGGCACCAAGCAGCTGTACGCGGCCAGCACCTTGTGGGCGTTGATCATGGGGAACCGGTTGCCCAGCGCCAGCACAATCCGGGCGTCGACACCTGTGAGTTCTGACGGCAGCTCAATGTGGTCAGGCACCTCGACGCGGTCGCCGGCGCGGTTGTTGTACCAGTTGACCCTGAACAGGTTCCGCGGGTCGGCCCCGTCGCGGTCGACGCCGCTGAGGCCAGCAACCACGTCGGCGGGCATCGTTGACGGGTCGGCGAGCTGGGCCATGGTTGGCAACCGGATGCCGTTGTCGCGGAACCGCGTGACGGCGCGGTCGCGAACATCAGCGTCGACCAGATCGAGACTCATGCCGAGACGCACTGCTGCTGCACTTGGGCTCAATGGGTGCATGTGGGTCGTGATCTCCATCTCGTCAACGTTTCAACCGTGGCACTGTAGGCGTCGCTCTAGAACGACGCGGTCTCACCGGTGTGAACAACTACGACAACTTGCAGACCGGGCTCGCGGCGCTTCAACTGGTCGACGAGTTCGGCGACGAGGTCGCTCACCGCTCCCGTGGCGACCTTGGTGATCGCGACCACCAAACGAGCGCCGGACGGGAGCTCCTTGCGGGCCCCACGACCATCAAGCAGCACCGCAGCCGCCCGAACGGGGGTCAAGAGATCGTCAATCGTGCAGCCCGCCAGCGCCGCGACCAGTTCGGGCCGGTGGCACGACTGAACAATGGGCACACCCAACGCATCGGCCCCAATGACCGACACCATCACTGTTGCCGAGGCACCGACGACGGGCTCATAGTCGGCCGGGGCCTTGAACGGTTTGCGCCGTGCTCCGTCAGCTTCGACCACCAGGTGGTCAACAGCACCAAACACCTCATCGCAACGCTGGGCGCTCACACCAAGAGCACGAGGGCCATCGACGTGATCCCACCAGATGATCGGGTTCGACGGGCTCTGGCCAACCGCATCAGGCCCGTCGCGATCGACAACGAGCTCCAGGCCACCACGCTGATCGCTTCCCATCTTGGTGGTGGTGGTCACCACCACCCGCTGGCCCCGCGCCGCGAGCGACCGGCCCACAGCAAACAACAGTGTCGACTTGCCGCCACCGCCGACGAGCACGACGTGTTCGTGGGCGCCCAGACCAATGGCCTCGGCGACGTCACCTGGTGACACCACCGTCAGCCGGCGCCCGAGAGATCGTCGCAACGCCCACCCAGACCAGGTCGCAGCGAGCGCGAACAGCACCGAGACCACCAACACCGTTGCCAGCCCGTCAGCCACCGCATCGGACACCGCGGCGCCAACAGTGTCGGCGGCAGTGTCGCCGGCGAGCAGCTTTCGCACCGATTCAACGTCGCCAGTCTGGCGGTCAACCACCCACAACAACACCGCGCCCGACAACGCAACCGCGATCGTGACCGACAAGCTCCGCAGGAACTGGTGGCTTGAGTTCGCCCGGCCCGCCTCGCTCGTCAACGACGAGCTTTGCAACAGCGACCACGCGGCATTTGTGGTCGCTCCGAGCGAGAGACCAACCACGAAGTACGAACCCAGGATCAGGGCGAACGGTGCATCGATCCAGACGAACAATGAGGCCGCCGCAGTCGCCGGGATCATGATCGTCGCCCCAACAGCAATCCCGAATGACTCAGACCAGCTGTCGAGCAGGCGGGCCATCACCACCGCTGCGGTGGTCCAACCCACAGTGAGGAACATCACGCTGAACGCGGCGGCCGACTCTGACCACCCCCGCACCGCTTGGGCATACAACGGCAGGTAGGCGTCAGTGAGGCCCGCGGCGAGCACCAGACCAACCGTGAGATGCAGCCGCCCGAATGGTGAGTCAACAAAGTGGCGCCGAGCCATCACCGGAGCAACACTCGATCCGCTGTGGCGCCAGTAGGTGGCGCCGGCGATTGCCGCCAACACGACCGCACCCGCCGCCAGCAACCACTGTTGGCCGACCAACGACGCGGTGGCAATCAGCGCCGCGCTGAACACCGCGAGCACGCCAATTCCAAACCAGTCGGTGACGATGCGAACCGGACGCAACCGGGTGCTGGGCAAACGATTCCAACCAAAAGCGAGGGCGAGCGCGGTGAGCGGTACCTGCGCCCCGAACACCCAGCGCCAGTCGGCAACGGTCAGCACCGCACCCACGATCGCGGGACCGCCGAACCCCATGAGGCCCCACACCACCGAGTTCGCAGCCAGCGCCCGCGGTCGCAGCGCCGCCGGGTAGGCAACAGCGACCGACGCCAACCCGACCGAGATCACCAGTCCCCCACCCAAACCCTGGAGCACCCGGGCCACGATCAGCAGCTCCATCGTCGGGGCCACCGCAACAGCAGACGTCGTGATCAAGAACCACATGCCAGTCGCCCGGAAGGTTCGCCGGACTCCAACCGCATCGATAATCGGCCCGGCTGCGATACCGGCAACCGCCGACACGCCGAGATATGACGTCAGCACCCACGGCGCCAACGACACCCGGCCAAGGTCCTCGGTGATCGATGGCAGCACTGCAACCACCGCCAAACCGTCGAAGGCCGACATGGCGATGACCAGCACATTGGCCAGGGTGATCGCGCGCACCGAACCAGACCAGATGGATCCCGGGTTGGTGTCGACAGAACTCATCGCCGAGAACAGTACTGCCGGCTCGGTTACTCCCTGGTTGGCGTTAGCGTGTCGGTCCCCGTGAGCTGTGGAGAACCATTGAAC
>CAYGMW010000009.1:0-7420 GCA_964350975.1 uncultured Acidimicrobiales bacterium | reverse complement strand
CCGGCTCTTCCGAGCCCCGACGACATCGCGGCAGCCCACGAGCTCATTGCCCCTCACATTCGTCGCACCCCGGTGATCGACCCCCATGGCCGAACCCTCGGCCTCGATCACGATGTGTTGCTCAAGCTCGAACTGCTACAACACACCGGGTCGTTCAAACCCCGCGGCGCGTTCCATCGAGCCCTGCGAAACCACGTGGGTGACGCTGGCCTGATCGCGGCGTCGGGCGGCAACCATGGAGCGGCAGTGGCCTTTGTGGCCGCAAGCCTCGGGGTGCCCGCGGAGATCTTTGTTCCGGGGGTGTCGCCGGTGGTGAAGCGTCAGCGAATCGCCGATCTGGGAGCGACTGTCCATGTGGTCGGCGAGTTCTACGACGACGCGCAAGCCGCCTGCGACCAACGAGCCGCCCAGACCGGAGCATTCCAGATCCATCCCTTTGACCATGTTGAGTCAGTCGCGGGTCAAGCAACCGTGGCGAGCGAACTGCTGGACGATGCTGCTGACATCGACACCATCATCGTTGCCGCTGGAGGCGGAGGGCTGGCGGCCGGCATCGCCGCTCGATGCCGCGGCTCGGTGCGCGTGATCGTGGTCGAACCTGTCGGGTCGCGGGCGATTGGCGCAGCACTCGACGCCGGCTACCCGACACCCGTCATCGTCGACAGCATCGCCGCCGATTCACTCGGCGCCCGCCAGGTGGGTGCGGCACCGTTTGCATCGCTCCAAGCGTTCGCCACCGACGCGGTGACCGTGACCGACGACGCCATCGCCGACGCCCAGCGGCGGTGTTGGGGCGCACTTCGGCTCGTGGTCGAGGCCGGCGGAGCCGCAGCGCTAGCGGCTCTCACCAGCGGGGTGTACGTGCCCCAGCGCAGCGAACGCGTCGCGGTCATTGTGTGCGGGTCGAACACCGATCCGATGCTGGTTACTCCCACAGATCAGCGGTGAGCTCCAGATAACGACCCCGAGCCGTCGCCGGGGTGAATGGCCGACCGTTGAGGCGGTGGCCCTGGGCGTTGAGCTTTTCTGAGATTTCCCACCACGGCATCACCCCTTGGTCGCCGAGCTCGAGCAGGGAGTCAATCACGGCCTGTCGGGCTTGGGCCAGCCGCTCAGCGCGGTCGCGCGCTTGTTGTTCTGCTCGCTCCTCGGCCAAGCGATCGGCCACACCCGTGGTCTGGAAACACAGCCGACACCAGCCCGACCACCACGCGCGCTCGGCGCAGTTCGGGTTCTGGCAGGTCGCGGGCATGGCTGAGCAGTTTGGCGACTGTGCGAGCAAGTCACACTCCGAGATCGTCGAACGGTGAGGGGGTTGGCACTGAACCCGTGTGTTGTCGGCCGCGGCTCAGCCAAATTCAGCCGTGTCGAAGGGGCCAAAGCTTTGTGGCTATCGTGGTCGCTCCCATGTCTGCACGGCTACCAAAGATCTTCATCGCCCTGGGCATCGCGGCGCTCGGCACCACATTGTCGTGGGTTGGTTTCGCTGGGCGCAGCTTTACTGGACAGAGCTTGCGCGGCGATTGGGTGTTGTTTCTGTCTATCGCCACGGCAGCGTTGACCTACTTCTGGGATCAGGGCGGCCGGGTCATTCCCGAACGGCTACAGATCGCGCGCATTTCCTGTGGGCTGATGCTCGGTCTCATCGCCGCTGACGGCGTCGACATCTGGCAAACCGCAGGTGCATCGTTTAGCTACGGGTTTTTCGTGTCGGCACTCGCGACCTCGACCGCGCTGGCGTTGTTGATCCTTGAGGGCCGCTAAGCGGCGTCGGTGCCTGCACCAAAATCGCAAGCAAAACTCCAGATCACCGTCACAGCGCGCCGATAAGCCAACCCATGTCGTCGTGGTTTCGAAGAGAGCGGGTGCGCCTGTTGCCGTGGCTGGTGCTCGCTGGAGTGCTGGCCATGACGGCCGCCGTGACCGTGCCGCGCTACCGAGCAACCAACGACGCGTCGGCCTCAGCGCTTGCCGAGAGCCACGACCGGTTCGTCGAAGAAGTCAGTCGCCAGCAGGCCGACCTTGGCGAAACCCAACGTGAGATCGCACTTGTCTTGCTCGCTGCGACCGATGGTGACGAAGATTCCCTTGACCCGAACCATGTCGCGTCGGTCCTGCGACGAGTCGACGCCCATCGGCTGTCTGGGTTGGTCGGGTATGGGCTGTGGAGTGAAGGCACCCTGACGAACCTCGGCGACTGGGACCTCGCGAACACCCCTGAGCTCAGCACGGGCCTCCGCAGGGCGGCACAGGTCCCCGATTCGGCGACCATGTGGGGCACATCGGTCCGTGCATCGGGACGCGAGTATCTCGCCGTCGCCAGCGTCGCTGGCGGCGGCGACATCGTCATCGCGGTCTTCGACGCACCCCTGTTGTTTGCCGGCGAAGCTGGCCAACTCGATGGCGACTTCGGCGTGATGGTGACCCGAGATCACATCCGTCTTGGCGATGTTGACCCCTCAGCTTTTGTGATTGCGCCGTCGGGCCAGTTGGTGCGCTACAGCGACTCGGTTGCGACGCTCAATCGTCGGGGCCAGACCGCGCCGAGTCTGGTCGACCTTGGCGGCGGCGTTGGACGGTTCGACACCAACAAGATGTCGACCTTCGTTGCGTCCCAGCCTGTCACCGTGTTCGGGCGCAGTTGGACCCTCATCGCGATGAGCGGCGGGAACTTCATCGAGCTGCCTTCGCAGACCAGGCAGCTCACGATCGCCGGGCTCGGCAGCGTTCTCGGTGTGGTGCTGTTCGTCCTGGTCCGTCGCCTCGCAAAATCGAACCTCACTGCACAACAAGAACTCGAATTCAACGCGGCCCGGTTCGACGTCGGGTTCGAGCTGTCGCCTATCGGAGTGGCCGAGCTCGACAGAGACGGCACCATTGTGTTGGCCAATGACGCGATGGTGGCGCTGTTTGGCATCGAGCGATCTGACCTCGTCGGATGTCAGTTGAGCGGTTTCGTCGACAACCCCGGAGCGGGCACCAACAGCTCCGAGCATGCACAACCCACAGTGGTGCGGTCCGAAACTCACTATGTCGTCGGTGGGGGTCACGAGTTGTGGGTCCACCAAAGCACGTCAACCATCGCGGGCCCGAAGGGCGAACCGCGCACCTTGGTCCAGATGGTCGATATCACCGAACAGCTCCGGATTCGAGCCGAGCTCGAACGCCAAGCGCTCCACGACGACCTCACCGGGCTACCCAACCGGGCCCTGCTCGACGACCGCCTCGAACACGCCATCGCCCGATCGCGCCGCAGCGGACGTTTCACTGCTGCTCTGTTCATCGACATCGACCTGTTCAAAACAGTGAACGACAGCCTTGGACACCGAGTTGGCGACCAGCTCCTCATCGAGGTGTCACGACGGCTCACCGCGGCAGCGCGCGCTGGCGACACCGTCGCCCGTTTCGGCGGTGACGAATTCGTGGTGGTGTGCGAAGAACTCGCCGAACCCGCCGATGCCGTTGCCCTTGGTCGCAGATTCAGTGCAGAGCTGGCCACACCGATCGAGCTGGCCGACCGGGCGATCACGATCACCATCTCGGTCGGGATCGCCGTCGCGGCGCCACACGACAACGCCGAAGCCGTGCTACGTGACGCCGACCTGGCGATGTACCAAGCCAAAGGCCAAGGCCGCAACAGCTTGGTGCTGTTCGACCATGACATGCGGGACCAGCTCGTTCACGAGCTCAAACAACAAGACGAGCTGCGCTCGGCGATTGCCCGCGATGAGTTCGTGGTCTTCTACCAGCCCCTCATCGACACCCGCAGCGGTGCGATCTCGAGCTTCGAAGCATTGGTCCGGTGGCAACACCCCACCGAGGGCCTCGTCATGCCCGACGACTTCTTGCCTGCCGCCGGCGCTATCGGGCTCCTACCCGAGATCGATGCGTGGGTGCTACATGCAGCGGCACTCCAACTCAAGAACTGGGCAATCGCCTACCCCGAGGCAGCGTCGTGGAGCTGCGCAGTCAACGCGTCGGCTGTCAATTTCGCCGACCCTGGGTTTGCTCGCAGGGTGCGCAACATTGTTGACCAGGTCGGGATCCACCCGTCGCAGATCACCATCGAGATCACCGAACATGCGGTGTTGTCCAATACCGAAACGGCAAACGCCATCATTGGAGAGTTGCGAGCCGCTGGCATCCGCGTCGCGATCGACGACTTTGGCACCGGATACTCGTCGTTTTCTCAGGTGGCGTCGCTGTCGTTCGACGTGTTGAAGATCGATCGATCCTTGGTCCAACGGTTGGGTGACACCTCCGGTACCGAGATAGTGTCGGCCATCATCCAGATGGCCCATTCGCTGGGATTGGCAACGGTGGCTGAGGGCGTCGAGACCGCTCAGGACATGGAGCTGCTTCGCACTCTCGGCTCCGACGAAGCCCAGGGGTATTTCATCGCCAAACCCCTGTTGCCAACCGATCTCGAGGCCATGCTCAGCCTCGAGCACCTCAGCGGTCAATGGCCGCAATCGGTGCAATAGTCCGTCCCGCTACCGGATCGGCGGCAAAAGCCTGCTCAAACCAGGTGGCGGCGTCATGGTCGAGTCCGGTGCGTCGAAGCGAGGTCTTGATCCGACGCACACCCATGGGATCGTGGGCGGCCAAGCGTTCAGCCAGCGCGCCAGCGGCCGCGATCACTTGGTGGTCTTCCACGGCTTCATAGGCCACGCCGAGGCCGACCAGGTCGGCGCCGACGATTCGGTCACCCAACAAGACGATCCGGGCGGTGATGGCTTCGCTGTGGCGCAAACGGAGCCACGCCAGGTTCATTGGTGCAGCCATCCCCTGCTGGATCTCGCCGACCTGGACAAACGCGGTCTGACCGACGACCAACAGGTCAGCGGCCCATGCCAGCGCAGCCCCGCCATTGATCGCATAGCGCTCGAGTGCCGCGATCACGATCTTGTCCGAATCGAACAAGGCTCGGTGGGCCCGCCGCCACTCGGAGCCAAAGTGGCGAACCCAGTCGGGCTGAGGGTCGGCGTTGAACTCGCGCAGGTCGAGACCGGAACAAAACGCACCACCAGCGCCGCTCAGCACGATGACCGACACATCGTCGCGAGTATTGATGTCTTCGATCGCATCGGCCAGCTCGGTTGCCATCGGCCCAGTCAGAGCGTTCCGGCGATCGGGCCGGTTCAGCACTACGCGGGCGATCCGAGAGTCGTCGGCGACTTCGACGATGACGAGGGGTTCGTTGGCTGTGTCCATCAACGCATTGTTGCCCACACCACGCTTGGAGGCGAGACGACCGAAGCAGTCGCGGCGCCGAAACGATCGAAAGGTTGCGACGTCCGGGCTAGGCAGCTGTTCGTTCGGTCGGCTACAACAATCAACATGACCGCATCAAAATCGATCACCGCCATTGCGATCGCGGTGCTGATCGCAGTCGGATTAGGTGTCGCTGGAAGCCACCACGGCATCGACGTCGGCCCGCTGCCGCTGTTCGCATGGTGCGGAGTCGCGGCCTTTGCCATCAACTGGGCCGTGTTCGTGCCGTCGTATCTGGCCCGAACCGAACACTATTTCGACTTGACCGGGGCGATGACCTATCTGACGGTCATCGTCATGGTGCTTGTTCTGCAGGACGATCTGAGCAGCCGGGTTGTGCTGTTGGCAGGGCTGATCGCGATCTGGGCCCTGCGTCTTGGTTCGTTCTTGTTCATCCGGGTCAAAGCCACCGGCGGCGATGGCCGTTTCGACAAGATGAAACACAACCCACTCCAGTTCTTCCAGACATGGACCTTGCAGGGGCTCTGGGTGTTTTTGACCACAGCCGCAGCTGTCGCGGCAATGACCTCGAATGAGCCGGTGGCCTTTGGGCCCTTCGCTGTGGCCGGTGTGGTGGTCTGGGCCGTTGGATTCGGTATCGAGGTTGTCGCCGACCAACAAAAGTCACAGTTCCGAGCCGACCCTGCGAACCAGGGCCGTTTCATCACCACTGGCCTGTGGGCGTGGTCGCGTCACCCCAACTACTTCGGTGAGATCACGCTCTGGACCGGGATTGCGATCATTGCCCTGCCCGTGCTCCAAGGCTGGCAGTACGTCACCTTGATCTCTCCGGTATTTGTCTATGTCTTGTTGACCCGCATCAGCGGCCTGCCCATGCTCGAACGGCGATCGGCAAAGCGCTGGGGTCACGAACCTGAGTTCCAGACCTATGTGGCCACGACGCCTGTGCTGTTGCTCAAGCCACCTCGTCGCGCCGCCAAGGCTGGTCAGAAATAGGCGTCTGCGATCTCGTCGACGATCTCTATGGGATCGTTCCAGATCGGGTCGGTGGGCCTCGGGTAATGGAACACAATGTCCGTGAACCCAATCTCGCGGTACCTGCCGACGAAATCGTGGAACGCCTCAAGACTCGATAGCGGTCGTTCGGCCGTGTTGGCGACCATGAACAGTCGATTGATGCTCGCGGGATCGCGACCAAGGTCTTCGCAGGCTCGGTTGAGCTGGTCGCTTTGGCGACGAACATCGGTCTCGGTCTGGGCCGCCGTGCTTTCAGACCGCGACGTATCGCCAAAGGTCACCCACGTCTGGCCATGTTTGGCCGCGATGGCGATCGCTTTCGGACCTCCCGCAGCCACCGCCATGGGAACCCGCGGGCGCTGCACACACCCGGGCAACATCTGGGCCCCATCGACGGTGTACCAACGCCCCTGGTGGTCCGTCAGTGTTCCCGCGAGCAGGCCGTCAAAGACGTCGGCGAACTCGGCCAGTCGGTCGACTCGCTGGCCCGGTGTGAGGGGCGCTTGACCGAGCACGGTGGCGTCATAGCCGAGCCCGGCGGCACCCACGCCGATGATGAGGCGACCATTGCTCATATGGTCGATGGTCATTGCGTCCTTGGCCAAGGTGACTGGGTGGCGAACGTTCAGGTTCGACACCAAAGTCCCGACCGCGATCTGTTCGGTGGCGACCGCGAGTCCGGTGAGCAATGGGTAGGTGGCATGCCACGGATGGTCGCGATAGCGACGCCACGACAGATGGTCATAGACCCACAAGTGGTGATAGCCAAGACTGTCGAGTCGTTTCCCAACAGCCCGGGTTTCGGGCCACGGATCAACCGGCATGACCACAACACCAATTCGCATGGCGTGCACCCTAGTGATGCGGCATCGATTGGAGATACCCGGTCAGGACTCCTCGCCTGAGGAGCGCCGCAGGCTGTGCTCTGGCGGCAGTTGGCGAACCACGTCGAGGGCCGATTCGAGCGCGACCGGTTCGGTGTCGAGGATCATCAACAGTGACCGGACGACGCCGACCGCGTCGATTGGTCGATCATCGATCCGGAGCCCTTCGGCGTACGCCGCCAGTGCCGCCCCGCGAGTCATCACGAGCCCAAGCTCAGCGCGGCGACTGCCTCGAAAGGAGCCGTCAGCGATGCCGTCGGCCATCAGCTTGGTCATGGGTTCAT
>CAYGMW010000008.1:0-28068 GCA_964350975.1 uncultured Acidimicrobiales bacterium | reverse complement strand
ATGCTGGATGGCTTCCTCGCGTCTGCCACTTTCGATGTCGAGGTCGATATCGGGCGGGCCATCGCGCTCTGGCGACAAGAACCGTTCGAACAACAAGCCCAAGCTGACCGCGTCGGCCTTGGTGATCCCCAGCACGTAACACACCGCCGAGTTGGCAGCCGACCCGCGCCCTTGGCAATAGATGTCGTTGAGCCGGCAGAACTCGACAATGTCCCACACCACCAAGAAGTAGCCGGGAAAGCCCAGCTGGGCGATGAGCGCCAGCTCACGATCGAGTTGGCGCCACGCACCGGGCACCCACTCGGCGTCACGCGGGCCATAACGCTGTTCGGCGCCACGGCGAACCAACTCCGTCAGCCAGCTCATCTCGTCATGACCGTCAGGGCACGGAAACGGCGGGAGCTTGGGGGCCACCAGATGAAGGTCGAACGCACATGACAGGCCGAGTTCGGCAGCTGCTTCGACCACACCGGGGTACCGGGCAAATCGCAGCTGCTGTTCGTCACCGGAACGCAGGTGGGCCGCTCCTGATGCGGGGAGCCAGCCATCGATGTCGTCGAGGCTTCGACGGGCCCGCACCGCCGCGAGGGCGGTGGCCAAGCGTCGCCGCGACGGGGTGGCGTAGTGGACATTATTGGTGGCCACGAGCCCCACGCCGTACTTGGCCGACAGGCGAGCCAGCTCGTCATTGCGAGCCCCGTCGAGGGGATCGCCGTGGTCCCACAATTCGACGAACACATTTGGCCGACCCACCGCGTCGATCAGGCGCTGCAGCTCGCGCCCCGCAGCCGCAGGCCCCGCGTCGACGAGCGCTCGGGGCACGGTCCCCTTACGACCGCCAGTGAGCACGGCCCAGTGATCGGCCGCACCACGTGACGCCGCATCGGCAATGTCGCCCAACGAGAGCTGGGGAGCACCCTTTTCGCCTGCCATCTGACCAGTCGAGATCAATGACGCCAGCGCGGCATACCCCACCGGGTCACGGGCCAACACGATCTGGTGGGCCCCAGCAGGGTCGGCCACACCGTTCTGTGGTTCGGTCAGGCCCAACGTGAGCTCGGCGCCGAACACGGTTGGCATACCAACCTCGCGAGCCGCTTCAGCGAATCGGACAACACCATAGAACCCGTCGTGATCGGTCAGGGCGAGCGCTTCCAGACCGAGCCTGGCTGCCTCGGTCACGAGCTCTTCGGGATGTGATGCCCCATCAAGGAAACTGAAATTGGAGTGGCAGTGCAACTCGGCATAAGGAACCGTCGAGGCAGACCTGAACACCCCCGGAGCCTCGAACTTGGCCCGATGACGCGACCACGCTGGGCTGTCGCCACCGTCGGCGCCTTGCCACTCGCGGGCAGAATCGGCAACACCGTCAAAACGGCCGGACAGGCGTCGTTCGAGTTCGGTCCAGGGCACACCCGGGTTGTTGAAACCCATACTCGCGACTATCGAACATTTGTTCGCAGTCGTCAAGGGGTACGAACTTTTTGTCGACCTCAGTCGCCCATCAGCGTCGGCACCCGCACCACTGGCCCGCACCAAAGGTAGCGAACGCCCAACGCGAAGCATCGGAGCTTCCGACGTTCCACGAGGTCTCTTTGGATTCGTCGAACCAGATCACCATCGAGATGTCCGCGTGATCACGCTCCAGCCACTCGAACATCTCGCTGATCCATTGCGGCTTGCTCCCACCGCTTTCGGTGCTCGCTGTTTCGCCAATGATCACCGGAACACCTGGCGCCGCCGCCCGAAGCTCGGGCAGGCCGATGTTGCCGATGATCGACGAGGCCGATCGCCAACCGCCCCACGGCAGCGCCGACCCAGCGTTGTAACCATCAATGGCCGCATAGTCGACAACATCAGCGCCCGGGTACAGCTGGGCCATCGGGATCGACCACGGGGTCTCGACATTGGGGTTCCACACCCACACAACGTTGTGAGCACCAGCGCGCTCGAACGCCGCGTGCAAGTAGCGCCACGCAGCAACAAAGTCTCCAGGGCGGTTGTCATTGACCAGCTCGGACCATGGGTACCAGTCGCCGTTCATCTCGTGGGCGAACCGCATCATGATCGGCTTGCCATACCCCGCGGCCTGACGGGCCCAACGGTCGATGACCTCGTCGTGACGACCCTCGGTGATGTCGCGCAGCTGGTACTCGGGCTGGGTCCGCAGGTCGCCACCAGGGTCCCATGGCTCCCACGTGATCATGGGCAGAGCACCCATGTCGTGGATATCGTCGAGCCAGCCCGTCGGCAGGTCGCGATCATGCTCGAAGGTGGCGTAGAACGACACCACACCAACCGCGACGTCGGCATCGGCGGCGAACCGCTCTACTGCGTCAGCGCCCCCGTTGCCGATGCTGGGACCAATACGTCGATAGTTCGGCCCGGTGGCCGCGATTGAAGTGCCTCCGGGCGACACCGCGATATCGACCGTCGTGCGCAGGGTCGCGAGCGCGGTTCGGTTTACTCGTTGGCGATGCACCCGGTCGACCACTCCGGAGTCCCACACCAGGTTGAGCCCATTGCCGCGGGCCGCAGCACCCGTCACCTTCCCAGGTGGAGGTGTTGTGGTGGCCAACGCATGGGCATCACCGAACTGGTGCACGCCACCTGTTTCGTCGACGAGCCAGTACCCGCGACCAGTCGCTGTCGCCACGATGTCGGCAACTGGCGGCAGTCCCCGCCCTGCGGCCGACCCGAAGAACTGGGCCGAGCCAAAGGCAAATACGCCTCCATCGCGGCTCACCAACCAGTAGCCGCTTCGGTCGGCCAGCGACGTCATCGACACTATGGGGTCGACCAGCGCGATGCCGCCAGTGCTGCCATGAAAGCGGGCGTCGCCGTAGGTGAACACGCCACCGTCCGCGGCGATCATCCAGTAACCACCCCCAGTTGCGGTGGCCTCGATCGACACCACCGGCTGAACGAGAGCCAGATTGCCTGCCGAACCAAAAAAGCCCGCGTCGCCGAGGGCGAAGATGCCGCCATCGGAAGCCGCCAACCAGGTGCCTTGCCCTGAGTCGGTGATGTCGAGGGCAACGATGGGTTGGTTGAGCGCGGGAAGATGGTCGCCCACCACGGTGGTCTGCTCGACGGACCACACCTCGACTTCGTCGGCAGATACTGCAGGCGCCACCGCCGCCGCTACGAGCGCGACAGCCACACCAGCTGCACTGAGCGCGAGGAGAACGCGCTGAAGAAGTACGCCACACACAACCACAGTGCGTGGCAGTCAACCACAATCAGGGTTGGGCTGCCAGTTTTGTCACGACTCGTTGGAGCCCGATCTCCCAGAGGCGGTGACGCCGAGCTTGGCGAGATACAACGCCCTGACGGCGAAGGCTTCACGTAGCTCATGCACCAGGTCAGCGAGGAACTCTTGTCGGTAGGTCTCGTCGGTGACCGCCGAGATCGCAAACTGCAACGCCGAGAATGCGCCAATGAAGCCAGCAACGGTCACCAGCTCCCAGGTGACCACCAAGCCGGTTCCCGGAAGATTGACTCCCGAGACCGCAGTGTCGGTCGTCCATTGCAAGATGGTGGTCTCGCGCACCGTGAACGCACCGAACACCACATAGAAGCTTCCGATCAACACCGCGACCAGCACGATCTGCACCAGCTGGGAGAACCACCAGATCATCCCGACATTGATCCAGTCGGCCCGCCTCAACCGGGGCGGGTTTGGGTTGCCGTCGAGGCCGTCGCAATCGATGGGGCCCAAGGGTGCATCGGCTAGGAGATCAGCCACCTGGTCCCAGGAATCGAAGCGACGAAGGGCGTCCACCTCGCGGGGCAACCGCAACACCACGAACAACGATGCCAAGCCCAGCAGCACCGAGATCGCGGCGGCAAAGTACGCGGGAGTGAAGTCGGCGGCCACCTGCCACATCTCGGCGTTCAAGAAGATGAACATCGAAAACACCAACACCAAAGGCAACGACCGGCCCATGAGGCGAAAGATCCCGCCAATCTCGGTCCACATATGGCTCATCGCCCAACGCAGCATGGGGATCACGCCATACAGCAGCCACAGATACACCAGGGCCAAGATCACCACATTGACCAGCATCGTCATCAAGGCGGCGCGCCACCGCCCCCCGATCACCAAGGGCAAAAGGGCCGGCAATACGACAAAGATGGCCAGTTCGATGGCGTTCACCGCATTGGGTCGCTGAAACAAGGGCCGGCCCCGCAGGTGGTTGACCCCGGCATATGACCCAGCCAGCAACGCCGCCCCAGCCCCGACGGCCAGTGTGTTTTGCCACCACAGCCAGTTCGCATCAGTCGCGACAAAGATCTCGACCACAAACACCAGCGACAAGATGGGCAACGCTCGGGTGAAAACGTCCTCGCGTGCGTTGTACTGGTCAATGAAGTGCGGGATACCGCGACGCAAGAACCAGCGCTCGGTTGCCTTCTGCAGTTCTGGCGCCAACCCCGGACCCGTCACGGCTCAACAGCTCCATCGCCAGATAGCCCAAAGAGTTCGTCGATCTGGCTGATGGCGAGGCCAAAATCAGGACCCACGTCGACCCCAGCCATACCCATCTGTCGAGCCGCAGCAACATTGGTCGGGTGGTCATCGGCAAACATGGCAGCCGATGCGGCAACACCGAGCCGATCGAGGGTGAGGTCCCAGATCGCCGGATCGGGCTTACGAAGGCCGACCTCACATGAATCGACGACAACATCGAAGATGTCGAGCGGGATGACCTGGCGCCATGCAGCCCACTCGCGCACATTGTTGGTCAAGATGGCCGTCGCCACACCGTCGGCCCGCAGTCGACGAACCAGGTCCACCATTTCCCAGTGCGCACCCGCGTTGGCAAACACATTGAACTCATCAGCCCGCAGCGAGAACACGATGTGGTCGTCAGGAATCAAGCCCCTCAGCTGGGGCTTCACCCGGTCAAGGAAATCCTGGACCGACACCTGACCCATCTCGACGCGATGCCACACAGGAGGTTCTTCGCCCGGTTCGGGGACCTTGGCGTATTCGGCAAAGAACACTCCCAGGGTCGAGTCAGGGAGCTGGAGTTCGGCCTGCCATCGCAAGGCGGCAACAAAGGGCGACTCCACCAATACACCACCCACATCAAAGATCGCAGCCTGAAGCATCCAACAGATCGTAGGCGGCACGGATCGACAACTAGTCAAAGACCGCGTCGATGGTCCAAGCACCACCAGACAACGACACCATGTGGGCGGTGCCGTCGTCAGTGACGATCTGGAACCGGGCTCGTCGCTGGTGAGATGCAGGTTCCCACCAACGTTCGTCGACCGGCCATGGACCGGCCCACCCAGTGATGACGTATCGCTGGCGACCAGTGGTCATCGCCGCTGGTTCGGCGCTCAACACACCTCGCCCGCTCACGGTCACGACATGGCCGTGAGCGTCGAGCACCATGACCGGCTGCCGCTCGGCCAAAACAGTTGTTGGCGATGGTGCCGGGAGTCGACCCGGCCAAGGAGCGCGAGCTGTCGGGGCATCAATCGAGCGTTGCTCATTGGAGATGTCGACGAGTGGTAGTGGCACCGCACCAATAGCCGCCGCGGCATCGCGCCCACCGCGACGTTCAGGGACCAACACCGCGTCGGGCCCCAGCAAACCTTGCACCCTGGCAAACGCTCGAGCTGCCCGTTCGGTTTCGAGACGCTGACCGCCCCAGAACCCCAGTTGGCGACCGCGGTCGGCGATGACTTCATCAGGAATGAGGCGCAGTCGGGTGATTGCCGACGTGGGCCGCCGCGACGAGGTCAGCCAACCATCGAGCTGCCAGCGGACCCGGTCGGCAACATCGGTTGCTGACAACGTTCCTTCGTGACGCCATACACGAGACAAGGTTTCGCCTCGTTCGGTGACTGCTTCGACCACGATGCGGGTGCAGGCCAAGCCGTCGGCTGCGAGTCGAGCGTGCAGCTGATCGGCCAAGGTCTTGGCCACAAAACTGGCGGTGTCGACCCGATCGGCTGGTGGATCAAGCTCGGCTTCGACGTGGGACTCTGGCGGAACGGGTCGGGTGTCGGGAGGACGTTCGTCGAGCCCGTTCGCCAAGCGGTGCGCCAAGCGGCCATCGTGGCCAAAGCGAGCCAACAGGTCAGCTTCGGGCACCTCGGCCACCGCCTTGAGGGTGGTGAGCCCAAGACGCCACAACAAGTCGACCAGGTGCTCACCATCGGCCAGCGGGGCTGACCAGCGGCGCAGGGCCAGTACTGACATGGGCGCCACAAACTCCCTGCTGATTCCGGGAGTCACGACCCTCAACCTCCCAGCCGCCCCTGCGACTGAAGCTGGAAGCTCGCCGGCCAACGAGGCTGCGAAGAGGCCATCGGCCACGCCGATACAGGTCGCGTAAGACTCGGGTACATCGTCGCCGCCCAGCACGTGGGCCACCTCGGCATCAGCAGCCATGGCCACCGACGAGGCCAGGGCCTGGTCGCCGCCGAAATACCGAGATGGGCCACGGGTCGGAAACGAGCACCGACCGGCCCCCAACAGCTCGACGCGAGGCGTGAAGGTCTCGAGTGCCGCCACCACCGGCTCGTACCGTCGAGCGTCGCGTTCGGGGTCGTGTTCGAGAACCTCAAGAGTCGGACAACGGCCTTGAGCTTGGCGGCGACGCATGCCGACCTCGACACCGTGGCGCTTCGCTGCGGGCGACACATCGAGCACCCGGTTGGCCCGGACAATCACCGCTGCAACATCGGGCTGCACCCCCGCAGCAATCAACGACCAGTGTGGGGTGACCACCACCATGGTTCGGGTGGTCATGGTGTGTTGGGGGACGACTGAAGAGCAGCGCGACGTTCGCGCAAACGCGCGGTGAGATCGGCAATGTCGGCCACCGTGTCATAGGTGGTCACCGATCCTGAGATGCCTCCGACATTGGCCGAGATCAGCTCGGCTGTGGCGCTGGCTCCTGGCAGCCACATCTCGACCTTGCCCCCGCGAGACGCAGCACCACGCCCACCGGTAGCCACCATGACGCGCCGTTGGGTCAACCGACCATGGCCGCGGTGCAGCCCTTGCCATGAAGTGGCATTGGCCTGCAGCACCACGTCGCCCTGGAGCACCGACTCAGACCCATGTTGCAACTCGATGATGACGCTGCCCCGCTCGCGCAGTCGGGCGGCCAGACGGCGACCATCACGAGCTCTGACCTTGTCAGGTGTGGCCGCGATGATGACGTCGACGGCACCAACCAGCGCGGCCAGCACCATGGCCCAGTCGTCGCCGGGGTGATCGATCAAGGCGAGGCGAGATAGGTCGAGCCCGAACTCTTCGGCGGCTGCCAGGCCCAACCCAACCAGGCCCACGCACGCAACCCATGACCCGGTAGCGCTGGCTTCGGAAGCCAACGCCAGAGCCACGGACCGCCGAGCAGGCCCGCGAACCGTGATGGCCATTCCTTGGCGCAACACACCACGAGGCAGGAGTGCCGCGGCTGCGTCGCTGACCGGCAACCCCTGGTCTTGGGCAAGCACTACAGGTGAAGTACGAGCCCCAAGTTCGGTTGTGTTCGCAATAACAGCAGCCATCGCCCCATGTTATCGAACACTTGTTCGACAATCCAGAGGGGAAGAGACGTTGTGCTGGCTGCCTACCGATCAGGTGTAGTGCAGGAACAACCCTTGAATCACTTCGACCAGTCCCTCGTGGTCGGCACCACGTTCGAACTTGACCGTCACGGTGCTGCCGTTGACGTGCACATGTTGCACCCCGCCATGAGCAAACACTCGCTCAGCCAACACATCGGCTGGATCCTCAGCGCTCGTGGCATCAGCCGCGGAGAAATAGGAACGATGACCCATACCGCTGAGCGGTCGATTGGTCTCGTAACGAACGGTGTCCAGATCTGATGTGGACGGCTTTGCAACAACTCGAACCGGCTGACCCATGGCGCAGGAGCGTACAAGCCTCAGACCGATGCCGTCACCACCCAGACCGCGGCAGGCAGTTCAACGGTCCCATCGGACCACGACAATTCGATGGTCGAGCCCAACGTTTCACGGATCGGGGCATCCAGCGACGGGTCTTCCACAATGGCCCGGCCGATCGGCCCGAGGTCGATCGCGAACTGGACGAGCTCGTCGACGGTTCCGCCCCCACCGAAATCGAGAGCAACCTCATGGCCGACGATATTGACGTCGCTAAACCCTGCGCCAAACAGCACTTGGGCAATACGCGCGTGGTCGGCCAACGCAAAAGGCCCAGGAGCATTGGGCCCAGCGGGAGGTGCGATGCTCGGCGCCATGAGATCGGCCACGGCGGCACCAGCGAAGGTGAACATGGGGTTCTGTTTGGGTGATTGCCAGGTCACGAATGCCAGACGGCCGCGCTGATCGTTTGAAGTGCGCCGGGCCATCGCAGTACGGAGGTTGACAAACGCAGCGGCCAGGTCGGCAAAGAACATGACCCCGAACCTCGAGATCAACCGGTCGACCCCGAGCGAACCAATATCGGTTGTCTGGGCGTCGGCCTCGACGAAGCGAACCTGGGCCAATTGACGGGACCGCTGGCGGGCCCGTTCAAGCATCGGCGCCGACACGTCCATGCCCACCACATGACCGTTCGGCCCCACCCGGTGGGCAGCCTCGACGGTAGTCGCACCGCAGCCACAGCCAACATCGAGCACCCGTTGGCCCCGCTCAAGCTCAGCCGCGTCGAGCATCAAACGACCCAGCGGCTCGAGCATGGCGTCCATACGCTCCTGCAGCGGTACCCATGCGGCCGCGCCACGAACGTTCCAGTAGTCGATCTGCTCGGCGTTACTTGGCCCAGACAGCTTCAGGGGATCGCTCGAAGCCATCAATCGATCACGATCGTTTCAAGCCCAGGTTCTGGTGGTGGAAACTGGGGATCGAGGCCGATGAGGGTCTCGCGAACAATCTCAGCAATGGCCAACTTGCGATACCAACGATCGTTGGCCGGAATCACGAACCAGGGAGCGTCGGCGGTGGACGTTTCAGAGATGGCGTCGCCGTAGGCCGCCATGTAGTCGTCCCAGCGGGCCCGTGCGTCGAGGTCGCCTCGCTCGAACTTCCAGTTCTTCTCTCTCACGTCGAGTCGCTCTTGAAGTCGTTCTTTTTGTTCGTCCTTGCTGATGTGCAAGAAGAACTTACAAATGGTGACGCCCTCGTCGACCAGCATCTGCTCCCAGTCTCGGATATGGCGATAACGCCGCTTCCACTGACGTTCCGGGACCAGCTCGTTCACCCGGACGACCAGCACATCTTCGTAGTGGCTCCGGTTGAAGATCTGGATCTTGCCCTTCGCTGGAGCGTGGGCGTGCACCCGCCACAGGTAGTCGTGGGCCAGTTCTTCGTCGCTGGGACGGCCAAAGGCTGCAACATCGACCCCGTTGGGGTTGGTCTCGCGAAAAACGTCGCGAATGGTGCTGTCCTTGCCCGCTGTATCCATGGCCTGCAACACCACGAGGAGGCGCTGGGTTTGCTCGGCATACAACCGTTCTTGGAGGTTCGCAATGTCCTTGCGCACCTGTTCGAGTGCGACCTGGCCGTCTTGTTTTGAACCGTCGAAGGCGCTCTTGTCGTCGCAAGACACCTCAGCCAGCTTGACCTTGGTTCCCTCAGCGATGCGGTATCGCTCAAATCTCGAACTCATCAACAACAGCCCCTCAATCACGCACAGCGCTGGTCAATCAAGCACAGCACTGGGTCACCATAGTGACGGTTGGGCATCGTCATGGCGCTCGTAGCGCCGAACACCGGTCCACGGCAGCGAATCCATGAACACCCAGCTGCGGCGATGCACCGCGCTCGGGCCATACCCGGACAGGGCGGTCACATGGCCTGGGGCGGGATATCCAACATTGGACTCGAACCCATAGGCCGGGAAGTGTTCGGCTTCGGCGCACATGATGCGGTCGCGGGTCACCTTGGCAATGATCGATGCCGCCGCGATCGACAACGAGATGGTGTCGCCTTTGACAAGGCAGGTGCACCGATGCGAGCCAACAAAGTCCCACGGACCATCTACCAACACGTGATCGACGGGCACACCCAAGCCATCAATGGCTCGTTGCGCGGCCAGCTTTTGGGCTGCTGACATGCCGAGCTCGTCGCATTCTTGGGCCGATGCATGACCAACAGCCCACGCGTCGGCCCAGTTGACGATGCGGTCGTACAGGGCTTCTCGGGCGGCGCGGCTCAGCTGTTTGGAATCGCGCACCTTGTTGATTCGCCGGTCGTTCGGCAGCACCACTGCAGCCAAGGTCAAGGGTCCGGCCCAGGCACCCCGCCCGACCTCATCGATGCCGGCAACAATATGACCCCGCTCCCAGTGGGTGCGTTCATATCGCAGCGACGGAACACGGCGAACGGGCATGGCTGGACGCTACCCGTAGGTCGCGCCCAGCCCAGCCAGTTCTTTTTGTTGTTTTTGGGTCTGCTCTGATCTGGTCGGCTCAGCCGAGCGAGGTCAGAACGCAACCTCGACGCCAACAGTGCACAACCCGTAGCGGTCGCCTGACGCTGCGCCTGGGCACTTCACGGTGTCCATCATCAGACCGTCAGAGATGACGTTGGCGATGTCTGCATCGGTCAAGTCGTCGTAGGCCATCGTGACATTCGACATCGTGGTGCCAACGAGCGACGCCCCGACATAGGAGTTGCGTTCGCTGTTGAAGTTGCTCAGGTTGGCGTCGTTGAGCACGGCGACCGTGAAGTCACCTGACACCGAGTAGGAGTCGCTCAGGTTGGCAAACGACAGATCGGCGCCCACAAATCCGGCTTCGTCAAGACCAACCGATGACAGGTCGGCCTGGGTCAGAAGTGATCCGGAGAAGTCGATACCAGTCGGAAGGATTCCGTAGGCGAAGAAGTTGGCACCGGTCAGATCAGCACGACGGAAGTCGGTCGTCTCGACAGCGATCTTCTCGAAGTCCATGCCGACCATCTGGCTGGCGTAGAAGCTGCCACGAAGTGTCATCCGAGTCCAGTTCAGATCGGACTGACAATCACTGGTCAGTGACACACCGGACAGGTTCATGGCCGGTGCGCCGTAGAAGATGTTGCACCCGAACTGGGCCCCGGTGAGGTCGACCATCATCATGCCGACGACGTTGTCGGTGCCAATGGATCCCCTGAGATCGGCAGCCACCATGGTCGAACCACGCAGATCGCTCTGCTGAAGGTCGGCGCCTTCGAAGATCGCTCGGGTGAAGTCAACACCCATCGCCACAACATTGAGGGTCGCTCCGGTGAAGTTAGCGCCCGAGAGGTTTGCACCGCTGAGGTCAACACCGTCGAGGACCGCATTTTCGAAGCTGGCTCCGCTGAGGTCGGCACACCGCAGGTCCGGGCCGGTGAAGCGACGATTCGAGAAGTCGGCGTTGGGTTGCACCCTGGCTTCGGCCGCGGCGCATTCGTCGGCAAGCGCAGCCAGCTGCTCGTTGGTTTCGACAATGGCGGCTTCGAAGAGTTCGTCCACGCCTGCCAGTGCAGGGTCAGGAAGGTTGCTCGCGTCGGCAACCTCTTCGGTCTGCACTGGGGCCTGGGTGGAAAGCTCAATGTCGGCTGCCGCTGACGAGGTGCCGCCACCCCCACCTCCGCACGCGGCGAAGAGCAGGCTGCTACCTACCATGAGAGCTGTAATTCGTCGACTGTTCACGCCGGTCTCCGTCCTTACTTGACACGACATGGTTCCGATCGGACAACCGGCCCCGACAATGAGGGTTTGGCCCTGGTCGTTCGGTACTGGTCGTTCGGTACAGGGCGTTCGCGAGCAGTTCTGGTTCAGCGGGCTCGGGTATCGTCGACGTCACCACCCGCTGAGCATCACGAAAGGAGAGCCTGTGCTACCCAAACCAGTCAGGTCCCGGCTCTTCCGACTTCCCGGGCTGAGCGACCTCGGCGTTCGCGATCGGCGCCTGTTGGCCCGTTCCAGCACCCCAATGACGTACACGCCCGAGTCGACGATCGTCGAGAGCGGCATGACCGACCTGCGCATCAGGATGGTGCTCGACGGCATTGTCGAGCTACGTGCAGGCGATCAGGTCGTAGGTCAGGTCGGCAAGGGCACCTTGCTTGGGGTCAGCTCGTCGGTCGGCAAGAACGAGCCGAGGGGCTCAGAATTCACCGCCGTTGCGCTCACCATGGTTCGTACCGTCGTGGTAGCCGCACCGGTGCTCTATGTCATCTCGCAGCGCAGCAGCAGCCTTGCCTACTGGCTCGAACGCGATAGCGAGCTGGCCGAGCGGGTCAACCGGCAGCGCTGGGCCTGACGCCCCCTCTGTTCAGAACAGATCTGGAGTACTGGGCTGGTCTGGGGTACTGGGCTGGTCTGGCACGTTCAGCAGTGCTTCGCCAGACAACTCGGTGGTTGACCATGTTGGGTCGAGCCCCCGACAGGTCAAGGTGACCGGCGCTTGCCCGTCGACGTGCGGAACGAGCTCCCACAGCAATGCGGGACGGGCGCCGTGCCAGCGCACGGCGAACGACATCAGACCAAACGCGGTCGGTGCTTCGTGAACCTCGACCGATTGACCCAACCAATCGGCAGGCATCACCGAAAGCATGCCCACGGTGCGAGATGGGACGTGGTCGGCCACCATGAGGTTTCGCATGAGGCTGACCATGGCAGCAACTGCGGCGCCATCGTGGCCGTCGCCAACGGTGCCCCCTCGCCCGGTCGGGTGCATCACGGCGGGCCAGGTGGTCGTCGACGATGCCGCATCGACCAAGGCTGCAATTCGATCGAGCGCCCGCCGGTCAGACGCCGAAAGCTCGTGAGCTGCCACCAGCGCCGTGGTGACCACGTCGTATCCGCCAGGCGCCGCAAGCCGCTGGATCCATGGTCCCGATGCCGCGCCCAACGTCGCGAGCGCAGCGTCATCGAGCACGCCGGGGGTTCCGGGGCTGGCGAGCCGAATGATCGTGGCGGCAACCGATCGATCCGAGATCACCACATTGGCGTCGACTGACGCAGCAACTGATGTTGAGTCCGACGCCGCGGCGACGTCTCCGATCCGCATCAGGAGCTCTGCTGCGGCGTCGAGTCCGACCATCCGCGAGAAGTCGACCTCTGGGGTGCCTGACGGGCTCGCGGCGAGATAGCGCGCCGCGCCAACGATGGTGTCGACCAACGACTCGGCGGTCGCGTCGATGCCGCTGAGCTCGCCATGCACCCGCAGCGCATCGAGCGCGGCCGCAGTGCCCGCCTCGTTGTTGATGTTTCCCCGACGGTCGATGCTGTCGCCCATCGAGAGCAGTCCCGACGCTGCGTCGCGGTGCCAACCCATCTGGTCATGGGCGATGGAAATCAGGCGCTCGTCGACCCAGTTGACCGACTGATCCGTCATCGGTCGGGCACAGAAACGGCCATCGAGAGCAAACAGCTTCAGCGCAGTGCGAGCATGGTCGAACGTCGTCTGCCAGGTCGTGTTCGGCAGCACGAATCGCGCTCCATCGGCCTGCTGCAGTCGCCATCCGGATGCGACCCGGCTGAGCTCTGGTGCCGCGCCCACCGAAGGCCGCGGCGATGACCCTGGCGATGACCGCGGCGAGCTCTGAGCGAGGTGCAGCGGGGCGACGAATCGAATTGAGGTGCCATGCACCAGCGGGATGCTGATCACCCCGTGGGCCAGGCCACGGTCGCACGACACCGGCAGCCCGGGCACGCCGCGGGGTTCGTCGTCGGTAGTCATGACGAGGGTCGCGAGGTCGGCCTCCGCGGTTCCGCCAACCACGAGGCCCGGCTGGCGTTCCGCGCCGACCGCGTCGAGACCATCGACACGCAGCCAGTGATCGGCGAAGTCGACGTGATGGATTGCGCTCGCACCATGCAGCGTGACAGGGCGAAGCGCCACCGCCAGCGCAACTGGGGCGTCGCTGTTGTTGTCGAACTCGATCACGAGGGCCCCACCATCGCCGGCGATACCGCCGACCCGCTGCACCACATCGCCCTTGCCGACACGAATACGGGTTTCAACGACCGGCGCGCCGTCGAGCAGGTTCTGCCGTACACCAGCCGTGGCCGAGGGCTGATGCCAGCGGTCGTTGGCGCGGATCCACCAATCGAGCGAGAAGTTGGCACCAGTCCAGACCAGACCACGCGGGTCGACCGCGCCGCGCGCCGCCGAACCGAGCACTCCGAGGAGGGTCCAGCGCCGCTCTGTCGTGTTGACGCCGTCGGCGCCAATCGGGTCATAACTTGGGCCATCCGCGTCGTTGCGCCGGTCCCACCAGTACGGCAACAGCCAGTCGCGCTGGGCAATCGATGGCAAAGAGGGGGTGGGATTTTGACGACGCCGGATCACGAGCCGTGCAGGCTAACCGGTCCCATACACTCCCGACGATGTCCGACGCCTCCTCAGCGGTGTTGATTCCAGCCAAGTCGTTCGTCGATGCAAAGACGCGACTCGCCGGATTGCTCAGCAGGCGCGCCCGACACGATCTTGCCGCCGCCTTGTTGGCCCGCACCATTGGCGCCACCTCCGCCCACGGCACGGTCCACGTGGTCAGCGACGACGACGAGGTCTTGGCCCACGCTGGCGCACTCGGAGCGACCGTGATTCGTTGCAGCGGCCCTGGCCTCAATCTGGCAGTGGGCGAGGCAATGCACTGGCTGCACGCCGCGGGAGTACCTCGAGTGGTGATCACCCATAGCGACCTGCCCCTCATCGACGGGCTGAGCCAGCTCGCCGGCCACGACGGCGCGGTGATCGTGCCTGATCGCCATGGCCAGGGGACCAATGTGTTCGCCGTCCCGACCGGGGTCGACATCCGCTGGGCGTACGGGTCCGGAAGCCTGCATCGGCACCGGGCCGCGGTGCTGCGCATCGGGCTGCCGGTGAAGCTGCTCACGAACGACCGGTTGGCATTCGACCTCGATACCGCAGACGATCTCGCCGAATGGCGGCTGCGGCATCCCACCGACGAGCTGTTGCCGCTGCTCGAGGCTGACACTGCGCCGTCGGCGCCCGCACCCGTGGAGGTTGCATGAAACTCGACCTGGACACCCCAGCTTCGGCTCTCGCCATCGTTGCTCACCCCGACGACGCCGAGTTCCAATGCGGCGCAACGCTGGCCAAGTGGGCTGCGTCGGGCTGTGTTGTGCATCACCTTGTCTGCACCGACGGCTCGAAGGGAACCTGGGATCCGTCAGTCGATCAGGCCAAGCTCGTGGTCACCCGCCAAGCCGAACAGCGAGCCGCGGCTCGGGCTCTTGGTGCCAACGGCGAAATCGTGTTTCTGGGGTGGCCCGATGGTGAGCTCGAAAGTGGGCTTCGCCAGCGGTCGCAGGTCGCCTACTGGATACGCAAGCTCAAGCCATCGGTGGTGCTGGGGCACGACCCATGGAAGCCCTACCGGCTGCACCCCGACCATCGCAATGCCGGTTTCTTGGCTTGCGACGGTGTCGTCGCGGCCCGCGATCCGTTCTTCTTCGTCGAACACGACATCGCGCACCATCGGCCCGATGCATTACTGCTGTTCGAGACGTCGTCTCCAGACCACGCCGAGAACGTCGAAGGTTTCGCCGAAGCCAAGACGAACGCCCTGCTCGCGCACGAATCACAATTCGAGACCACCCACGACATCGCCGACTCAGGCGACTCTGCCCAGCGTCAGCGCTTCGCAGAGTGGGTGGAGCACAACCTGACCGAAGGTGGCAGCGCAGCGGGCGTGCACCACGCCGAGTTGTTCAAACTCATCGACAAGCTCTAGCCCACGCCCTGAACCGGTCCACAACGCGGGTCAAAACATGATGAGGGCGGAGCTCAACGCTCCGCCCTCATCATCGACTCCTGTAGCCGCCACCAGGGGGTCTGGTGGCTGGCGTGCGGTCTCAGCTGTTGAGCGTGTCCTTGACAGCCTTGGCAGCGCTGAACTTCAGCGCACGAGAAGCGGCGATCTCGACTGGCGCACCCGTCTGGGGGTTGCGGCCGGTGCGAGCAGCGCGGTCGGTGTGGGAGAACGCGCCAAAACCGGCCCAGTTCACCTTTTCACCGCTCTTGACGGCGCCAACAACAACCGACGCGAAGGCGTCGATGACCTTTTCGGCATCTGCCTTCGAGACGCCTGCGGCCTCGGCAACTGCACTGATGGTGTCTGACTTCGACATTGCCACGGCAATACCTCCCTAAGTGGTGGACCCGGAGTGGCCCACAAAGCGGCGCTATCTGAGTGCGCCCGCTGTTCCAGGTCAAGCATTGTCGTCAATGCTGTGAGCAGCGACCACTCTGCGTAACCGCTCCCGGAGGCTGCGCCAACCTCAGTCCGTTGACCAGGTGTATTTGACCTGTATTGTTCTACTCATGGAGATGGAGCTACTTGTATTGCTCGCCTGTGGTGCCCTCGCGACGTCGGCGTTGTCGGCGATGGTGGGGTTCGGAGGCGGTGTGGTGCTGCTCTTGTTGCTCGTGATCTGGTTCGATCCCCTCGATGCCATTGCGATCCACGGTGCTATCCAAATCTCGTCCAATGGATCCAGGGCGGTGCGTCAACAAGCCCACATCGATTGGTCGATCGTGGCCCAGCACGCACGCTTGTTGGCGCCCGCCGGGGTTGCGGGATACATCGTTGCCGACCAGATCCCCACCGACCTGGGCCGAGCCCTGATTGGGGCATTTGCCCTGCTAGGGACGTGGAAACCGCAGTGGATGACGGCCACAAACGGCAGCGCCCGGCTCGGGTTCGTGGGCGTTGGAGCGCTCCAGGGTTTCCTGAACATCCCGCTCGGGGCGACGGGTCCGCTCATTGCCCCGTTCTTCCGGTCGGCCCTGCCGAGCCGCCACGCGATGATCGGCACGTTTGCCGCGACCCAAACCCTTGGCCATGTCACCAAGGTTGCGATCATCGGAGTCGGCGGCACCAACCTCGTGGGCCACCTCGACATCATTGTCCTGGGCTCGGCGGCCGTCATTGCGGGCACCCGGCTCGGTTCGCTCGTGGTCGACCAAATATCTGAACCCGTCTTTGACGCGCTGTTTCGAACCGCTCTCACAGTGATGGCGATTCGGCTGATTATCGGCGCCGTATGGCCCAACATGCCCTGATGTCGTCAACGCAAAAGCGCGACGAGTTCGTCGAGACGGTCCAAAACGGGCACCCCATGCGGTACCGGTTGCGCATCGAGCGCCCAGGTATGCCCTGACGGAACCATGACCGCATGGCCCCCCGCAGCAAGCACCGGAGCAATGTCAGACGGCACCGAATTGCCAACCATCAGGCATCGTTGCGGCTGACAACCCCAACGATCGAAGAGTCGCTGGTAGGTGGCAGGGTCCTTTTCGGACACGATCGCGACATGGTCAAATCGGTCGGCGAGGCCCGACGAGGCCAGCTTGGACTCCTGGTTGAACAAGTCGCCTTTAGTGATCACGGCGAGCCGCACATCGACCTCGGCGAGCCAATCGAGGGTGTCAGTCACACCGGGGAGCAGCTCGATCGGGTGATCCATGAGCTCACGCGTCCAGGCCAGAATCTGGTCGATCTCTCGAGCGGTGACAGCCGAGTCCGAGATCTGTATTGCCGTCTCGATCAACGACAGCCCAAAACCCTTGACCCCATAACCGAACACAGCGAGATTGCGCCGCTCGGTCTCCAGCAGCTGTGCCGCCAATTGAGGGCCTGGTGCGTAGTGGCCGAGCAACTGTTCGACCTTGCCGCTGAGCTCGGCGAAGAAACGCTCGTCGTGCCACAAGGTGTCGTCGGCGTCGAGGGCGATGAGGTCGAGATCGGCAATACCAAGCTGCCAATCGTGGGGAACCGCTGCCATGTCAGGCCGTGAGCTGGGGCGGACCCTCGGCAAACAACCGCGAGCAACGCACTTCCATTGACGCTGTGGCCGCATCGAGTTCGTCCTCGGTCCAGACCGGCAAATATCCCTCGTACACATCGACAATCTCGCCGGTGGCACGCATCCACCCCAACACTGCGTCGGCCCAGCGTTCCTGCAACAAGGCCGTGCGCACGGCTTGTAGCTGCTCAGGGTCAGCGAAACACTCCGGCGGCGTCGACGCAACGAGCTCGAGGCCGAGCACCCGGGCGATCACATCGGCACTCTCGGCCAGGAACACCCGCGGATCGTCTCCACGCACAACCGCATACGCCCCCGGTTCGGTCGACCGGCGAATATTCACCTCAGACACTGGTCGCCGACGGGCGGATCGGCACCCATTGGGCATCGCCTCCAGCGGCGACGTAACGGCGAAGCTGCTCGTGGCCCTCGCTCGACAACATGTCGACCGCGTCGAAGATGAGGCCAGATTTCTGGGCCTCGACCAGGGCCTTCCAACCAGCGCTGCCTTTGGGGGGCAGGTGTGTGGTGAGGAGCACATAGTTGACCTTGGGTTGGCCGGGGTCGACTGATCGGCACAACGCAGCCCGCCCAAGTGCCTTCCACACTGTGTCGGTTCGGCGTAGACCGGCGCGGCCGGAGGTGAACCCGCCCGACACATCGAAATACCACGTCTGGCCATCGGCGGTCTGGCTATCGAAATCGATCTCGACTGAACCGTTGCGCTTGACGTCGCGACCCCGAAGGCTCAGCCCCGGAAGGGCGCGCAGGAACTCATACGCGATGTCTTTGGCCTTGCGGCCTTCGCGCACAGCGCGGGCGTGAGGGTCCTCTGATGGGTCGGCGGGCTCGGGAATGGCCGGGAGCCGCAACTGGAGATGCGACTCAGGTGTCTCTTCGAGCCGGCTGCGCTCGCGGGCGACGCGCTGATTGGCAGCTTCGACATATTCGGGTTCGGTGTCGAAGCCAACGAAGTAGCGGCCCCGCCGCAAGGCCGCCACTGCGGTGGTGCCCGAACCCATGTATGGGTCGAGAACAAGATCGTCGCGGTAGGTGTACAGATCGATCAGGCGTTGGGGCAGTTCGATCGGGAACGGCGCTGGGTGGCCGACCCTGGTGGCTGACTCGGGTTGGATGGTCCACAGGTCGGTGGTGAACTCGGTGAAGTCCTCGCTGAACAGCGATGACTCTGACGGAAGGTCGGCAGTGGCCCGCTTACGACGGGCAACCGCACGGTCGAACCGACCCTTGCTTGCAACAATGACGCGCTCGGTCACGTCGCGCAGCACCGGGTTGGCCGGGCTCTGGAAGGACCCCCAGGCACATGAACCACCCAGACGGTCGCCCTTGAGCCAGATGATTTCGCCACGCAACAACAAGCCCAAACGCTGCAAGATGTCGATGACGTCAGCCGACAGTGACCGATATGGCTTGCGACCAAGGTTGGCCACATTGATGGCCATACGACCGCCCGGCTCGAGCTTGCGAGCGCACACCTCGAACATGGCTTCGAGTGACTCAAGGTATTCGCGGTACGACTCGGGCACATGGCCACGGGTCATGTCTTCTTCGTAGGCCTTACCCGCAAAGTACGGCGGTGAGGTGACCATGAGCGCCACAGAGTTGTCGGCCACATAGGTATCGTCGGACAACAGACTGATGGCATCGCCGGTGATGATCTGGTCGATCGTGGCCGCCGGGTTGACGTGATCGTCGCTGGAGATGATCGGTGGGGTGAACCGACCATAGAACCCCGACGCATCGTGGCTCTCGCGTCGCGACACCCCAAATGACGAGGTGCTCGTCCCGCGGGGCGTTCGGTTGGGCGTCGTTGGCGTCTCAGCCTGGTCAGAGTCGTTCATCACCACGCAGCGAGCATACGGCCGGGGTGGGACGGCCATGAGGACCGGTGCCACCGACGTCGCTGACTCGGCTGATGGGTCGAGGGCGAAACCCAAAACGCTCGACAAACTCCGATGAGTCGAGCATCACCACGCGCGCCCGGTCCGATGCAGGCGGCACCCCGGACGATCCAGCGCCCGACGAAACCGAACGCAACGCCGATGGGTCGGCGCCACCACGAGCGGCCAGGCGCCGCGCGAGTTCGAATCGCGACATCGCTTCGGGGCCAGAGACATGCCACAGCGCAGAGCCCGTCGAGTCGGATCGGGCTCGTTCGGTTGCGATATCGACCACGGCGGTGGCCAGGTCAGACACAAGGATCGGGGTCCGGATCTCGTCGTCAAAGAACCGGACCTTGGTCGGTTCGGCTAACGCCGACGCTACGAGGCGCTCTTGTGGACCCGCACCTGGCGCGTCGAGCAACGTCACATCGGCACAGACCAACGAGGTGCGGACGATCGCGGCTCCGGGGTGAGCAGCACGAACCAACCGTTCGGCTCGGGCCTTGGCCGTCCCGTAGGCGCCGATTGGGTCGGGGGTGTCCTGGGTCCGGCGCCACTGGGGCGAATCGGCGAACACAACGTCAGTCGACAGTTGCACATACCCCAGTCCGAGCCGTTGAGCCCACATCGCGCAGACGGCTGCACCGATGACTGACACGGGCTCCAGCCCTGGATGTGCCTTCGCGTACGCTGCATTCACTACAACGTCGGGGGCCGCCGCGGCGATGACCTGGGCAACCTGGTCGGCGTTGGTGAGATCGAGGACTACGCCATCGCTGGGTGGCTGTCGGCTTGCAGCCACAGCGATATGGCCCCGCGAGCGCGCCTCGTGCATCACCGCAGAGCCCACGAGCCCAGAACCACCCACAACAAGAACTTTCACCAAACCAGTGTGGACGACGACTTCGGGCTGGCGGACCACCCCAGCTTCAACCAGGCGGCGATGTCCTAGCCTGACTCCAATGAGTCCCGGCTACTTGGTTCCTGCCCCGGACCCCGATCCCGGCCCGCCCTATCGCAGCCACGAGATCATCGACGCCTTGTTCAGCCCGGCGCAGTGTCAGGCCATCGTGGCCCTGGCCCGAAACTACGAACCGGAACCGGCGACAGTCGGCACCGACGACTCTGGCGAACTGATCGACTCGATCAGGCAGGCGACCAGCACGTGGTTGTGCATCACCGACGACGATGTGTCCTGGATCGTCGAACGGCTGGCACGCGCAGTCGACGAGGCCAACATTGATTGGCAGTTCGACATTGTTGGCTTCGCCGAGGACCTACAGATCGTGAGCTATCGCAACGTTGGCGACTTCTATACCTGGCACCAGGACGGACTCGATGGAGGGGTGGCCGATCGCAAGCTCGGCATTGTTGTCCAGCTCAGCGAGCCGGACAGCTACGAGGGCGCCCACCTTGAGCTCTATGAGGTGAACCTCGAACTGCACGGCGCCGACCTCGAGGACTGGAACCAGCGTTCGCGCGCGATCGGAACCGCCATTGTGTTCCCGGCGTGGGAGTTTCATCGAGTGACCCCACTGACGTATGGCCAACGCCACAGCTTGGTGGCCTGGGTGTCGGGGCCGCGGTTTCGCTAGCGCGACGCCTCGCCAGGTTCGCCCGGCCGCGGGGCTCGCTGCCAACCCTGTCCGTCCACATGATGTCGCACCGGTCGGGCCGGCACCCCAGCCACCACCGTGCGAGCCGGGACATGACCCCGGACCACCGAGTTGGCAGCCACGACAACGTGCTCACCGATGTCAGCCCCAGGAAGAATGACGGCTCCCGACCCAATCCAAGTGCCTGCACCAATCCGCACCGGTGCTTCGACGGGCACTTGGCGGCCGATGTGCTCGTCGAGGCCTTCATAGGAGTGGTTCTGGTCGGTGATGTAGACGTTCATCCCGGTATAGACACCGTCGCCGATGTCGATCGAGAAGTGGCCGACGATGGCGTTGTAGCGACCAATCAGGCAATCGTTGCCGATCTTGATGACGGGGTTGGTCACCATTTCCTGGTCGACCGACATACCCACCGACATGGTGACGTGATCGGCGATCATGGTGCGATCGCCGACCTGCATCCATCGCTCGCCGTACACCGTGCCGGTCGGGAACCCGATCATTGACTGGTTGCCGAAATGGCCGAATCGTTTGGCTTTGGGATGATCAGTACCAATCACGCCAGCGCGCACCACCCACTCCCAGACACGATTGATGACAATCGAACGCCAGCGGCCCACATGACGTGCTGCTGCATTGCGGATCATTGGGTGTAATTCGCCAGCAGCCGTTGGGCTGCGGTTCGGCCTACATCGACCAGTTCAGGCGGTGCGATCACCCGGGCGTGTGTGCCGGCTCGAAGCAGCACCCGCTCCAAGAACACGTCTCCGAAGACCGACATCGACACCGTGGCTCCGCCCTGCGGTAACAGGGTGACCTCGATGGTGGGGTAGGCCTCGACGACCCACATGGCATCGGGGTCGAGCAGCAAGGTGACGATCTGGCCTGCAGACCCCGGGTCGAGCCGGGGCGACCCAATGTTGTCCGGAAGCTCGAAGGACTCGGTGGTGGGCGTGAGCGATTCGATGCGGTCGACGCGGAACGTACGCATTGCACCGGCCAGGTGGCACCAGGCGTGCAGGAACCAGTCGCCATCGTGGTTGAGCACATTGACAGGATCGACCCGACGACTCGTCAGCGCGTCGCGCGACGCCGTGTAGTAGTCGATATCGACGCTGTACATCTGCCGGACGGCGGTTTCGAGGTCGTCAACGGCGTCCGGGCGCACCAAATCGACCGATACCGGAGATCGATCGCCGAGGGCCCGGTCGAGCTTGTCCAGCGCAGTCGCCAACGACCCGGAGCGGTTGCCGAGCACTGCAGTCGCGGCACGCCCGGCGGCGAGGAGTCCGAACGCCTCTTGGGGGTCGAGCCGCAGGGGTCGGCCCAGCATGGCGCCAGGCTCGACTACGACCTCGTCGTCGACGACCACGATCCCGAGAGTGTGGTCGGGCCCGTACGGCGGAATCTCGCAGCACTGAACCAACGACAGGTCGGTCAGCACCTCATCTTCTGGAATGCCGAACTGCTGGGCGATCTCGGCAATGGTGGCTCCGTCGCGCTCGACAATCCACGGGATGACCGACAACAAACGAGCGAGACGAACCTCTGCGGTGGGGCGGGCCATCAGCGCATCTCCGCGACTGCGGGCGCCGCCAGGGCCTGCAACCATTGGACAACGTCGGCTCGCAGCTCCGACGGGCCAAGGACGTGGGCGTGGTCGCGCAGACCAAGCACCCACGATCTGAAGGCTCGCCGGTTGCGCACCGGGACATCGATCACGATCGACCCGTCGTCGTTGCGCTGCGTCACCGCGTCAGAGCCACGCAGCCGCTCGACACGGCGCGCTGCTGATCGGTCAATCCACACCGACGCAACGACCGCGGCCCCTTCGCCGATGAGCAACGGGTCAAGAGGCATCACTTGGGCTGAATCGAATGACTCCGGCAGCTCATAGGAGCCTGGAGGGCCGGGCTGGACCGAACCCTCGATGCGATCGATACGAAACGTCTTGGCCGTTCCGGCGTCGGCACCGTGGAGGTACCAGTGGCCGTCGCGGTAGAACACCCCGTACCCCTCAACGTCGCGCGCTTTGGACCCATAGTCGAACCGGAGTGCAGCGCGGTTTCGGATTGCGGCGTGGATGACTGGTAGTTCGCCCAGCGATGGGAGCTCGGCTATCACCATTGGCGGACCGTGCGACGCTCCACCGATCTTGGCGAGGGCTTGTTCGTCCCACGCCTCGTCAAGGCGGATCGCGGAGGCCGCGAGTTGCAGCGACAGCTGTTCGGATTCAGTGAGACCAAGATCAGGAAGGAAATAGTCCTCGGGCCGGATCCGGTAACGGGTTGTGCCGTTCGACCGGTCGATCGCGGTGTCAATCTCGATGCCCAGTGATCGCAGCAGGGCTTTGTCGCGCTCGAAGGACTTCCGGGCCGCTTCTGAACGGTCTCCATAGATTCCTGATCGTTCGAGAATGTCCTCGAACGTCAGTGGCTGCTCAGCATCGAGCAGCATCATCAAGAGCTCTGTGATGCGCTCGACCCGGTCCGCCACGAGGGCCAATCGTAGAAGCTTGGGCGCCACTTCCCGTGCCCTGCTTCAGGTTCCTTCGAGCGCAGTGTTGACCGGATGACAAATATGTGGACTAACGTCATGAATCTGTCATGTTGCATCCCTACGTGACGACAAAGAACTCATGCGCCCCACGACTCACGTCCTCCGGATCGCCCGCCTCGGCGTAGCGATAGCGCTGATCGCTGCGGCGACAGTGATGGTGCCGTCTACTGCCGACGCTGCGGGCAACACCGTGGCCATTGCCGCAACGAGTTCCGGAACCTACCGACTCGAAGCTGACGGCTCCGTGATTGGCAGCGGAATATCAACACTCGGGAACGCGAACGTCGGTCGGCCAACGGCGATTGCCGCCACGCCATCAGGTCGTGGCTACTGGGTCACCGGCGCAGGCGGACGCGTGGATGCCTTTGGCGACGCAGCCAATCACGGCGACCTCTCTCACCTCCAGCTCGCTGCCGACATCATCGCCATGACGCCAACACCGTCGGGCGACGGGTATTGGCTCGTGGGTTCCGATGGCGGCGTGTTTTCCTTTGGGGCAGCCCGCTTCTTGGGCTCGATGGGCGGCGTACGCCTCGCCCAGCCGGTGGTCGGGATTGCCTCGTCACCAACCGGCAACGGCTATTGGCTCTTGGGCGGCGACGGCGGCGTCTTCGCATTCGGCGACGCCAAGTTCTTGGGTTCGATGGGCGGAGTCCATCTCGATCAGCCGGTCATCGGCATGTCTCGCGCCCCTGCCGGGAACGGCTACTTCATGGTCGCAGCCGACGGCGGCGTGTTCACCTTTGGCGATGCCGCATTCCTCGGGTCGATCGGCGGCCAAGGTCGCACCGACATTGCTGCACTGTCGCCCACTCCTTCTGGCAACGGATACGTCGTTGTGTCTCGCACCGGCCAGGTCATCTCGTTCGGCGACGCAGCCACCGGTGGAGCAACATCGTCAGGCACCGACCTGCTCGTCCGCATCAACGCAGAGCGTGCGCTTCGAGGCGCCGCTCCCCTTCGCTGGGATCCCGAACTGGCCGAGGTTGCGAACGCGTGGAGCTACACGATGTCGCGGTCGAGTCTGCACCACAGCGACCTCGACTCGGTGATTGTCGGGCTCGACACCCAGCACGTGGCCCTCGGCGAAAACATCTACTGGGGTAGCGAGTTCACCGCGAACACGGCGTCGGCCCATGTCTGGTTCATGGGCAGCACGGGCCACCGGTCAACAATGCTTGACCCCGCGTACACCGTGGCGGGCATCGGCGTGGCGTGTGTAGACGGCAATATCTGGGTGACCGAGTTGTTCGGGCGACCCGCCACTGACGGCCGCGCCACTTATGCCGGAACCGCTCCGGCCCTGCCCAAAGCCGATCTCAGCGCCATCCCGACCGCCTCCTGCTGAGGCGTCTCTCGACGACGGCCGCGAGGTCGCCCACCAAAAACCTTCCTGTGGACCTTGTTCTGTAAGCGCTTACAGGAATAGATTCACAGGATCGTTCTACGAGGGGGATCCCGTGGCTGAAGTCATCCTGGAAAAGATCAACAAGGTGTACCCGAACGGGTATCACGCCATCCACGATCTGGACCTCAACATCGCCGATGGCGAATTCTTGGTTCTGGTTGGGCCCTCAGGCTGCGGCAAGTCCACTGCCTTGCGCATGATCGCTGGCCTAGAAGACATCTCCGGTGGCGAGATGCGTATTGGCGACACCATCGTCAACGATGTCCATCCCAAAGACCGCGACATCGCGATGGTGTTCCAGAACTACGCGCTCTACCCGCACATGTCGGTGGCTGACAACATCGGTTTCGCACTCAAGTTGCAGAAGCTTCCGAAGGCCGAGATCGAAGAGCGCGTTCGTCGTGCTGCTGAGATCCTCGACCTGACCGAGAACCTCGACCGCAAGCCCGGACAACTGTCCGGTGGCCAGCGCCAGCGGGTTGCCATGGGTCGCGCCATCGTGCGTCAGCCCAAGGCGTTCCTCATGGACGAACCACTGTCCAACCTCGACGCCAAGCTCCGTGTTCAGATGCGTGCCGAAATCGCCACCCTGCAGCGCGACCTCGGCGTCACCACCGTCTATGTCACCCACGACCAGGTCGAGGCCATGACCATGGGCGACCGGGTGGCTGTCATGAAGCGTGGCTACCTCCAGCAGGTCGCATCGCCTCAGTACCTGTACGACCACCCGGACAATGCTTTTGTGGCCGGCTTCATCGGCTCGCCGTCAATGAACCTGATGCACGCCGACCTCGGCGGAACCAAGGAAGCACCAACTGTTCAGATTGGCGAGTTGTCGTTCGCGTTGGACCCCCAGGTCATGGTCACCCGGCCCGACCTGGCCAACTATCTGGGCAAGCGTCTCGTGATCGGCCTGCGTCCAGAAGACCTCGAGGACTCCCGAGTCGTCCCCGACTCGCCAAAGGAGAGCCGGTTCACGACCGACGTCCGCCTCATCGAAGCCCTCGGCGCCGAAGTGCTCGTCCACTTCACCCTGAACGCCGAGCCGTACTCGATCATGGACAAAGAGTTCGAAGGCGACGACGCCAACGCCCTCGAAACCGCCGACGGCAAGTCAATCTTCGTTGGGCGATTCAGCCCACGCAGCCCGGCCCGCATAGGCGAAAAGGTCGAGATTTCCGTCGACACGGTGCGCATGCACTTCTTCGACGACCAGACCGGCCTCGCCATCTGGGGCTGATCAGCTCGCTCGTCAGAGCAAACATCACAAACGAACACCAACCCTGCGGGTGTGTTGATCAGGTCAGGTTGCTGACGGATCGACGCACCCGCAGTGTTGTATCGATCGGGAAGTGGCGCGGCGCAGCGCCGGGCCGTTCCATTCGACGGATCAGCTGGCGAGCAGCGGCCCCACCAATTTCGGCGACTGGCTGGTGGACGGTGGTAAGGCCGAACATCGATGAGAGCTCGTGGCCATCGAAACCAGCGAACGACAGATCTTCCGGGACCCGTAGACCGCGGGCGCGGGCGACGTCCATTCCCGCGTAGGCCATCTCGTCTGACATGGCGAAGATTGCCGTTGGTGGATGGGCGACATCGAGCAGACGCTGGGTAGCGGCCGCGGCGCCATCGAGCGTGAAGTCGCCGTTTTGCACCAGTTCGGGCTCGAAGGTGATGCCGAAACCCTTGAGGGCGTCTCGATAGCCGGCCAGGCGTTCGCCGGGCACGGTGAACCTCAGCTCGGTAGCACCACCGGCGATGACGCCGATTCGGCGATGGCCCCGACGCAGCAGATGGGTAACGAGCTCACATGACGCACGCCGATCGTCGATGACGACCGAATCGAACCGTCCCGTCTCAAACCCGACCGTCACGACCGAAACCCCAGTTGCTTCAACCGCTGAGGCCTCGTCGACCGGTAGCGACAAGTCGACCACGATCAGGCCATCGACGCGGTTACGAAACGGCGCCTGCTCGGTCAAGAAGCGCCGCCGCTGGGTTTCACTTTGCACCGAATAGACCAACAGGTCATAGCCGCTCTCGCGGATGGCGGCTTCGGCGCCAGCCACAATCTGGGCGAAGTACCAGCTGTGCTGCACCGGCATCGCCAGGGCGACCAGCCGGCTGCGGCCCGACGCCAACGCCGATGCGTTGGCATCGGCGCGGTATCGAAGCTCAGCAGCAGCCTTGGCCACCTTGTCACGGGTGGAGGGCGCAACATTGGGCAAGCCCCGCAAGGCGCGACTGACCGTCGCCACCGACACTCCTGCGAGCGCGGCAACTTGGTCGATCGTCGACGGTTTCGAGACAGGCTGCGGCATCGAGGAGAACTAACGCCCTTCGAACCGCGGGTCGCGGCGTTCCATGAAGGCCTGGACAGATTCTTTGAAGTCGTTCGTACGGAACAGGGCCATCGTCTGAAGCAGCACGTGGTGGCTGTGTGACTCGAAGTCTTGGGTGAGACCGTGTCGGAAGAGCCGCTTCATCGACTGCACCGCGATCGGGGCGTTGCCCGCAATCTCGGCCGCCCATTCCTGAGCGACCGTCAAGACGTCAGCGTCGTCGACGACCGTGTTGAGCAGGCCGACATCTTCAGATTCGATCGCTGTCAGGTCGCGGCCCAAGAATCCAAGTTCGGTGGCTTTGGCCCAGCCCACGAGACGCGGCAGGTACCAGGTGCCGCCGGATTCGGGCACGATGCCGCGCTTGGCGAAACCGGGGATGAGCTTGGTGGACGTGCCACCGATGCGCATGTCGCACCCCAACGCGAGGTCGAGCCCGTATCCGGCGGCCGGACCGTTCACGGCCGCCGGATAC